>CALLKF010000215.1 GCA_938008535.1 uncultured Saprospirales bacterium | reverse complement strand
AATGCCTGCAAATAAATATCCGTAAATTTTGGATTTTTTGTAGTACCTAAAAAACGTATGGCACCTGCTTTCAACCATGATTTTTCATTTTTAATTACACTTAATAAAACAGCTATCGTGGTATCATTTGGCTGCATTGGCGAAATAAGATTTTGCAATTGTGAAACCGCACCTAAACGCAGACGCCAATAGGCATTACTTAAAATAGTATTGCGCAATATGGTTTCAATTTTTGCTCGTTGTTCAGTTGTAGCATCTGTGCTTTTTGCAATAGTTACTAATTCCATCATGGCTGCTTGTCGTGCTAAAATATCTTTTGAATATTGAAACTCTTCAACATATTCATCAAATGATTTTGTGAAGACAAGTTCTTTAATCCAGGTATTTTCATAATCAAAGTTGATAAGCTTAGGTGCATGCGCTAAAGAAAATATAAACTTATTTTCAACTGTATCTTTTATAAAAACCGTTTCTATTTTTCCGTCAATTTCAATATCTAGTTTCCCTTTAAAATAAAGAGTTTGTGGATATGCATTTGTTGTATCTATCTTTTGTGTTTGCTTTACAAGTAACGTTAATTGCTTTTTTGCAGCATCATATTGTTTTGTAACTTCAAAAACCGGATGACCCATTTTGTAGATCCATTGGTCAAAAAACCAATCCATGGATTCACCACTCGCCTT
The DNA here is from genome assembly GCA_938008535.1 of uncultured Saprospirales bacterium. Classification (GTDB taxonomy): domain Bacteria; phylum Bacteroidota; class Bacteroidia; order Chitinophagales; family JADIYW01; genus JADJSS01. Next base: position 42,670 of record CALLKF010000215.1, on the reverse strand, counting down.
TTCTACTGCTTTTTGAAAATCATCTGTGGTAACTGATTTTTGAGCATTTTCTTTTACAAAATAATTTATTGATTTCCACCAAACGTCATCACCTAAATGTTTACGCAACATATGTAATACTAATGAACCTCGAACAGTTGCATAATTATCGGTTACAAACGTTTCTGCATTTTCATAGTTTTTAGTAACTATCGGATGGCTAATTCCTGCACTCCAATCATTCAAGTAAGTTCCCTGATCAAAATTATGCTGCCATAATAAAAACTCTTCTTTTCCATTTTTATGTTCATTGTAAATTCCATTCAGGTAATGCGCAAACGATTTATTTATCCAAACATCACTCCAATCTGTACAAGATAAATAACTTCCAAACCATTGTTGCGCCAGCGCTTCAGCTTCGGTCATGTCCCATAAATAATAGAAGTCTGAGTGTGTCGAATAATCATCTATCATATTTTCAGTGATGGTAGAAACCGTATTATTTGCTGTAAAACTACCTATGTCTTGCACAAAAACCTGTGAATACCTTTGATAAGGATATTTTACACCAATAGATTCTGAAAAGAATTTCATCATATCTGGCAAGCGAACGGTACTAGCTTCTATCCATTTTTTTTCAGTTGAATAACCATAATTATGCAATTGAATACCTTCATATTCTTGCTGAACATCTATAAACTTACCAACTACAAAAGACGTTAAATGATTAGCATAAGGTCTGTCCGTTTTATAATGAAAAGTATGAGTACCATCTGTATTGACTTTAGTTTCGACAAGGTTGCCGTTTGAAATTACAGTCAGTTGTTTATCTACCGTTGCAGTAAATTCTGTAGTACGCACATCATTAGGCGCATCATTACTTGGAAACCAGTAACGATTAGAATGTTGTTCGCCAATAGACCAGATCTCTGTAGGTTTGATTGGGTCGTTTGAAGTTGGCTGAGAAAAGCGCAACCCTTTTCCATTGCTGCCACTTAAATTATTCGGGTCAATTTCGTTTACCTGATTGGTATGATAATCTATAACAATGGTAACTTCTTCATTCGCTTTATAAGTCTTGTCTAATGTAATGTTCAAGGCATTGTCTTTATCACTTCCGTCATACTCATATTTTAACACAGTACCATTTTGCAACGCTATAGAATTTATGGTAAGCATTCCTGCATCTAATGCAATTTGATTCGAAGCAATAGTTGGCGATAAGGTTAAGGTTGCTGTACCTGATGCTTGCTTTTTTTGCCAATTAAACCGGAGATTTAAAGCAATGTGTTTTATGTCAGTATTGCTCTTTCGTTGCATTTGAATAGATGGTAATTTCTTTATACTGTCTTGCTGAGCAAAAACAGACAAATGAGTAGCCAGTATAACACCAAGTGTTATAAAAAAAGAGTTTAACTTGTTCATATGATTATTATTAAACGGTCAAATACATGCTTGATTTTTTATTAAACAAACGAGTTTAAATGTTTATTCAAATACATTTTAAAATCAGGTTTTTTAGGTCTTTTCAATACATACTTAATCCACAGATTTCGTTCATACCACAACACTGCCATTTCCCAAACACATGTAATGATGCCTTTGTCGGAATACATTTTAAATTCATTCGGTTGTTCGTTGGTGGCTAAATACACATGGTTCTGCAGCATGTTTTCATCGATCCACCAATTGATAATAGCAAAACAACCTTCCTTTCCCTGGTGCAAAATCAATGTGGCAATATGATATGTTTCTAACGGATAGTTATTGGCATTTAATAACCATTTTGACAGTTGCGCTTTTGCCAGTTGAATCGTTTGTGCATCCACTGATGTGTCTTTTTTGGACATCAGATAAATTTTTATTTGCCAATCATCTTGCTGAAAGACTTCTAAAAACCGGACTGGCCGCTGAATATATCTGTTTTTAATTGCCATATTACTGATGAATGATTCTGCTTACATGTCTTTCACTTTTTAATCCAACTTTTTTAGCAATTTGAATTCTCGACAAATCAGGATGATTGAGCAACTCGTTTATTTTTTCTTTTCGCAATAAATTGATGTATGCATTCACTGTTAAACCAGTTTCTTTTTTGAATATCCTGGTTAAATTTCTATCACTCATAGAAGCCATTGCAGCCAATTCAACTAAGGAAACTTTTTTATGCAAATTTTCCTGCAACCAATCCTGCACTGCATGTATGCCGGTATGTATATGGTTTCTGTAATTTGTATATACAGAGTGTTGTGACTGATTCCCTTTTCTTCTGTTATAAATCACCAGTTCTCTTGCTACTTTATGTGCAAAATATTCATTCTTTAATTCTTCTATAATGTGCAATGCCATATCCAAACCGGAAGCGATACCTGCACTTGTATAAATTCCTTCTTCCTGTGTAAATAAAACATTTTCTATTACCTGTAACTTCGGATACATTTTTTGCAGCTCTGTTGTTCGCTTCCAGTGCGTCGTACAATTTTTACCATCTAATATGCCAGATAAAGCCAATACAAACGAACCAGTACAAACAGAACAAATAATTACTTTATCTTCATAACATTTTCTGATCCAGTTAAATAATAATTTTTGTTTGGTAAATTCTGCTGAATGTAAAAATGCAATATCAGCACCCGGAATAAACAGGAAATCACCTTTTTTATAGTTTACTTTTGAAAAATGCTGCACCTTACCAAAAGGCAAACCTGCTGATGTACTTATATTATTAGCATAACTGCAATATTCAATTTTCAAATCTGCACCAAAATCAATTGCTTCTAAAAAAACCTGGTCAGGTCCGGCCAAATCCATTAAATGTGTATTAGGTAAAATAAGAAAGATAATTTTTGTTGCCATTGATTTATATTAACAACACAAACTTACTCCAAAGTATTTTAATCCAATAGACAATAAACAGACATTTTAAGCCAACACTATATGTATGTCCTTTTTAATTGCATCAGCGACAAAAATAAATCACAAAGCCATTTTGAAAAGTGCCAGAAGAAAAAAGAAAGCTAAACTTTTCTTATTTTAGAAAAAATCACTACTTTACTAAAGTATTTTTTGAAAATAAAACAACCAACCTTATATGAAAATTAGAGAAATCAGAGCTATGCGCGGACCCAACTACTGGTCCATAAGAAGACACAAGCTAATTGTAATGACACTCGATTTACAAGAATACGAACAAAAACCAACGAATACTATTGATGGTTTTTTGGACAGATTAAAAACGATGTTTCCAACTATGTTGAGTCATCGTTGTTCTGTTGGATGCGAAGGTGGTTTTTTTCAACGTGTAGAAGAAGGCACCTGGATGGGTCATGTCATTGAACATATTGCATTAGAAATACAAACGCTTGCAGGTATGAATGTCGGCTTTGGCAGAACACGTACCTATGGCGAAGAAGGTGTGTACTTTGTGGTGTTTGATTATATGGAAGAAAAAGTAGGTATCTATGCGGCCAAAGCTGCAGTGCGCATTGCAGAAGCATTGACTAATAATGAAGCATATAATTTAGAAAGAGACATAAAAGAAATGCGTGAAATGCGCGAAGAAGAACGACTTGGGCCAAGTACAGGCTCTATTGTAGAAGAAGCTGCTTTGCGCGGAATGCCATGGTTTCGTTTAAATAAATATTCATTATGTCAGATTGGATATGGTGCCAATCAAAAAAGAATTCAGGCAACGGTAACCAGCCAAACCAGTTCTATTGGTGTGGAAATTGCGTGCGATAAAGAAGATACTAAATACATGCTCGACAAAGCGGAAATTCCAATTCCGAAAGGCGAAGTCGTAAAATCAGAAGAAGGTTTGAAAGAGGCGATTGATTATTTAGGCTATCCGTTAGTAATAAAACCAATCAACGGAAATCATGGCCGTGGAATTACCATAAATATACAAAATTGGGACGAAGCTTTATTCGCTTTCAAAGCAGCGAAAGAAATTTCGCGCTCGGTGATTGTAGAAAAATATATCGTTGGCGATGATTATCGTTTGCTCGTTATCAATTACAAATTAGTTGCTGCGGCAAAACGCTCACCGGCACATGTGATCGGCGATGGCGTTTCTACCATTCAGCAATTGGTAGACGAAGTGAACAAAGATCCGCGCCGTGGTTACGGTCACGAAAAAGTATTAACGCAAATTCACATCGATAAAATGACGGAAGAAATTCTGGAAAATAAAAAACTAAAACTGTCTGATGTATTGCCGAAAGGTGAAAAATTAAATTTAAAAGATACGGCAAACCTCAGCACAGGCGGCACGGCAACAGATGTTACCGACATCGTGCATCCGTACAATGTGTTGATGGCAGAACGTATTTCAAAAATTGTTGGTCTGGATATTTGTGGCATCGATTTAATGACCACTGATATTTCAGTGCCGACCAACGAAACCGGCGGCGCGGTATTAGAAGTCAATGCAGCACCGGGTTTCCGTATGCACATCGCTCCTTCTGATGGTTTGGCTCGCAACGTGGCAGCCAACGTAATAGATATGTTGTTTCCACCGGGAACACCGGCGCGTATTCCAATTGTTGCGGTGACAGGCACGAATGGAAAAACAACGACTACGCGTTTGATTGCACACATGGCAAAAATGAAAGGACACAGCGTTGGTTACACCACCAGTGATGGTGTATACATACAAAACATGATGGTTTTAAAAGGCGATTGCACCGGACCAGCCAGTGCCGAATATGTATTGCGCGATCCGTCTGTTGATTTTGCGGTTCTGGAAACGGCACGCGGTGGTTTGTTGCGCGCAGGTTTGGCTTTCGACCATTGTGATATTGGCATTGTCACCAATGTAGCTGCCGATCACCTTGGTTTAAAAGGTATTCACACGATGGAACAACTCGCAAAAGCAAAAGGCGTCATTCCTGAATCAGTGCATCCGAGTGGTTATGCCATTTTAAATGCCGATGATGAGTTGGTATATAATATGCGCAAAGATTTGAAATGTAATGTAGCGTTCTTTTCGATGAATGAAAACAACAAGCATATTAAGGCGCACATGAAACGCGGCGGCTTGTCTGCTATTTATGAAGATGGCTACATTACGATTTGCAAAGGCGAATGGAAAATGCGTATCACTAAAGCAGTAAACGTGCCACTCACCTATGGTGGTCGTGCAACGTTTATGATACAAAATGTGTTGCCTGCTGTGTTGACTGGTTATTTACGTGGTTTTTCTTTACAGGATATTAAGTTGTCGCTGGAAACCTTTATACCGTGTGCGGCACAAACACCAGGCAGATTAAACATGTTCAACTTTAAGAACTTTGATTTGTTGTTAGACTATGCGCACAATCCTGCTGGTATGCGTGCGTTGCAAAAGTTTGTAGAAAATATTGATGCTACTGTAAAAGTAGGTATGATTGCAGGCATTGGCGACCGACGACGCGAAGACAATAACGAAATTGGTAAAATTGCAGCAGAAATGTTTGATGAAATTATTATCAGACAAGACAGAAACTTACGAGGCAAAACCGCAGAAGAACTTATTGCAATGCTAAAAGAAGGCATTCATAAAGACCATCCGAACAAAAAGATTACAGTAATACCAAACGAACCGGAAGCCATAGATTATGCGATTAAAAATGCTGTGAAAGGTTCCTTATTAGTATTCTGCAGCGATGTAGTACCTGATGCCTTAGCACAAGTAATGAAATACAAAGAAGAAGAAAGCGAGCATTTGTATAAGTTTAATAAAAAGGATATTCCGAATTTGTAAAAAAGAGAAAAGATGGCAATTAATAGTATAGCTCAGTTTATAAATGAACTTCAAAAAATCCCTAGACAGTATGAGTCCGAACTATATTTTAGAGGACATTCTGATTACGATTATAAATTAGTCCCAGCTTTATATAGAAATAGGAGATTAATCTTAAATGAAAACAAACTATTTAAAGAATTTATATTAAGAACACCATCAGACTTCTTAAATGATAAAAGTGCTTTGGAAAAGCTTGTTAAAATGCAACATTATGGTTTACCAACAAGACTTCTTGATTTAACAACTAATCCTTTAGTTGCATTATATTTTGCTTGTGCAAGTAAAGAAAAGAAAAACGGCAAAGTAATTGTATTTAGAATTCCAAAAGATGATATAAAATATTTTGATAGTGATACTGTAAGTATTTTAGCCAGTCTTGCAAAGAGACCAAGTACATTTAATGTTGAAAAAATCAGGCATTTAGATATTTCCGAATTTAATTTAGAAGATGAAATTGCTCGTTTGTTACATGAAATAAAAGAGGAGAAATCATATTTTCAATCAATTATAAATCCTAATGATATTGAAAGAGTCGTTGCTGTAAAGGTTAAACAAAATAACAATAGAATTATAAAACAAAGTGGTGCATTCTTAATATTTGGAATAAAAGGAAAAAAAAGAATTCCAGCCCAAATTCCTTTAAATTGGATTTTAAATCTTGGTTTAAAAGGTATTGATTTTGATATTGACAACAATAGCAAAGATAATATTTTAGAAGAATTAAATATATTAGGAATAAATGAATCAACTTTGTTTCCAGAATTAGATAATCAAGCAAGATATCTGAAAAAATTCTACAGTTAAAACATCCGTTTAAAGTCAGCTAACTGTAGCACTTAATAAGACGATAGCATTATGACAGATTTACAAATAAAAATAGAAACATTACAAAATATGCTTATTGCAATTGCAACAAGTGGAGCAACTGGTGAAGAAGAAGAGTTTAAGAAGTTGAGAACAGAATTAATAAACAATAATGAAATCAAAAAGCTTTTACCTGACTTTTTAAATACAAACAGAACAACAGGACAATTTTGGCAATTCATAAAATTTAAATTTAAAAGTTATGCAGAAAGAAGAAACTTTCTATGGACAGAATTCTCAGGTGTTTTAAACTACTTAGAAACAAAGCAAAAAGGAATTATTGATGAAAGCACAACAAAAACCATTGACAAATTCAACCAAGAATATATCAATTCACAATGGCAAAAAGCATTAGAAAGAAAATCGGATGATGCAGAAGCTGCAATTACGACTGCTAGAACTTTGATTGAAACAACATGTAAATTTATCCTTGACAGTTTAAATATAATTTATAAAGATGATATAGACCTTCCTAAATTATATAAACTGACTGCAGAAAACTTAAATCTAGCACCTGACCAACACACAGAACAAATCTTTAAACAAATCTTAGGCGGTTGTCAAACTGTTGTTGAAGGGCTTGGAGCATTAAGAAATAAATTAAGTGACTCTCACGGAAAAAAAGTATCGCAAACAAAACCTACATCACGACATGCAGAACTAGCAGTTAATTTAGCAGGAACAATGACAACCTTTTTACTTGAAACCTATTATCTTAAATTACAGAATCCTCGCCAGTGATAAGTGTTTAGTTTAGTATAGTTTAGCTTGGCAAGCCCACAACTAGCACAAGTATGCAGCCTTGCTTTGTTCGGTTGCGTACTTGTACTGAAAAGGTACAGCGCACAAGTACACCGCGCTAATTGCTATACTGCATACTTGCGCGAGTTAAGGTACTGTTTCTAAAAAATTTACATAGTTCTAGTATGTCCAGTTAATGCATCATAAGTATTTATAAATGATTCATAATAACCATCAGGAATCTGTTTATCTACTTTGTTCAGTATTCTGCAGCTATTCATTAAAAAAAACACTGTAATTGTGAATATTACAATAAGGGTAATTTTTTTTGTTTTAATATTTTTTATTTTCAAAAAAATAAAAAGACTTAGACTAATTGATAGCATAATAATAAAGATGTTAATCATTGGGTGAATGCTATACAAGCGTTTTATGCTTGTATTATATGAACTCTCACCATATAATCGAAGTTTTAAAAAACCTAGATCGTTTGTAAGTATCCTAACTTTAAAGCACATGCCTTGTCCAACAAATAATTTGTTAAATGTAAAACTTAGAGAATTGTTGTTTATGGTATCAAGTACAAAATTGGAAAATTTATTACCTGAAGATTTTAAAATTTTATAATCCAAAATCTTGATAGCATTTTCAAACTTAAAAACAAAATCTCTCCGCATCTCATCATTTTTGATGTCAATCTCACCGTCGTTCCAAATTGACACAACAACTTCTTCCTCACCTTTAAAATGTTTTCTTCTAAAAAAATCTCCATGTTTTGCATAACTATACCATGGACGAGGAAATTCATATAACCCATAAATAACTTCTGATTTGCTTTTTTGAAAATCTATAGCGTATAATATAGCTCCAACTAGAAATATTATTAAGTTAATCTGATTTAAAAAAGTATTTTTTTCGCTATCCCGATCCTTTAAATACTGAATAATTGCAGTTGAAATTATTAGTACAATACTTAAGTATACTTTGAATTCCATATTCTAAAACTTAAATGATTTATCATTAATTAAATCTGTAAGGCAAATAGTTCTTGAGATATGAAAATAAGTAATTTATACCATGATTTAGAATTCTAAAATTATTTTAACAGTAATTACCTTAACTTGAGCAAGTATGCAGCGTTGCTTTGTGCAGTTGCGTACTTGTGCGGAAAATAGGTGCAACGCACAAGTACACCACGCTAATTGCTATACGGCATACTTGAGCAAGTAAAGGGAGGAATTGTATATTAGAATATATCTTGGTATCAATTTTCGAATAAAGGTTTCCCTTCAAAACTGCTAATACATTCTCTTACTTTTTTTATACCTAGGTTTGATAAATAAGTTTTTCGTAAAGCTCTTTTTTCATCTTCATCTTTTTTTGATTTCTCATTTAGACCTTTATATTTTGAATCTTGCATTAGACAATCATAAAGTTCCTTATATTCAGGGTACTTCGTTGAAGAATATTCAAGTTTATTAGCTTTTTCTATTTCACTATTTAAATCTTTTGAAAAATACCAACTATTTCCATCAACAATGAAATCATAACTACCTTTATCTTTATTCTTTTTTAACATTTCCATATAAGCAATTCCATTTTCGTAGTAAACTAATTTCCCTATATTTACTACTGCCGCCATTGGATAATATGCATCATTTAAGTAAAACCTAAAGATTGTATTTTTATATTTAAAACCCCAGATTTCAGTAGAGTTAATCTTTACTTTTTCTCCTTTATCATCAAGAAAAATTAAATCTTGCCCAACATGTGCAATTTTATTTTTTAAAAAATCAGCATATTTTGCAGAAATATTATTTTGATAGTCAGAATAAGTTTTATAAACTTCTACTTGTGCATTGGTAGTTTTTAGAATTACTAAAAACAATATAAGTGTCATTAATCTTATCATTTTATTCATCGTTTAATCTTTATATTTTGTTTATCAAATCTATTCAAAAGTTGATTCATTTCCAAATTATGTTATATTATCTCCCAACCCACATTACTCTAACGAGAGCGTTCCTAAAATTGCTTTTCGTAAGAAGAAAATACTATTTCGTAAAAAGAAAATCCAATTCCCCAAATAAGCAAAATCTTCCGCATCGCTCGGCGAATGTCTCCGACTTCGTCGCGTTGTTTTTGAAGTTTAAAAACTTTCAACCACTCACCCAAAACAAAAACCGCAAGAAAACTAAACAACATAACAGTCGGCAGGTGAAAACACCGTGCCGAAGCTGTAAATTATAAAAACACTAGTAAAGTTCTCTTCCAAAAGACTTTTTCCTTGACGGAAATGACTTTTTCCTTGACGGAAATGACTTTTTCCTTGACGGAAATGACTTTTTCCTCGACGGAAATGACTTTTTCCTCGACGGAAATGACTTTTTCCTTGACGGAAATGACTATTTCTAACTCCGAAAAGACTATTCCTAACTCCGAAAAGGCTATTCCTAACTCCGAAAAGGCTTTTCCTAACTCCGAAAAGACTTTTCCTAACTCCGAAAAGACTTTTCCTAACTCAGAAAAGGCTTTTCCTAACTCCGAAAAGCCTTTTCCTAATTAGGAAAAGGCTATTCTTGGCCAAGAAAAGGGTATTCTTAGCCAAGAAAAGGCAATTCTGGTATTGTAAAGAAAAATGTGTAAACGGTTAAAAAATAATAATTCTTAGAAGAAAACCATAAAAATCGTAAAAAGCAAATCACTATCCTTTTTTCCAAATCAATCAGAAATGAACAATTTGTCTGAATTTGGCTTATAACTAAAGCATCACACTTACATGAAAGTATTTAAAATTATAATTGCAGCTTTATTCATTCTCTTTTTTTTATCTCAACTATTTATAACTATGTCCATCTTCAAAACCGAACAACAAAAATATACCGTAATACAATCGATGGAAGATGTGGAAATCCGGTTCTATCCTGCCGCTACACTGGCTACCATTCAAATGAATGCCAAATCGTATAAGGAATTAGCCAATTCCGGATTCCGAACGTTGGCTGGCTACATTTTCGGCGGCAATACTTCCAATAAAAACATATCCATGACCGCGCCTGTTCATATGGATATTAAAGAAACCGGCTCGAGTATGAGTTTTGTGATGCCTGAGCACTACAATAAAGAGAATTTACCAAAGCCAAACGATTCTAACATTATCATCACTGAATCTGCTGACGAATATGTTGCTGCTATTCGTTTTGGCGGTTATTCTTCAGATGAAAAAATCAAAGAAAACACCCAAAAACTAAACGCTCTCTTACAGAAAAAAGGAATTACACCTCACGGTAATTTCCGTTATTTAGGGTACAATCCACCGTATCAGCTTTTTGGAAGACGCAATGAGATCATTGTGAATATCGATTGGCAAAAGAAATAAAGGCAACTGCTTAAGTATTCATACCACATCTCGCTCGAATAAATAAATCCATATACATGAGACATGATTCTCATGTGATACAGAATATTGGGCTTTTCATTATAGTTTTTCTCCTTTTCCTACATAAAACTCCAAAGCAAACAACTTCGCATACTAAACGATTCAGCACCATTTTGAAGACAATAGATATTGGATTGTGTGAATATTGTAACTCCTTTAGTTATTTATGTAATGTTTTAGATAGAATTAGGTTCACCTTTATTGAGACGTAGTCATTCATTTTCTAGCTGTGTGCCTGTATCAAATTAAATAAGTTTTAGGTAAAATGATTGCAAGAATTTAATAAAATCAATAAATAAAATAAAATGAAAGTATTAATTGTATTAACATCGCATAGCGCCTTAGGAAATACCAGCGAAAAAACTGGTTTTTGGATAGAAGAATTTGCAACACCTTATTATGTATTAGCTGATGCTGGAGCAGATATAACTATTGCATCGCCAAAAGGTGGTCAGCCACCGGTTGACCCTAAAAGTGAATTAGCAGATGCGCAAACACCATCCACCAAAAGATTTTATGAAGACAGCACACTTATTGATAAAGTGGCGTATTCTTTAAAACTGAGTGACATAAAACAAGATGATTACGATGCTGTTTTTTATCCAGGTGGTCATGGACCACTTTGGGATTTGGCAAATGATAAAGACTCTATAAAATTAATTGAAGATTTCTATAATCATCAAAAGCCAATTGCTTTTGTTTGTCATGCACCTGCTGCTTTAGTAAATGTAAAAGCAGAAAATGGTGAACCACTGGTTAAAGGAAAAGAGTTAACGAGTTTTTCTAACACAGAAGAAGAAGCGGTTAAACTAACGAAAGTAGTTCCGTTTTTATTAGAAGACGAACTTAAAAAACATGGTGCTATTTACACGAAAGGCAATGATTGGACATCGCATGTAAAACAAGATGGCTTATTGATCACCGGTCAAAATCCGGCATCTTCAGAGGCAGTTGCCAAGTTGCTTTTAGAAGCTCTAACTAATAAAAAATAATTTTCCTTAAACATAAAAAAACAAGATAATGGCAATTCAAACAATCAATCCAACAACAAATAAAGTAGTACAATCTTTTGATGAAATAACAGATGTTGCTTTGGAAAACGCAGTAGATAAAGCAACCATTGCATTTGATGAATGGAAGAAAACAGATTATAAAGTAAGAGCACAGTTATTGTATAAAGTAGCTGGTTTGTTGAGAGCAAAAAAAACAGAACTTTCAAAAATCATTACCTTAGAAATGGGTAAACTCTTTATTCATGCCGAAGGTGAAATAAAATTAAGTGCTGAAATATTTGATTACTACGCAAAAAATGCAGAAGGTTTCTTAGCCGATAAAATATTAAATCCTGTTCACGGAAAAGCACTCATACGATATAGTCCTGTTGGAGTGCTGCTTGGCATACAACCTTGGAATTTTCCCTTTTATCAGGTAACTCGTTTTGCAGCACCAAACATCATGATTGGAAATGCAGTATTAATTAAACACGCTTCAAATGTTCCGCAATGTGCAAAAGCCATTGAAGATATATTTATTGAAGCAGGCGCGCCACTCGGACTTTATACAAATCTATTTTTGCCCAATAAACGAACTACTGAATTGGTTGCAGATAAAAGAATTAAAGGTGTATCGCTTACCGGAAGTGAAACAGCAGGCGCAAGTGTTGCTGCAGAAGCTGGTAAAAATATTAAAAAATCTGTTTTAGAATTAGGCGGTAGCGACGCGTTTATTATTTTGGAAGATGCAGATATTGACAAAGCCGTAGAATGGGCAGTTGTTGGAAGAATCAATAACAATGGTCAATGTTGTGTGGCAGCGAAACGGTTTATAGCAGTAGAAAGTATTGCAGATGTGTTTCTTGAAAAATTCAAAAATAAAATGGCAGCATTAGTTGTTGGTGACCCAATGGAAGCAACAACACAACTTGGTCCGCTTAGCACGGAAGCAGCAGCAGTAAAAATTGCAGATCAAGTTAAAAGAGCGGTAGATGGTGGTGCAAAAATTTTATTAGGTGGCAAAAGAGTGGACAAAGAAGGTGCTTTTATGCAAGCTACAATTCTAACAGATATTTTACCTGACAATCCAGTTTTTTACGAAGAATTTTTTGGACCGGTTGCTCTTTTCTTTAAAGTAAAAAATGAAGAAGAAGCCATTGCATTAGCGAACAACTCTCCTTTTGGTTTAGGCGGTTCGGTGTTTACACAAGATATTGAAAGAGGCAAACGAGTAGCCAATCAAATTGATTCTGGTATGGTCTTCATCAATCATCCAACCTGGACACAAGCTGATTTGCCTTTTGGTGGCACAAAAGGTTCTGGTTATGGACGTGAAATGGCTGAATTAGGTTTAGATGAATTCGTAAATAAAAAACTAATCCGTATAAGCGAATTAAGCGATCCTTTTTAAAGTTAAAAGAAAATAAGTATTAATCAATCACAACAATTAAATAAATAAACACATGAAAAAGAAAGTAGTAAAAAAAGCAGTTAAATCTGTGATAGTAAAATCTGCAATTGTAAAACCGTTAAAAGAAAAACTGATTGCAGCAGTTCATAATGTGCTGAAAGACAATAAGTCTGAACTAACAAAAAACATTGAAAAAGTGGTGAAAAAATCTATTAAAAAAATTGTGAAGAAAACAGATAAAGAATTAAAAAAAGTGCTTAAATAAAAACACAACTTCAAATGAATGAACACTTAAATCACACAATCTACTATCACCAAAACAGTAAAAATGAAGTACGTTAATTATACAGACAAAACATTTCGAGTCTCTGACAATAAATTCAAACTAGCTGATTTTAGTACCAGATTAACTCCTGCATCAAAAAAAAATAAAAAGAAATTAAAAAAGAATTTAGAGAACACTATTCAGCAAATTTCAAAACTTCAAAATAAATTATTTGCAGAAGACCGCCAGTCTTTACTTATTATTTTTCAAGGAATGGACAGTTCTGGAAAAGATGGAACCATTAAACAAATTATAAAAGGCGTTAATCCGCAAGGCGTTTTGGTTACCAGCTTCAAACATCCAAGTGCGTTAGAATTGGAACACGATTATTTGTGGCGGCAAACAATTAAACTGCCAGAGCATGGACAAATAGTAATATTTAACCGTTCTCATTATGAAAATGTACTCATCTCAAAAGTACATCCAGAATTAGTTTTAGCAGAACGTGTAAATGGTTACGATAGTCTTTCAAAAATTGATACCAAATTTTGGGAATTAAGATACATTCAAATTAATCATTTTGAAGAACGAAATATTGAAATAGGAACACATGTACTTAAATTCTTCTTACACATATCTAAAGATGAGCAGTGCAAACGATTTTTAGATAGAATTGCCAACGAAGATAAACATTGGAAATTCTCATCAAGCGATATTGTAGAACGCCAATACTGGTCAAAATATCAGGATGCTTACGAACAAGCTATAAAAAATACCAGTACAAAATTATCGCCTTGGTACATCATTCCAGCCGATGATAAACTACATGCACACACTTTAGTTAGTAAAGTTATTTTAGAAAAATTAAAAGAAATGAAACCCGATTTTCCGCCAAAAACCAAACAGGAAAAGGCGTACATGCAAAAAGCAAAAGTAAATTTAGTAAAAGAAATGAAGCATTAAGTTAGATACTAACAAAGTAACTTTATAATCTAATTAATATTATACTTTAGTGTCTTAACGAACTACATTATCGAAACGGCAACATTTGGTGTAGAAGAAAATATTCCTTATTTTAGATAATTCAATCTATCTAACATAAACCATAACTATGCGTATAAATCATTTATTCATTGCAACTATTCTTACCATTACAGCATGCAATAACAGCGAAAAAACAGAAAACGGAACGGAACAATCTTCTGAAAGTAAATCAGAGAACGGAAAAGAAAAACCCAACGGCTATTGGCAAAAACTGGAAATGGTAGAGCTAGGCGATGGCAGCGGCATGGTAGCTGCTACAATGCCTATGCCTTCTTCCTGGAAACTCGTTAACGGCGGCATCGCAGGTCCAAATGGCATCAAGGTTACTGATTATCCGTTGCAAAGTTTTATGGTGAATTTTAACCAAAGTCTGCAACAGGCGTATTCTGGCACTGCACAGCGCGAAATGCCCGGAATAGAGCAACTCATTCAACAAGATTTTGTGCCTTGGGGCAATAGTCGCGGCTTGCAGTTTGTAAAATATTATGAAATTCCGGAAGTATCAAAAATAGATAAGTGGTATAGCGATCAGCTATTCAAAGCCATGCCAAGCCGCTCAGATGTGGTAACCTGTGGCAGCGAATGGAAAACGCGCGAAGGAAATCCTTACTTCGTAATAATACATCTCAACATCAGCACATCGCAAACCATGCAAAACTGGTATTATACATTTTCTTCTTTAGAAGCGGAACCGGAACATTTTGAAGCAGCGAGAAAGCAATATATTTTCGCGCTGGCAAACACGCGCTACAACCTGGAGCCGCTGGCTAAATATAACAGAGAAGAAGCACAACGCGTTGGAGCAAACTGGGCTGAATTTAACCAACGCATGGCACAAAATCAGCGCGCGTTTGAAGAAAGTCAGCGTGCATTTGTCAATAAAAGCGAAGCTATTAACAGTGCTATCATGAGCGGCTGGCAGGCAAGCAATGCATCGAGCGACAAACAGCAGGCAGATAGAATCGACGGTATCTATGAGCGCACCAATGTACAGGATGCTTCTACTGGACAAACCTACAAAGTGCAGGAAGGCGCTAATCAATATTGGATGAACAATAATGGCGAATATATCGGCACACAACTACAAGGTTATAATCCAAACCTCGATGATAATATGAACGAGCAGAAATGGCAGGAACTAAACCGTGTGAAAAACTAAAATATAGCGTCACATCACAGCTAAGACATAAAGAAATCCATCGCATAGACGATGGATTTTTTTTCTTCTATCTAAATCGAAATCACCGGCTTACAGTTAGCATCTTGATTATTTGGTTATTATTAGATAAACCAATCGGGAAGCCACGATTAAGCGTCGGGAAGCAAACATGAAGCATCGGGAAGCAAGCGTGAAGCATCAGGAAGCAAACAAGAAGCGTCGGGAAAACCTGGTGAAGCATCGGGATAGTTCCGTGAAGCGTCGGGAAGACTCTGTGAAGAACCGGGAAGACTCTGTGAAGAACCGGGAAGCATCCGTGAAGTGACGGGAAGACTCTGTGAAGTGCTTCAAAACGGCTTTTTGATGCCTCTTTGCCTCATTTTTGTTAAAAATCGACACTTTGGCAGATTTTTTCAAATTTTCCTCAAACAGCGAGAAAGTAGCTTTGAAGGCACAGCGTAAGACCTCGCAAGTTTTAAAAACCTTCAAGGTTTTGCCGTACAGCAGTGAAAAAGCAGGTTTATGATTTATAGGTGGGTTTGGTTATATTTGGTGGAAATAGGTCTATTTATTAGAACTTACCGACTATTTAAATTCAAGGCAATTATGTTTAATTGGTTTAAGAAAAAACAAACGAAGGTATCAGACATCGAAAAAATGTTCGATTATCCAGCCGGAATTTTCCTTTATATAAAAGACAAATACCAAAAAGAATTTATTGCCAAAATAAATAGCTCCAAAGTTGAACAAATCTACCAACCAAGGATTTTTGAATCTTCGCTTGAAGAAATTTCCAAATTTTCGGATATTAATAAATGTGATTACAGTGGTGAACCTTTTGAAACAGGAGAAAGAATAACGAAATATTGGATTGTAAATAAGTAAAGTTTATGAAATACCTCCTCGCCTTCGACAGCGATTATCACTTACTTTACCACTTATTGTTCCTAATAACCTCACTAATAAAAAAAGCCGGAACGTGTCCGGCTTCGCGAATAGTTTATTTGGTATATTATTTTAATACAGTTACAATTCCTTTTTTATACAATGGTGCGCCGTTGTAGCAAGTGTACGAAATTACATACACATACGAATCGCTTTGTACTTCGCCACCTTTATATGTACCATTCCAACAATCGGTAGTGTTGTTGGCTTCAAATATTTTTTCATTCCATCTATCAAAAATTACCATTTTGTAATTCGTTAATTTAGGTGGCGACACGATGCGGAAACAATCGTTGATACCATCATTATTTGGCGAAAACGCACTTGGTACATAAATAAATGCTTCTGTACATTCATCAATTAAATTCACTTTTATAGAATCGGTATTTACACAACCATTTTTATCTTTTGCAGAAACAATAAACAAAGTAGTTGCCGTAATAATTGATGTTGGATTTTTGATAGAATCATTGCTTACCTGTGCAGCAGGCAACCAGTTGTAATTATTATTGCTTGAACCTGTAACGTCCAATTGTACTTCTTCTTCGTATTTAGCATCTGGTTTATCTACAACTGCATTAATCACAGGCAATTGATTTACATTGATTTGAACGTTTCCTGTTTTAGAGCATCCATTACCATATTTAATAGTAAACTGCATATTGCCAGTTACAGTATTATTTACCTGAGTGCTGTCAACATTTACTGTTGTGAAAGTATCAGTTCCGTTTTTCCAGAAAATAGTATAATTGGTTTGTGGAATTTGTAAATCAATTATGTTGCTTAAACCAGTACAATAATTAATAGTTGGAATAGTGAAATTTATTGAACTCACTTTTGTTACAATTGCATTACTCATCGCTGTTGCCGAAGTAACACAAGTTGCGGTTGATGTCACCTTCACTTCTACTTTGTCATTATCATTTAATATAGTAGTCGTTAATTGCGAGCTGTTTCCGCCAATAGGATTTCCATTTAAATACCATTGATACGATGGATTCGAAACGCCAGTATTTGTTGAAGTTGCAGTAAACACAACTTGGTCGCCAAGGCAAATATCTGATTTCGTAGAAACAATAGAAACCGCTGGTGTGTAGGTTGGATTTACATTTAAAGTTAATATAATGAAACTATCGCAACCATTTGTTTGTGAAAGTGTATCGCGGTAAGTGCCTGCTGTAGTTAATAGCTGTCCGTTAAATGAAAAATTCGTTCCGTCGCAAATAGCTTTGCTAATGTTAGTTGTTTTTAAAGGATTTACAGTAACTGTTAATACTATAAAACTATCGCAACTCAACGATGTAGTTAAAGTATCACGATAAACACCAGCAGTTGTTATGGTTTGTCCATTAAATGTAGTACTCGAGCCCAAGCAAATTGCTCTACTAATATTTGTAGTTGGTCGTGGATTTACTGTAACTGTAAATACTATAAAGCTATCGCAACCTAATGAAGTAGTTAACGTATCGCGATACACACCTGTTGTTGTTATGTTTAAGCCATTGAATGCAATACTGCTACCTTGACAAATGGATTGTGCAATATTTGTTGTTGGAGTTGGTTTAATAGTAACAGCTAAAACAATGAAACTATCGCATCCTAACGAAGTAGTTAGCGTATCGCGATAAGTACCACCACTGGTGATGGTGTTGCCATTGAATATGAATGAACTGCCTTGACATATTGATCTTGTAATGTTGGTAGTTGGTGTTGGTTTGATGGTTGTCGTTAAAACAATAAAACTATCACAACCTAATGATGTAGATAGAGTATCTCTAAATGTTCCAGCAGTTTTGATGGTGTTTCCATTAAACACTATACTATTTCCTTGACAAATTGATTGTGTTAGATTGGTTGTTGGTGTTGGTTTTATACTTACAGTTAATACAACAAAGCTATCGCAACCTAATGATGTAGTTAATGTATCGCGATATATACCAGCTGTTGTTATTGTGTTGCCATTAAACACAATAGAATTGCCATTGCATATTGCTTGTGTAATATTCGTAGTTGGAGTTGGTTTAATAGTTGTAGTTAAAACAATGAAACTATCGCAACCTAATGAAGTTGTCAAAGTGTCTCTGAAAGTACCAGCAGTTGATATGGTATTTCCATTAAATACAATAGAACTTCCTTGACAAATAGCTTGTGTAATATTTGTAGTTGGTTTTGGATTTACTGTTAATCTAGTAGTAATAATGGAGTCGCAACCTTGCACGCTCGTCAACGTATCTAAATAAATACCTGTTGATGAATAAGTATGTGAACCAACAGTTACAGATGAGCCAAAACAAATATTTGGTGTTAATGTAGTTCTGATTACAGAATTAATCGAAACAGTTAAAACAATAAAGCTATCACATCCTAATGAAGTAGTCAATGTATCGCGATAAACTCCAGCCGATGAAATGGTGTTGCCATTGAAAACAATAGAACTACCGCTACAAATAGCTTGCGTGATATTCGTTGTTTTTATTGGTTTAATAGTTACAGTTAATACGATAAAACTATCGCAACCTAAAGATGTAGATAAAGTATCTCTGAAAGTTCCTGCAGTTGTAATGGTGTTGCCATTAAACACCGTAGAACTACCGTTGCAGATTGCTTGCGTAAAATTTGTTGTTGGTGTAGGATTGATAGTTGTCGTTAAAACAATAAAACTATCACAACCTAATGATGTAGTTAAAGTATCTCTGAAAACACCAGCAGTTGAAATCATGTTGCCATTAAACACAATACTATTTCCTTGACAAATTGATTGTGTTAGATTCGTATTGGGTGTTGGTCTAATAGAAACAGTTAAAATAATAAAACTATCACATCCTAAAGAAGTAGCCAATGTGTCTCTGAAAACACCAGCAGTTGTAATCGTGTTTCCATTAAAAACAATCGAACTTCCTTGGCAAATTGCTTGTGAAAGATTCGTGGTTGGAGTTGGTTTAATAGTTGTGGTTAAAACAATGAAACTATCGCATCCTAAAGATGTGGTTAAAGTATCTCTGAATACACCAGCTGTTGTAATTGTATTGCCATTAAATACAATAGAACTTCCATTACAAATAGATTGTGTAATATTTGTAGTTGGTGTTGGTTTGATGGTTGTTGTTAAAACTATAAAACTGTCGCAACCTAAAGAAGTCGTCAACGTGTCTCTAAATGTGCCTGCTGTACTTATCGTATTTCCGTTAAATACAATAGAACTTCCTTGACAAATCGATTGACTTATATTCGTGGTTGGTGTTGGTTTAATGGTTGTTGTTAGTACGATAAAACTATCGCATCCTAATGATGTGGTTAAGGTATCTCTAAAGATACCTGCTGTGCTAATTGTATTTCCATTAAAGACAATTGAACTACCATTACAAATCGATTGACTTATATTCGTGGTAGGTGTTGGTTTAATAGTAGTTGTTAAAACGATGAAACTATCACATGCTAAAGAAGTAGTCAAAGTATCTCTAAATGTTCCAGCAGTTGTAATAGTGTTTCCGTTAAAGACAATTGAAGAACCTTGACAAATCGATTGACTTATATTCGTGGTAGGTGTTGGTTTAATAGTTACAGTTAATATAATAAAACTATCACATGCTAAAGAAGTAGTTAGCGTATCTCTAAAAACACCAGCTGTTGTTATCGTATTGCCATTAAATGCTATGGAATTTCCTTGGCAAATAGATTGCGTTAGATTCGTGGTTGGTGTTGGTCTGATTGATACAGTCATCACAATAAAACTATCGCATCCTAATGAAGTAGATAAAGTATCTCTAAAAACACCAGCCGTTGTAATAGTATATCCATTGAATACTATAGAGTTACCATTACAAATTGATTGCACAATATTCGTGGTTGGTGTTGGTTTTATCGTTGTCGTTAAAACTATAAAACTATCACATCCTAAAGATGTAGTTAAAGTATCTCTGAAAACACCAGCAGTTGTTATCGTGTTACCATTAAATACAATCGAACTTCCATTGCAAATTGATTGTGTTAGATTCGTGGTTGGTGTTGGTTTTATAGTTGTTGTTAAAACAATAAAACTATCGCAGCCAAGTGATGTAGATAATGTATCTCTGAATGTTCCAGCAGTTAAAATCGTATTGCCGTTAAACACAATTGAAGAACCATTACAAATAGATTGAGCAATGTTTGTGGTTGGTGTTGATTGTAAAGAAGTAGTCAAAACGATGAAACTATCACAACCTAATGACGTAGTTAAAGTATCTCTAAAAACTCCAGCTGTTGTAATGGTATTGCCATTAAATACGATAGAATTTCCGTTACAAATAGCTTGTGCTATGTTAGTGGTTGGTGTTGGTTTAATGGTTACTGTTAAAACTATAAAACTATCGCAACCAAGTGATGTGATTAAGGTATCACGATACGAACCAGCCGTTGTAATGGTGTTTCCATTAAATACAATAGAACTTCCTTGACAAATAGATTGTGTAATATTGGTTGTTGGTGTTGGTTTAATGGTGGTTGTTAATACGATAAAGCTATCACAACCTAAAGATGTTGTCAACGTATCTCTGAATGTTCCTACTGTACTAATCGTGTTACCATTAAATACAATAGAACTTCCTTGACAAATAGATTGTGTAATATTAGTTGTTGGTGTTGGCTTAAGAGTGGTTGTTAATACGATAAAACTATCGCAACCTAATGAAGTTGTCAAAGTATCTCTAAATGTGCCTGCTGTGCTAATGGTATTTCCATTAAATACAATTGAACTTCCTTGACAGATCGACTGAGTTATATTGGTGGTTGGTGAAGTTTTAAGTGTAACCGTGAGAACAATAAAACTATCACATGAGTTACTTCGTAATAATGTATCACGATACGTTCCTGGTGTAGTTATCGATTGTCCATTAAATACAAATGAATTTCCATTGCAAATGGCTTGTGCAATATTGGTAGTTACTGGCGATGATATAGTCAGATTCATACTATCCTTAGCTTTACAACCATTATTATCGGCAGTCAATACATATTTTCCTGGTGTACTTACAGATATAGTTGGCGTAACTGCACCTGTTGACCATAAATATGATGTGACTGGCAACGCAGTTCCGTCTAGTGTTATAGAACCACCTGTACATATGGCTTTATCAACTAAGTCTGTAATAACTGGATATTTATAGATGGTAATAACTTTTGAGGCAGAATCTTTTACGCCACATAAATATTTATAAAACTGAATGGTAAACGCGCCGCTGGTAGAAAACAAATGCTTTGGATTTAATAAAGTCGATGTGTTATTTACACCAGTTGCAGGATCACCAAAATACCAACGTATAGAATCGTATGCATTCGTAGTGCCTTTAAATAAAATAGAATCACCATTACAAAACAATGCAGTATCACCAGTTACTACATTTGTTGTACTAAAGGTAGAGTTATAAAAATAAGACGCAATAAATGGAGGCAAACCATATGCAGAAAGTCGACCTGCTAAATTAACAGCATTATTAGTAAAGGTAGCACCAGCTAATCTTGGATTATTAATACGATGTAAGGTTGTTCCAAAAGCATAGCCATAATTCAGAGCAGAAGAACCTGTTCTTTGCATTTTAGCCACATAAATATTTCCGTCTGGTGCCAATTGCAATGCACCATCTGCTTCATTATTGTTTAGATTAAATAATGTTTTAGATGCTGGAATGCTGCCTGCATTCAAATCAAAACGCCAAATGCGCGTTGCAGATGGCCAGGCAGTTCCCCAAAATAAGTCTTCTTGTGAAAATGTTTCACTGACATATAAATATTCATTACAGCTCGAAAACTCCACACCATAAGGACCGTCTGAATCTCCATTTAAATTTAATCCGATGGTTATAGGATTTGTAACAGCACCAGTAGTAGTATTAAAATCAGAAAGCACTAATTGTTTATTTTCAAATGCATGACAAGCTGCTATTTTTTTACCATTTGGCGAAATTTTCATATAGCCAATAGAACCTGAACCATAATTTCCAGCAGTAACCGTAACACTTGGTCCAACATTACTGTTTACCGGAACCGTATTTACACCAGCAGCAGTTACTAAAAACGCTGAATATTGTGTGTTATTAATACCATGTACTACAACCCAAATATCTATTCCGTTTGAATGTTTTACAGCGCACAAACCTTCAGTAGTTGGTTTTTTAAGTGCAACATTTTTTCTTGCCACCACAATATCACCTAAACCACCATTCAGTGTCATATCAACTTCAGAATACATAAAACCGTTAGATACACCATCAGCATCACCGCCTGCAAACAAGGCCATTCCACCTTGCATATCTACCGTAAAAATATAATAAACATTAGGATTGCCAGGTTTTGGAACAATAATGCCTGATTGTGTACTAGACGGATCACCTTTTAAGTTGGTTCCGTTTGTCATCACCACGTGATTTCTATTCCATACTTTTATACCATCAGTGTAAAATAATAAATTTCCACTTGCATCTGAAATAGACGAACAACCTTCTAAAGTTTGTAGTTGTCCATTGGTTAATGCAACAGGCGCGCCTGAATTAAAGGTAATTCCTGCTTTTTGACCGAAGTACCAATTATTAGCTTCTTTTTGCGAATAAAGTTGAAAAGAAATAAATAGAAACGAGAATAAAAAATAAAATTTTCTCATAGTAGCTGTATGTGTAAGCTAAATATAAGGAAAAAAAATAAAAGTGTTAAATGTTCTTAAGAAAAAACAATTAAATATTCATCACTTCATCAATTAAGCACCAATTTGATGGCTCGTACGCAGTTTTTATATTTTTTAACGAAAATTCGTGAAGTTTTTTGGATGTTGTTTTACCAATTGAAATAATTTGCTGAAAATTTTCTAGTGTGTATTTTGTAAAATATGCTTCTACACTCATTGGACTCGTAAAAATTAAAACAGCTTCACTCCTTTTTTCTATGGTTGATTTTGGTTGATTATGATAGACAATTAATGATTCTACATTTTTATTTTTAGTAAGATTGTTTTGAATACTTTGCATCGATTTTTTTGCTTGTGGAAACACTATTTTTCCGCTGGCAATTGCATCAAAATCTTGCGCTATTTTTTGTAAATCGCTTCCATTACCAATAAAATCGACTTTTAAACCTAGTTCATAAATGGCCTGTGCAGTTCCTTGATTGATAGCAGCAATTTTAATTGTTGAATGAGTGAATTGTTGAATGAGTGAATTAAAGAAATACTTCACACCGTTTTTGCTGCTAAAAAACAACCAATCTGCATCGTTTGGTTGTGTGAAATCCATAGATTTAAATTCAATCAACGATTCATAATTTACTTTATAATTATGCGATTTTAATACACGAACTAAATATTCATCGTCACTTAAGTCTGAAGAAATAAAAACACTGGTTGGTTGATGATTTTTTAATTTCTGTACAATCTGGTTTCTCGATAAACTCGAAAAGACATTCGCTTCGCTATCAACAAGATGCATTCGTTTTGGAATAGCGTTCCAAGCGTCTGCATAACTTATCCATGTGTGTACCAAATCCTTTTCTTTTTTAGAAAAAACACCTAACGGAATCTGGCAACCACCTTCAAAATCGTGCAGTAAATCGCGTTCAATTTTTGTAATGGTATGGCTATCTTCATCGTTCAATATTTTGCAAATATCAATCATTTCCAAATCATTTTCTCTAATTTGAAAAGCCAACACACCTTGCGCTGGTGCAGGCACAAACATTGGTGCTTTTAGTTCAATTACTACAAATTCTTCTAGATTTATAGAAAGTCGCTCTACACCAGCTGCTGCTAATACAATGGCATCAAATTCCTGATTTCTCAATTTATTGATGCGAGTTGGAACGTTGCCGCGAATATCATTTAATACAATATCCTTTCTGAATGCTAATAACTGTGCTTTCCTGCGTGCGCTTGACGTACCAACAATTGCGTTTACTGGCAATTTGAGCACTTTTGTTTCATCCATTTTATCTTTTCTAATGATTAAGATATCAAACGGATTTGCACGTTTTGAATAAGCAGCTATGGTTAAACCAATTGGATATTCAGTTGGTAAATCTTTGCAGGAATGTACAGCCAAATCAATGGTTCCAGCCAATAATTCATCTTCTAATTCTTTCGTAAAAAAACCTTTTCCTTCTAACTTGTTAAAACTTGTATTCCATTGTTGCGTGGTGTCTCCTTTGGTTTTAATGATTTTTAATTCAGCTTTAATGCCATTCTTTTCTAATTCGTTTTTGGTAAAATTAGCTTGCCACAAAGCCAATTCGCTACCACGAGTTCCGATGATTATTGGTGATTTCATTTATGAATTTACAGTTTGCAAAGATAACAGTTCGCAACTAATTATGATTAAAAAATAAGATTGAATGAAATTAAAATATGTTGCAAATTAAACAATTGTAAATAGCAAACTAAAAGTTAGGGTCTGAATTTTTTGTTGAGTAGATTTTTTTTAGCAGCTTTAAACGGCAATGCAATGTATTTTTCTTCCATATATTGCATCACTTTTTCTAAAACATCTTTTGAATTTTGATCTAGCGTTTCAATATCTTTTTTAAATGTTTGATGAATAGCGTTGTTTTTTATGATTTTTACTTCATTTGGAATATTGGACAAAGCTAATTCTAAACGTCGTTCTTTATACAATTCATTAAAACCAATAACAAACTCATCTAACAAAGCTTGCGCAATATATAACTCACCTTTTCTGAATTGTAAATTTTCCTGAGCTTTTTTCTCTAATGATGCGATATCAATGTAATCTACATTTTTCAATTCAATTACTTCATCTTCTACATCTTGCGGAACTGCCAAATCTACAATGGTTACTTTTCTGTGTTTCGGAACAATTTTATCGAAGATATCTTTGGTTAACACAGCATAATTTGCGCCTGTACAAGTTAGAATTACATCAATATCTTCTTTATGATGAGCTAATTTTCCTAACTCAAATGCTTGTGCATTTTTAAAACGCGCTGCCAACTCTTCAGCTTTGCTTAATGTTCTGTTATAAACTGTAACTTTATTTTCAGTCCCATCTTTGGTTAGCAAGTTTGCCATTAGGTTATTGGTTTGTCCTGCTCCAATAATCAGAATATTGGCATATTTGAAGAAATTTCTTGCTGTTAATGAACGAAACGCTAAAGAAACTACAGAGATTGGTTTTTCGCCAATTCGAGTTTCTGAATGAATTTTTTTAGCAAAAACTATTGCTTGCTGATACGCTAACCGAATAGTATCACCACATAATTGGTGTTTTTTAGACTGAAGATATGCTTGTTTAATTTGACCTAAAATCTCTCTTTCGCCAATCACTAAAGAATCTAAGGAGGCAGTAACACCAAAAATATGTTTTATAGCATCTTCACCTTCAAATACCAATGCTTTTGATAAATGTAAATTAATTAATTCTTTTGTTAGATTTGGATTGATAAATGAAAATAAGTCTTTGAGAAATTTATTATCAATCTTTTTATCGTGTGTAAAGAAAAAAGTAACTCTGTTACAAGTGTTTAAGTAAAGTAATTCATCAATTCCAAAACTTTCTTTTAATTCTTTCAGACGATTAGCTGGAAAATCAGAAGTATCAGCATCAGACAATAAATAATCTTTTAATTTATTGACTTTAGTCGTTTTGTGAGTAATAGTTATAACTTTATATGCTTGCACGTCGTTAGCTGATAATTCTTCTACAAATATGGTACTTTATTGTTTAATTAAAAAATGATTTTAATCAGTTTTAATTATGATTTAACGCCATTTTATTATTGTGGAAATTCAATTTGAACGTAATTTTTGCCATTTTGCAATTGTATATCTTTTTTAATACCCAACGAATAACGAATAATTACATTCTTGTTTTCTTGTGTGTCAGGAAGTTTTCCAATTACCTTACCGTAAATAGTTTTGCTGTTTACTAAGTTTTTAACTTTTATTACCGTACCAATCGACAATGTTCGATGCATGACAAAATAGGTGTTTTCAACAGTTCCTAAGCTTGTAGTCATGGGTGCACCAGTTCCTTTTGTGTTAGTTATAGATTTACCAGCATCTTTATAGAATTTAAATGTTTTTGCTAATTCTTTCTGAGATTCGTTATCTTCTGAACAAGGAATATCTTCTTTTTCTATTTGATTGTCAATTTTTAGAACTGGTTCATCTATTGTATTAGTTGGATTTTTAGGTTTTAATTCTTGTGATTTTGCAATTTCTTCTTTTAATTTTGGTGTTAAAGTTGCAGGTTGTTGCTTTGGAATTAATTCCTTTTTGGAAGGTTCAATAACAATTTCTTTTGTTTTTTGATCAACAACTGCTTTTCCTTTATTTTTTGGATTTATAACTATTTGGCTACCAATTTTCACATCATATGATTTTAAACCATTCCATTTCTTTAAATCTTCTAAATCCACATTGTATTTTTTAGAAATAGAATACAACGTCATTCCTTTTTCAATAGTAACTAAATCGTATTTTAATGATTTTACAGTTGGTTTATCATCTAGAACAGTTGGAATTGATGCACTGTTGACTTCAATTTTTGTTTTCTTTTTGTTAGGAATTCGCAAAATTTGATCTGGCATCAATGAAGTTCCAATCAACGATGGATTTGCTTTTTGAATTTCAACCGTTGTAACATCATATTTAAAAGCAATAATATTTAAGGTTTCACCAAAAACCACTGTATGAAACACATATTGTGGTACTTTTGTCGCTTTTTCTTTATTTTGCGCATTCAAAACCAAGATTAAAAAGACACAAGCAAAAAGAAATCCTATTTTTTTAAACATAAATCAGTAGTTTAGGGAACAAAAATCAACTCTTTTACATTGATTATTAAAGTAAATTTTCAACATCTAGTTTATATGAACAAAAATCAATCCATAAAACTTTTACTTTTAGCGTTATTTTTCGCACTTTCAAACTCATTATTTGCACAAAATCAAGCTAAAATCTATCATTTTACGCTAAATCAGGAAATTGACAGAGCTGCTTATCGTTTAGTAAAAAAAGCCGTTCGTGAAGCAGAAACGCAAAAAGCAGACTACATCGTGATGACATTAAACACTTACGGTGGAATGTTAGACGCTGCAGATTCCATCCGAACCATTTTGATGCAAGCTAAACCAACAACGGTGGTTTTTATCAATAACAATGCTGCTTCGGCTGGCGCATTGATTTCCATTGCGTGCGATAGCATCTACATGATTGATGGAGCAAACATTGGCGCGGCAACTGTGGTTGACCAAAATGGCGAAAAGCAAATCGACAAATATCAATCTTACATGCGTGGCTTGATGCGCTCTACTGCAGAAACAAATCACCGAAATCCAATCATTGCCGAAGCTATGGTTGACGAACGCGTCGTGGTTCCTGGTATTAATGATTCTATTCAAATATTAACCTTTACTTCAAAAGAAGCTATACAAAACAATTACTGTGAAGGAGTTGTAAAAAATGAAAAAGAAGTTTATGCAAAGCTAAGTGCCTCCACAAAAGTAATAGAACACCAAGTTTCTTTGATTGACAAACTCGTTGGTTTCCTGTTAAATCCATTTGTAAACAGCATTTTAATTCTGATGATTTTTGGAGGAATTTACTTTGAGTTAAAAATGCCAGGCATTGGTTTGCCGACTGTAATTGCCATTTTAGGTGCAGTTTTATATTTTGCGCCGTTGTATTTAGATGGTTTAGCTGCCAATTGGGAAATCTTATTATTCTTCATTGGATTGATTCTCTTAGCTTTAGAGATTTTTGTGATTCCAGGTTTCGGCGTCGTCGGCATTTTAGGAATTGTTTGTGTGTTTTTAGGATTGATTTTAAGCTTGATTAACAACGACTTTTTTACGTTTCCGAATGGAATTATGGAAACCATTGGTTACGCACTATTTAGAGTAACCATTACACTAATTATTGGAATTAGTTTGGCTGCTGCGTTTGGTGGTAGCATTTTCAACTTTCCTGCTTTTAAAAAAATGGTGCTACACAACGATCAAAAATCAAATGAAGGTTATAGTATTAAACAAACTGAACAGGTCAATGTTATTGGTTTAGAAGGAATTGTGATTTCAGATTGTCGTCCGAGTGGAAAAGTAGAAATCGATGGAAATCTATACGATGCCATTTCTGACGCTGAATATATTTTAAAAGGAACGAAAATCATCGTGACAAAAGTGCAAGGTTATTCAGTAAAAGTAAAAAAAGCGTAGTTGAAGATACTTGGCATAATACCAGCACGCTACGAATCAACTAGATTTCCAGGAAAGCCATTAGCTAACATTGCAGGCAAACCGATGATTCAGCATGTATATGAACGTTGCTTACAAACTAAAAGTTTATCAAAAGTAGTTGCAGCTACTGATAATCAATTAATTTATGCTGTTGTAAAAGGTTTTGGTGGCGAAGTTTGCATGACTTCATCCAACCATTTAAACGGAACTTCTCGTTGCGCTGAGGTGCTTGAGCAATTACGTCATTCTGAGTTTATTGAAGAATACGATTACATCATCAACATCCAAGGCGATGAACCTCTTATCAATCCAAACCAAATAGATGAACTTACGAATTTATTTAAAGATGCTAATGCACAGATTATCACACAAGTAAAAAAAGAAATGAATTTATCTTTGTTGCAAAATCCAAATATTGTGAAAGCTATTTTTGATGAAAATCAGTATGCAACAGAGTTTGTAAGAATAATTCAGAATTCACAATTCAGAATTCACAATTTCTATAAGCATATTGGTATTTATGGCTTCAAAACCAATGTTTTACAGCAAATTGTTAAACTCTCGCCTACTGAAAATGAACTGCACTTACATTTAGAGCAATTACGTTGGTTAGATAATGGTTACAAAATCAAAATTGGTATCACCAAACACGAAAGCATCAGCGTTGATACACCTGAAGATTTGGAGAAAGTCAGAAATCTTTTCTAAATCATTATTATAAAAATATAAAAAACGGTCTCGCTTTTGCGAGACCGTTCTCAGTTTTATACCTAAGAAATCCTACATTTTTATAATTTTCACTTCAGTTCTTCTGTTATTTTGGTGGCAATCGCAATCACCTTTTGAGTCTTCAGGACAACCTGCAACACCTGAACAATCTTGCAACAATTTGCTTTCACCATAACCAATTGCAGTCAGTCTATTTTTATCAATTCCTTTTTTAATTAAGTAATCAATTGCACTTTGCGCTCTACATTGCGATAGTTTTTGGTTGTATTCAGTCGTTCCACGTTGATCTGTGTGTGAGGACAACTCAATAGTCATGTTTTTGTATTGTTTCATAATATCTACCAAGTGATCCAATTCTTTCGATGCATCGTTTCTGATATTACATTTGTCGAAGTCGTAATAAATGTTGCGCAATACGAATGTTTTACCAACTTCTAACTGCCCTACACACAATTTCAGTTTCACATACAAGGTTTTGTTTCTATCTAAACCTTTAGTCGTAATGTCTTCAATATTAGAATAGTAACCGTCTTTGCTTCCAACAACTGTATAATCAGTATTTGATTTTAGGTTGAACGTAAATTTGCCATTCGCATCAGACGTAGTTTTTTCAACTTTGCCTGTTTCTTTGTTGGTCAATTCCACTTCAACTCCAGCCATAATTTTGTCTTTTTTATCGCATTCTAAGGCAATTCCTTCCAAAATAAAACCTGGATCTTCATAAATCAACTCTTTGTAGATGTTTCCTTTTTTCTCAAATTCTGCTTTAGCAACGCTTTCTGTTGTGGTTTTGATGCCGAAACGGTTACCATTTAAACCATAAACAGCTTGTGGCATATTCTCAAAAGTTACTTTGCCATTTTTTTCCGTGCGTTTAGTAGCAATTACTTTTCCGTTTTCATCAGTCAAGTTCACATCTACCTGATCCACAGGCATTCCTGTAAATTTATCTTTCACAGTTACGATGATATCTTTGCTTTCATCGCTTTTTTTCGGTTCTTTTTTAGTATCTTTTTCTTTAATTACTCGAAATACAATACCTGCAGAAAGTGCCAAATGATTCACCGATAATTTTGAAACCGGATATGCATCTAAGCTACTACCTGGTTGGAAATATGGATATTCTTGTAAAATATCACCTTTTTCAAAATCTTCCGGACGACGATAATCTAACTTATATGCAGCATCACCGATGATATTTGATGTTTTAACAAATGAATGAATAAAATCCATACCAGCCGTGATACCAACATTTTTATGAAACCAATAATTAAAATACAAACCCACTTTTAAGCCAACTGTATTAATCGATTTATTGTAATCGTAATCTAAAATAGTTTTTCTTGGATCTTGCTCATTAAATTCTCTGCCTGATAACTCATCAACTGCAACGCTTAATGAACCTAAATTTAAATGGCTTAAACCAACGCGAACATTCAAATCCACATCTATTTTATCGTTCGTAAATAATTTTGCACTTGGTCCAATTCCGACAAATATCAACTGTTGATTTTTTCGGTTTGATTCTACTAAACTCGTTTTTGGGTCTGATGATTTATTTATAAAATCAGTTAAAACGCTAGGCGCAACGTATTTTAGTTTATTGTTGAAATAATCTATATCAACACCAAAACCAATGTTTTTATGGAAATAAAAATCAAAGTTGGCACCTGCATACGGACCCCATTTTGATTTTAAGAAATCCTGTTTGTCATTGTCACGTGAAATAGTAGTTACCAATGCACCTGACAAAACGTTTACATTATGCGTTGCTAATTTATCAGGAACTGATTTTAAACCTGCGCCTGCACCTATTTTCACTCTACCTTGAAATTTAAAATAGTGATGTTTGGTGGTTGCTGAATCTTGTGCAAAAGCGAAGTTTCCAATTAACAACAACATAGCAACTAGCTGACTAAGTTTTGTCACGCTTTTTCTTACGGTTTGATTTATTAATGTGTTCGTTTTCATAATTTTTATTTTATGATTTAAAATTACACATTGTACAATGCATATTACATGATATTTATCATTCGGTATTGTTGACTTAGTATTCGGTAAAAAAGTAAAAAAAAAGTCCAAGCTATAAACTTGGACTTTCAAGAGGTCGGTGGCGGATTCGAACCGTCGTAGAAGCTTTTGCAGAGCTTTGCC
This sequence comes from uncultured Saprospirales bacterium, assembly GCA_938008535.1. GTDB lineage: Bacteria > Bacteroidota > Bacteroidia > Chitinophagales > JADIYW01 > JADJSS01. The sequence continues at coordinate 10,956 of CALLKF010000215.1, read as the reverse complement.
TAGCCTCTCGGCCAACCGACCAATTTTTGATGGAGTGCAAAACTACATATTTTTCATTTAAAACAAAATTTTTAATGCTTTTTTGTATTGCAAAAGTTATTTGTCATAAAATAAAATTAATCGGTTTTATTTTCTAATTTCATTTTCTTAAACTAATCTTCTAAAAAAATCAAAAAAACATGAACAAACGAATCAATGCTTTCACTGATGATGCACTTGGAAACCTTGATGCTGTTGCGTTAGCTGCTGCAATTAAGAATAAAACAGTTTCAGTTGAAGAAGTTACAGAAGCAGCAATAGCAAGAGCAGAAAAAGTAAATGGTGCATTGAATGCAATTGTACTTAAAACGTATGAAACAGCACGTAATACTAATAACATAATTAAAAATGGACTTTTATATGGAGTTCCAGCTTTTATTAAAGACAATGAAAATATTAAAGGTCATCCAACACAAAAAGGAACAGGTGCTTTTAAAGCAAAAATTGAAAAAAGCAACAGTAAATATGTCAATCAGTTTTTATCGACTGGTGTAAATTGCCTAGGAAAAAGCACACTTCCAGAATTTGGTTTTATTTGTAGTACAGAAAACGAACGTTGGGGCATCACTCGTAACCCTTGGCATACCGATTATACTACTGGTGGTTCATCTTCTGGTTCTGGAGCTTTGGTAGCAAGTGGTGTGGTTCCAATAGCAATAGCTAATGATGGAGCTGGATCGACACGTATACCAGCGTCATGTTGTGGTTTAGTTGGCTTAAAACCAACAAGAAATCGATTAATGCCAATGCATGGAACAGAAACATTGCCAGTAAATATCGTTTATTCTGGTGTGCTTACACGTACAGTAAGAGATACTGCTGCCTATTATGCATCTGCTGAACAGTATTATCACAACTCTAAACTTCCAAGATTAGGTCATATCCAATCACCTATTAAAAAACGATTGCGTATAGCTTTTTTTGAAAATTTACCTGCACACAAACAAGGTCATATGGACAATGACACTTATAGAGTACAGTTTGAAACTGCTAAATTATTAGAATCACTTGGTCATACTGTTGATATGATAAAAGTACCATTGGATATTGAAGAACTGACTGTTCACTATTTACGTTATTATGGTTTTTTAGCTTATATGAACAATAATTTCGGAAGATTGGTATTAGGTTCAGTTGTAGATAAATCTCAATTAGAACCATTTACATTAGGTTTGATGAATGCATTTGGTTCAAGCAAACTCCAATTACCAAAAAGTTTACGCGTTTTAAAAAAATCTGCAAAAGAAACAGAAGCTATGTTGGAAAAAGATTATGATTTAATTATGACGAGTGTTTCTACAATTGTAACTCCAAAAATTGGCTATTTCTCAACCTCATTAAGCTATGATGAGATAGCAGTTCGTGCGGCTAGTTTTGCATCTTATTTGCCTTTGTTTAATATATCTGGTTCACCAGCAATATCGCTACCATTAGGTGAAGCAGAGAACGGAATGCCTATTGGTGTTCAATTTGCTGCACCTTATGGTAAAGATGCCTTGTTGCTAGAGTTGGCATTGGAATTAGAAGCTGCTCAACCATGGAAGTTTATTTATAGTTAAAAGAAAATCGTGTATTTTCAAAAATACCATACTATAATTATTGATTTTATTTACTAATCTTCTATCTCTACTACACTCGCACCAACCACACCATCTATTGGTGGTTTTATTTTTTTTATTTTGATGCGGATTTTATCATCTTTAGCAACAAATAATTTTATGTCATTCATGATTTTTCGTGCTAAATGTTCAATCAGTTTTACTGGCTCTTGCATGTTTTTAGAAACCGCAGCATAAATCAATTCATAATTCACCGTTCCGTCTAATTCGTCATTCAGTTCGGCTTGTGTGGCATCTGTGTAAACAAACACATCTACTATATATTTTCCGCCTTTTTCGCGCTCTTCATCATACACGCCATGATGTGCGTAAAATTCCATCGCTTCCAACCCAATCCATAACTTATTCTGCATAATGCTGTTTTGTACAAAAGTAAATTTTATTCTTTAAATTTGTCGGCGTTTTAAGCGTTCATTAACAACTTTGAACTAAAATAAACGTTTAATTATCAATAAAAAAAACAGTATGCAAAACAGATACGCAGCTTCTTTCCGTGGATTTGATTATTTAAATTTAGATGACCAATTAACAGACGAACAAAAATTAATTCGCGAAAGTGTTCGCAGTTGGGTAAACACAGCAGTAGTTCCAATCATAGAAGATTGTGCAGAACATCATAAATTTCCAAAAGAATTGATAAAACAATTAGGAGAAATTGGTGCATTAGGTCCACATATTCCAACACAATATGGTGGTGGTGGTTTAGATTTAATTTCTTATGGTTTAATTATGCAGGAACTGGAACGCGGTGATTCTGGTATTCGCAGTTTTGCAAGCGTGCAAAGTTCTTTGGTGATGTATCCGATTTGGAAATATGGTAGCGAAGAACAAAGAAATAAATTTTTACCAAAACTGGCAACAGGCGATTTTGTTGGAAGTTTTGGCTTAACAGAACCCAATCATGGCAGCGATCCATCTAGTATGGAAACACGATTAATAAAAAAAGGTGACAAATATATTTTGAATGGCGCAAAACTTTGGATCACATCCTCACCTATTTGCGATTTGGCTGTAGTTTGGGCAAAAAACGAAGATGGTCGTGTAGTTGGTTGTATTGTTGAACGCGACATGGCTGGTTTTTCGACACCAGAAATTACAGGAAAATGGAGTTTGCGTGCATCTAAAACTGGTGAATTGGTTTTTCAAGATGTAGAAATTCCAGAAGAAAATATTTTACCGTTAGCAAGTGGATTGAAAGCTCCTTTGTCTTGTTTATCATCTGCACGATATGGAATTTCGTTTGGTGTTTTAGGCGCAGCCATGGATTGTTTACATGCTGCAACCGAATATGCAAAAGAAAGAATACAGTTTGGAAAACCATTGGCTGCTTTTCAATTAACACAAAAAAAATTAGCAGAAATGCTGACTGATCTATCGAAAGCACAATTGCTGGCGATGCAATTAGGTAAATTAAATAATGAAGGAAAAATTACGGCTGCACAAATATCAATGGGAAAACGCAACAACGTTGAAATGGCTTTGCGTGTAGCGCGCGAATGTCGCCAAATATGCGGTGGAATGGGTATCACAGGTGATTTTCCGTTTATGCGCCACGCAATGAATTTAGAAAGTGTGATTACTTACGAAGGCACGCACGAAGTACATTTATTAATTACTGGTATGGATTTTACTGGTATTAATGCGTTTGGATAATTACAAAACACATGAAAGAACAGTTCATCAATTTCTTACAAAAACCAACTAAAGAATCTTTTATAGAACTGCGTTCAATTATAATTAATCATGATGAATACGAACCATATTCTGACGATATTAAAAACATCAACAATTTATTACTGCAAAATAATTTTAGAGAAGTTGCTCAATATGCAAGTGTAAATATTATTCTGAGTCCACGAGCGCACATGTATAAAAGTTTTGCATACAGAAAACTGAATGATGAAAAAGGCGCAGAAATTGAATCAACCATTGGACAAACTATTTTAGAAGGCATTCAATTAACTGGAAATGGCACTTTAGAAAAACCTTATTTAGTAACAAGAATAGATGATGAAAGAGATTTTCTAACGTTCTTAGAAGAAGTGTTTGCGAGCCAGGCATTAATAAACGACGAAGAAAAATCATACGATTGTATAACCACAGCAAGCGGAAAAAATATTTATTTTGACATCACAGATTGCTTTAAAAAAATGGTATTTCAATTTTCCAACAGAGAAATCAATATGGAAAATTATTTAAATAATTTAGAACCAGAAATTGTTGTAAAAGAAAAACCTTGGTGGAAAATCTGGTAATATCTATTCGCCAAATGGCAACACTTTTGGTCCTTGGTTATTGACTTTACTTACATACACATCAGCACCAATATTCATGGAGTTCATCACTTGTTTCATGGCATCGCCAGCTTTGTAAGCATTTTCTTTTCCATGACATAAGGCGAAAACACTTGGTCCAGAACCACTGATACTACCACCAAGTGCGCCTGCATCTTTTGCTGCTTGTTTCATTTCATAAAAACCAGGAATGAGTTTACTTCTATATGGTTCTGCAATATAATCAACCAAGCTTCTGCCAATTAAATCATAATCGCCTCGCAGCAAACCAACCATAATACCACCAACGTTTGCAGATTGTCGAAGTGAATGTGCTAACGGAATTTCTTTTGGTAATATTTCGCGCGCATCTTTTGTTAAAACAATCACATGTGGATTGATGACTGCGCACCACAAATCTTCAGGAACCGGAATTTGTAAAATGTCTAATGGCTCGTAACTTCTTACTAAAATAAAACCACCGAACAAACTCGCAGCTACATTGTCTGCAATCGCTGCATCGCAAGCAGCTTTTTCTGCGTTTAATAAAAACGGCAACATTTCTTCTTTCGTTAATTGCTCGTTGCATAACATATTAATGGCAAACACACCAGCTACTGCACTGGCTGCAGAACTACCTAAACCGCTACCACTTGGCATCATTTTTTTTAACCAAATTTTGCAACCAAAATCTGCATTTATATAATTCAGATAATCTTGAATCGCTACTGTTGCTGAATTCTTTTTTGCATCGCGCGGCAACACACCACCATCACCTTCAATATCTACAATCACGACACCTTTTTCATCTGTGATTTCCATAATGAGTTCATCGCCAGGTTTGTCGATCGCAAAACCTAATACATCAAATCCACAAGCTACATTAGCTACGGTTGCTGGTGCGAAGACTTTGATTCTGTTTCCTATTTTCATGTGAGATTTGAGATTTGAGATTTGAGATTTGAGACAATGATTTCTCATCTCTCATTTCTAAAATCTATTAGTCTTTTAATTTGCTAAATAATTTCCAATTGTAATAATTTCAGCGAAAACACCTGCTGCTGTTACTTCTGCGCCTGCGCCAGGTCCTTTAATTACCAACGGATTATTTTTGTAACGCGCTGTTGTAAACACGATCATATTATCGCTGCCACTTAAATTATAAAATGGATGTTGTGTATCAACTTGCTTTAATGCAATCTGCACTTTTCCATCTTCAATCACAGCCATATAACGCATTACATTTCCGTTTTCTTCTGCATCTTTTTTTAATTGTTCGTACGGTGCATCTACTTCTGGTAATCTTTCTAAGAAGGATTTCACATCGAGTTCTCGTAAATTTTCAGGTACTAAATTTTCTACATGAATTTCTTCTAATTCCATTTTTGCACCACTATCACGAGAAAGAATTAATGCTTTGCGTGCTACATCTAAACCAGATAAATCATCGCGCGGATCCGGTTCTGTAAATCCTTTTGCTTTTGCATCTAATACCACATCAGAGAATTTTAAATCACCTTTGTAAGTATTAAAAATGAACGATAAAGTTCCTGACAAAACAGCTTCAATTTTTAATATTTTATCACCAGAATTCATCAACGATTGCAACACACCAATTATTGGCAAACCTGCGCCAACATTGGTTTCGTACATAAAATGTGCATTCGATTTTTTTGCTAATTCACGCAGCAAAATATACTTATCTTGACTTAGTGTATTTGCAATTTTATTTGGTGTAACGATATTGACACTTTTCTTTAAAATGCGTTCATAAAATTCTACAACATGTTTACTTGCCGAACAATCTACAAACACTGCATTTGCAAAATTTAAATCAATCATTTTATTCGTAAAAGAAACCAAATTTGACTCATCACCTTTTTCATCTAATACAGTTTGCCAGTTAGCAACATCAATTCCGTTGCTATCAATCAACATTTTTTTAGAATTGATGATACCTGTAACATTTATCTGAATAGACTTTTCTTTCTTTAAATAATCGTACTGATTTTGAATTTGATTCAGTAACGTTTTGCCAATTAAACCAGTTGGTCCAACCAAAAATACATTGATAGAGTGTACATCGTTTTCAAAGAAGATTTCGTGCAATGCATTCAACGCTTTTGCTTCATTATATCTATCAATAACAGCAGTAATATTTAATTCTGAAGAACCTTGCGCAATAGCTTTTACGTTGATACCGTTGTTACCAAGTGCTTTAAACATTTTTGCTGAAACACCAGGAACGTTTGACATGTTCTCACCTATTACTGCAATGATAGAATTATTCGTTTCAATCACCAAAGGTGCAATTTGTCGATTTTGAATTTCAAAACGAAACTCTTCTTCAACTGCTTTTTGTGCTTTTTTCACATCGCCTGGTACAATACCAAAACAAATAGAATGTTCAGAAGAACCTTGTGTGAGGAAAATAATATTGATAGCCGAACGCGACAAGGTGCCAAACAAACGCGATGCAATACCAACCACGCCAACCATGCCTGTACCTTCCATTCTAAGCACAGTAATATCAGAAATAGAAGAAATGCCTTTGATAGCATTATTCGATTTTCCTGCATCTTTTGAAATATAAGTTCCTGGATGCGATGGATTAAAAGTATTCTTAATCACCAACGGAATATTTTTGATATACGCAGGTTGTATAGTTGGTGGATAGATTACTTTTGCGCCAAAGTGTGATAGTTCCATGGCTTCTTTGTACGACAAAGTTGGAACGGTGAATGCTTGCTCCACACGTCTTGGATCTGCAGTCAACACACCATCCACATCTGTCCAGATTTCAATGATATCTGCTTTTAAAGCAGCACCAAAAATGGCTGCCGTATAATCAGAGCCACCGCGACCTAGTGTGGTGACGTTGTTGTTGTCATCGATTCCAATGAAACCAGTTACACATGCAACACCATTAACTGCTTCAAAAAAATCGAGAATATTCTTGTTGGTTTTATCAAAATTTACTTTTGCTGAAAGATAGTTGGAATCGGTTCTAACTAACTTTGTTGCATTGACATAAATTCCATTCAAATCTGCATTGCGCAAGGCACCAGCAACGATGAATGATGAAAAACGTTCGCCAAATGAAACCAGTTGCGCTAATGTCTTTTCAGATAATTCACCTAATAAATTAATACCTTTCAAAATATCTTCCACACGAACCATGCTTTCGTCAAACTCTTCCATCATTACATCAAAAATTTCTTTTTTGGTAACGAGTGCATCGATGGCTGCGCGATGGCGTTCTTTGAAACTTTCAAAGATTTCTAAATAAGTAGTGTTATCTTTTTTTTCTGCTAATTTACCAGCGTTGATCAATTGATCAGTTACTTTAGAAAAAGCTGAACATACTAATACGACTTCATTTCCTTGTTCGATTTCACTTCTTACAATGCAGATAATGCGATGTATATTTTCAATTGAACCAACGGACGAGCCGCCAAATTTTAATACTTTCATTTACGATTTATGAATTAAGATTTATGAATTAGGATTTATATTGTGTTATGACAAATCCTATCTCAGCAAAAATAAGAATTTGACTATATAAACTTGAATTATAGCATGTTATTGACGTTAAGTAGATATTAAATGTTAAACGCTATGATGTCTGTTGCTATTGCGTGAGAAATTTCATGGATTTTCATTGGTTTTGTGACGCAAAAAACGGCTATTTTTGGCTTCCGCACTACTGGCAGAAACGACGCGACTGTTTGCAGAGGCGTCCGCAGTACTTGCAAAAAGCTCCGCATTACTTCCAAAAGCATCCGCACGACTTGCAAAACTGACAGAACTACTTGCAGAATTCTCCGCACGACTTCCAAAAGCTTCCGCATTACTTGCAAAAGCGTCCGCAGAGCTTCCAAAAACGTCCGCACTATTTCCAAAAGCGTCCGCACTACTGGCAGAATCGTCCGCGATAATTGATTTTCAGTGTTTTATGCAAAAATTCATTATAAAATTAACGATTTGATTTGTGACGTGGTTTTTGATGATTTTTAATGACCTCACCCTGCCGATCTACGCTCGACTGTCCTCTCCAAACGGAGAGGGTGGATTCGACAAGACGCAATTTTGTGTGAACTATGATGGTTTGTGCTTAATTTCGGTCAGAAGTTCGTTGGTGAAGAACACCAACGACGGCGAGGAGATTTTTATTTATATTTGAAGAAACAAATCTTAACATGATATTATCTCGACATTTATTATTTACACAAGAAGAATTTGATAATAATTCTGCATTGAATGGAACAGCAGCAAGTGGTTCTTACAATACAATGGAGTTTGTATTAAGACTTAGAGATGATGTAAGAAAAGCATTGAATGATGATGAAATGGATTTTGTAAAAATACAAGCGAGTTCAACAAGTTTACATGAGAATATCCATTGGTGGCAACATGTTGGTTCTAACTTTGGTTTTTTGTTTAGTTTGGCTTATCCTGCATTTGCTCACAAAACTTTTGATAACTTGAAGAATATTATATCTCTAGGATTAACTTATAAGCCTATAACTAAATATGATAAGGATTATTATGATAAAAATGGAAAATCAGACATTGCAGATATAAATATCATTTTAAATAATTATCATGATCTTGAATATGCAAAAATATTTGCATTGGATAACAAAAATATTACAGAGATTATAAAAGACAGAAAATTCTTTATTAATGTCGGGCACTGCTATTTTATTTTTTGGACTTCAACAATTAATAGTATTGCAGGATCAATAGATCGAGAAAGACGATTCTTGCCAAATATTGATAATTGGCCACCTTATTTTAAACTTTTAACAGAAAGAAATATAGATGGATTTGTTACAGATTCTTCAATGCATATATCACCATTAGGAATTAAAGCAATTTATGAAGGTCAAGCAGTATTTAATCAAATACAATATTTAACCCGTTATTCCCCAGATTTGACTTATGCAGATTTTGAAAACATTGGACTACTTCATGGAATATATATCGAGGCTTTTGAAATTTTTTTAAGCATTACAGGTTATAAAAAGCCAAGCAATGTATTAGACCCAATAGTTGGGCTTTTTCTGATAATTTGTGATATTTCGATAAATCCAAATAATGGATTTCCATTAGATATTTATGATTATGAAAATTTCATCAAAAAAAATGACCCTGGAATTCGATTCTATTTTTTATGCATTAGCATTCAAAAAAATACTGCTGAATATCTTAAAAAAATAAATTTATATTCAAAAGAAGAATACATCATATTAAGCAAAGAATTATCTGAAAGTATTGGGTGTAAATGTTCATATGAGAGCATACTTGAGGTCTTAAAGTGGCAAAATGAAAAATATGTAGCACAAATACTGAATGAAGAAATAGATTTGAAATTCATAAACGAAAATCTACCAATTCGTCTCATGTTTTCAAAATATTTTAGATTTCAAGAAGATAAATATAATTACCCTAACGTATTTTGTTGGATTGGGTTTCACAGTATTTCAACAAATTCTAATGTAGAATTTGAAATTGTTGATTCACTTTTTAAAAAACATCATGCTTTATTTACAGATGACTATGATGGCGAAATTAAACCAGTACTTTTTGAAGGTCGCAAAGATGAGAATATTATAGAATCATTTAATAATTTTTATAATTTCAATTTGCTTTATGACCTTATTCTACAATGGGTGGATAAAGAAGGAGAATTCAAGTTTAATTATAAATGGATTGTAAATGAAAGAGAGAAAGAATTTATTCCTATTGTAAAAGAAAATTTTAAAATGCAATTTGGTATTTCTTTAGATGATATAAAAATATTATAACTTCTTGCTCATATTATCATTTACTAACTCCAATACGTAATATTTATTAACATATTGACCGTTTACTCAATAAAACGACCGTTTACTCATTTGTTTTGGTGGAAATGAAAAGTGTGAAATATTTTTGACGTATAATTAATTTTTCACTTAAAAAACCAAAATTATGAATTACAAACAAGAGAATAAGCTATCGATGTTTGATGTATTGATAGCTATTTGCACATTAGATATTGCTATCATAAACAGTGTGCCTGCGTTATTGGCTGCTTATACTGAATTTAAAACCATTTGGGACGCCATTAACAACGTGACACCTGAACAGGTAATTAGAATTGATGGTGTGGCGATGGACAAAAACGCTTTTAAGGAATTGCTTTCTAAACGTGCAGGCAGAATTGCAAGAGTGGTAAGAGCGTATGCTTACGAACATACAGACAACACGTTGAGAAGTGAGGTAGATTATACACCGTCGGTGCTGGTAAAAATGCGTGATGAAGATCTAAAACCTATTATAGATGTTATTATTGACCGTGCGACTACTCACCTGACTGTGCTGGCTGATTATGGCATCGTGGAAGATACACTGACTCAACTAAGTGATACTTTTGGCAAGTATAAACAGTTTGTGCCTAAGCCGACAGTGGCGGTTGCCAAACGACAAGATGCTTCGGCTGAACTGGATTCGCTGATAGCTGAGGCGAACGATATATTGCGCTTCCGGATGGATGATATGGTGCAGGTGTTTGAAGAAAGTGAACCGAGATTTTTTAGACGCTATAACAACGCAAGAAATATTTATGACCTGCGCGGTACAAGACCTTCGAATTTTGGAACTATAAAAGGTGTGGTGAAAGATTCGGCAACAGGTTTGGTTATTGCCAATGCTTTGGTGGAAATTGAAGGCAGCGAATTGATAGGTTCGACTAACGGTACAGGTGAGTTTTCTATTGATATTGCTCCTGGTACTTATTCGATCCGTGTAACGATGGCTGATTATACTGAATTTGAGCAGGACGATGTGGTAGTGTTGAAAGGCGAAGATACCAACCTCGACATCTCGCTTGAACTGATGGTTTAAGTTGTGGAAATTCTATATATCAGAGGTTCGCTTTCGCGAACCTCTTTTTTGTTATACAGTTTATTTTTTATAAATTTATTGAATGAAACTCCTACTAACCATACTAAAGTTTTTTTACAGCATTTGGAATGTTATTA
>CALLKF010000214.1 GCA_938008535.1 uncultured Saprospirales bacterium | reverse complement strand
CTTGGCATTTGGAAACCATAATGATTGGCAAAGTCAACGTATTTATAAAAAGAATACAATGCAGCGCATGAATGCAATAATGCAGCATTGTTAAATTCTCTGCCAATTTCAATATTTAAATTGGTGAATGCGCACGATTTTTTAAATCCTAATGAATAAATATTTTGATTAAAAACACCAAAAATATTTGCAACATCTAACGTATGAATTTCTACATAACTGTTGTCAAACTTAATTAAAACCTCAACGGTATCTGATGTGATATTGGCACCGTAAATATTGAAATTTCCTTTATCATCTGTGTAAGCATACGCTACTTTTGTTGCATCTTTTACAATTATGGCAATGTTTTTTAGTGGAACTTGTACGCTATCAATTGGATCGAAAAAAGTAACATTTCCTTGAAATTGTTTGCCTTCTTCGCCATTTATTTTTCCATCAATCGATTTTTTTTCAGGCATGTATAAATCCTTGATTTTTTCGTACTGATATTTTGAGATATTTACATTATTTGGCACAACACCATAATACACAGCATAAGTTGCAGTGTGTTCTATTTTATATTGCAAGTTTTTGTCAGGAATCGCATCGAATGGATGATCCAATAAAACAGCACCTTTTGCTTCTAAATTTCTGTATTGTTCAATGTTATACAAGCGGAATTTTACATATTGATGCGTTGAATTTCCTTGTAATAGAACTTCTGAAGTTGCTTCATACGGATTTTTAAATTGATGTTTTATTTCTACTGTACACTCATCTTTTGGTATCTGCGTGTCACTTTTTTTACAAGCAAAAAGTACGACTGAAATCGTTATGATAATAAGAGAACGAATCATAAATAATAGTTTATATAAAGATAGTAAAAAGATGTTGAGTTGATGATGAATTTCCTTTGATTTACTTTTTCTCATTTCAAGAATTTTTTCCAAATTAAAAATTCAACCAATAATAAATTTGGAATAAAACCTAACCATGCAACGAGTCTGTAAACATCCATTGGTGCTGGTTGAAATAAAAATACCAATACATATTTCAATGCGCGCAACGTGATGGCAGAAAGTGTAAGTGCGTAGCTTCTGTACATATATTTTTTGTGTGATGAAAAATCTTTTTTCAAAGCCAAACGAAATGCTTTTGCTGTAAAATAAATCCATAAAATATCTAAAATTAAAAAACCAATTTTAGAAGTCAAGCCACCATTTGCATAAATTGCCATAATAAAACCAGAAGGTCCAGTTAAAAATAAAATTACGAACACATATAGCTTGCCAATGTTTCGATGGGTTTTTTTATGGTTTTTTAGAATGTATGTTGAGAACTGTGTGAAGCCAGCAAGTAAAGCAAACATGCTTGTAAATACATGAGTAAAAAACGCAATTCGCCATGGAATAATATCGATATAATCTTGCTTGATGCGCAGAAATGCAACATCTAAATTGATTGGGATATATTGCAATGTGATGCGCAACATCAGAAATGAAAAAAATGCAAACAATAATAAAAGTAGCGCAGAACCGTATGTTTTTAAAATGGAATTCATTACTTTTAATAGAATTAATACACTATGAAAAATTTAATTTATTCTTTTATTGCGTTGCTGTTTTTTACACAATGTAATAATCAACATTTAACAGACAAAACTACTGAAAAAACACCAGTAGTTACTGCTACAACAGATAGTTTAACGGTTGTTGAAATAGTAGAAGTAAAATCTGAAAAAGATATTATTGGTATGTGGTCTGGTGCATTTGACAGTACAAAAATTCTGAAAAAAATTGGTGATACTATTTTTAATATCGAAGATTTTCAGACTGATTATTGGGAAGAATCTGCTGTGAAAAAATTACCTAAACAGTACCAAAAATTCTTTTATAAAGATCCTTTGTATGGTTATATCAGTTTGCAAACACCAAACAAAATCAGTATTAAAATTGAAAAATTAGAAGATGGTATTTTTTTTGGAAAATCAATTTGTTCTGGTTTTGAAAGAACTTTAAAAGGCACGTTTACTAGAAATAAAAATACGATTCTAATAACTTGTAAAGAACCTGGTGATGAAAAATACGACGGCGAATTTAATTTAGTTATAGATATGGATAGTTCAACGTTGATTGGTAGTTGGAAGCCATTTAATGATTCTGTTACTGAGCCAAAAACATTAACGATGAGCCGCAAAGATTTTAAATACATGCCTAATGCAGAAGAATTTAATATTGATAAAGAACTTTTAGATAAAAATGTTTCAACGGAAATTTTAAAAACAAAAGATATTGAAAATGAATCGAAGCAACGTCTAAGAATGTTACGAAATTTAATTTATGCTCGACATGGTTATACATTTAAGAATAAAGACGTACGCAATATTTTTGAAGGTTATGAATGGTATTTACCTGTTTCTGCAGATGTACGCGATTTGCTTACACCAATTGAAAAACAAAATGAAGCATTGATGAAACGCTACGAAGATTATGCGAAAAGTTATTATGATGATTTTGGAAGATAATTAAAAAAACGGCATCATTTAAATGATGCCGTTTTTGTTTTTTATTTAAAATTATTTCTAAAAATTCTTAATAATAGCTTCGCCAAATTCAGAACATTTTAATAAGGTTGCGCCTTCCATCAAACGGTGGAAATCATACGTTACTGTTTTGTTCTCAATAGCTTTTTCCATGCCTTTGATAATTAAGTTTGCAGCTTCAATCCAACCCATAAATTCAAACATCATCACACCTGATAATATTACCGAACTTGGATTTACTTTATCCAAACCAGCATATTTTGGTGCTGTTCCGTGCGTTGCTTCAAAAATAGCCATACCAGTTAAGTAGTTGATATTTGCACCAGGCGCAATACCAATTCCACCAACTAAGGCAGCCAATGCATCAGAAATATAATCACCATTTAAGTTCAATGTAGCAACAACATCATAGTCTTCTGGACGCAAAATAATTTGTTGTAAAAAGTTATCAGCAATCGCATCTTTGATAATTAATTTACCATCTGCTTCTGCTTTTTTCATTGCAGCGTTTGCTTCTTCTTGTCCTTCTTCTGCTAAGATTTTATCGTATTGAGGCCAAGTGAAAACTTTATCTGCGTATTCACGTTCAGCCAATTTGTAGGCCCATTCTTTGAATTTACCTTCGGTAAATTTCATGATGTTGCCTTTGTGTACAATAGTTACTGATTTGCGTTTGTGTGCCAATGCATAATTCATTGCAGAACGCATTAATCGTTCAGTACCTTCTAAGGAAACTGGTTTGATGCCTAAAGAAGAAGTTTCTGGAAAACGAATTTTATCGCCAATATTCATTTCTGTTTGTAAGAAATGTAATAATTTTTTGCATTCATCGGTTCCTTCCATCCATTCAATTCCTGAGTAAATATCTTCTGTATTTTCACGGAAAATAACCATATCTACTTTTTCCGGTACTTTTGAATTTGATGGTACACCATTAAAATAACGAACAGGTCTAACGCATGCATATAAATCTAACATTTGACGTAATGCCACATTCAAAGAACGAATGCCACCACCAACTGGCGTTGTTAAAGGTCCTTTTATACCAATTAAATTTTCGGTAATTACTGTCAATGTTTCATCAGGCAACCAAGAACCAGTTTGTTTGTACGCTTTTTCACCTGCTAAAACTTCTCTCCAATGTATTTTTCTAGTTCCACCATATGCTTTTTCAACTGCTGCATCTAACACACGCACCGAAGAAGCCCAAATATCTGGTCCAGTTCCGTCTCCTTCTATAAATGGAATAATGGGTTCATTTGGCACATGTAAGTGACCGTCTTTCATCGTGATCTTTTCTGCTGACATATTGTTTTTATTTATTAATTGTTGAATTAAAAAAGTTTAGTTTTCAGAGCGCAAATATACAAAATATACACTCATTAACATAAAATTCACAAAGATTGTTTGTGAAGAAATGTGAAAAAGTGCTAGTTTATTAAAAAAGTTTAATTGATAATTGTAATTTACAAACATGAAGAAAATGGTCGTTATAATTTTGTTTCTTTTTTTTCAAAGTTCCTTTTCTCAGGAATTAAAAATAATGGCATGGAATATTTTTATGGTTCCGCCAATGATTTTTAAATCATGTCAAACAGAAAGAGCTTTCTTAATTGCTGATTATATCAAAATACAAAATCCTGATATATTGGTTTTGGAAGAAACATTTATGAAGAGCACCAGAAGTATTATTAGTGATAGTTTAAAGATGATTTATCCTTTTCAATCATCGATTACAAAACCAGGTTTTTTTAAAACAAATAGCGGTGTTTGGATTTTTAGTAAGTTTCCAATTCAAAAACAAGCATTTATTACCTATAAAAATAAAACCAGTTCTGATGTGTTTGCTAAAAAAGGAGCAACGTTTATTCAACTCGAAATTCTAAATAAAAAAATACAAATTATTGGAACGCATACACAAAGTTTAAATAAGAATGTGACAAAGAGATTTAAACAATTTAACCAGTTAAAAAAGAAAATGCTTGATATTTATATGGATGATTCCATACCACAATTTATTATTGGTGATTTAAATAGCAATTATTATGATACAACTGAATACAATGCAATGATACAAACTCTAGAAACTTTACCAGTTAGTTTTACTGGTGAAAAGTATAGTTGGAATGGGTTGCAAAATGATTTGGCAAATAAATTCTCAGAACATTCATTAGAAACACTGGATTATATTTTATTGCGCAAACAACATGTGAGCAAAGCAGAAATTATTTCTACAGAAATTTTAAAACCAACAAAAGATACTTGTTTTTGTAAATATAAATTCCAAAATTTATCTGATCATCATCCAATTATTTCTACTAT
This sequence comes from uncultured Saprospirales bacterium, assembly GCA_938008535.1. Taxonomy (GTDB): domain Bacteria; phylum Bacteroidota; class Bacteroidia; order Chitinophagales; family JADIYW01; genus JADJSS01. Next base: position 49,815 of record CALLKF010000214.1, on the reverse strand, counting down.
TAAATTGAAGTAATTTATCTTTATCTTTGCAACGATGCAAAATCCGAATTTAGATGCTACAGGCGATTTATTATCCAAAACCGAAAAGGAATTGGAAAAAGTGTTGCGTCCGCAAGCATTTGAACAATTTTCTGGTCAGCCACAAATTATTGAGAACTTAAACATTTTTATTCAGGCAGCCAAACAACGTGATGAAGCACTTGACCATGTTTTATTGCACGGACCACCAGGTTTAGGTAAAACTACTTTGTCTAATATTATTGCAAATGAATTAGGTGTTGAAATGAAAACTACATCTGGTCCAGTATTAGAAAAACCAGGCGATTTAGCTGGTTTATTGACGAATTTGCAGCCAAATGATGTACTTTTTATCGATGAAATTCATCGTTTAAATACTACGATAGAAGAGTACTTGTATTCTGCAATGGAAGATTACAAGATTGACATCATGATCGATTCTGGACCAAGTGCGCGCAGTATTCAAATTACGCTAAATCCGTTTACGTTGATTGGTGCTACTACGCGTTCTGGTTTGTTGACAGCACCGTTGCGTGCGCGATTTGGCATCAACTTTAGATTAGAATATTATAATAAAGAAGTATTGAAGAAAATCATCAAACGATCTTCTTCTATTTTAAATACTGAAATTGACGAAAAAGGTGCGACAGAAATTGCGAAACGAAGTCGTGGAACGCCAAGAATTGCAAACGCTTTGCTGCGAAGAGTTAGAGATTTTGCACAAATAAAAGGTAACGGAAAAATTGATTTAGAAATTGCACAATATGCTTTGTCACAATTAAATGTTGATGAACATGGTTTAGATGAAATGGACAATAAAATTTTGTCTGCAATCATTGAAAAATTTGCAGGTGGACCTGTTGGTATAACTACCATCGCAACTGCAGTAGGTGAGGAAAGTGGCACGATAGAAGAAGTGTACGAACCATTTTTAATTCAAGAAGGTTATTTAAAACGCACACCACGCGGTCGCGAAGCAACTGCAAAAGCATATACACATATTGGAAAAATTCCACCACAACAAACAGGAAGTTTGTTTTAAATTTTGCAGATTCATGGAAAGTAAATTAATAAAAATAGCAACCTACTACAATAACTTCGATGTTGAATTAGCAAAGTTGAAATTAGAAGAAAACGATATTTATTGTTTTATAAAAAATGAAAATATTGCTCAATTGCAATTTGGTATTGCTAACTTTGAATTAATGGTCAATGAAAATGACAAAGAAGTTGCACTTCAAATTTTAAATGAAAACGTAGAATAGTGTACATACTTTTCTAAAAAAAAAGTGAACCTGTAAGACATTATGGGAAAGCTTACAGGTTCCTGCTGAACAAAAAAATAAACAAACTAAATTCACTAGATCAGCAATATTAAGAAAATCCTATGGTTTTAATGGTTTTGCCGAATCGCCTTCAGAAGTTGGATTTCCATCTTTTTTATTAAATGAATTTGCATTGTATACGACTTCGCTTTTGTCTTCCATCGTTGCGATTAGCTGAAAATAAAAATCATATTCATTTTCATTTATTATAAAACTAAATTGAAATCCTTCATTGTTCGATTTGGCATCATTTAAAATAATAACATCTGCATCAGGTATTAATTTCCCATTTTGATAATTACTATCAGTAGCATAGACAGCTACTGAAACAATATTTCCTGCTCCTGCATTTTGCCATAAAATGGTGAGTCGTTTGGTTTGTTCTTCTATAAGTTTTACAAATCCGATTTGTGTGGTAATAGTTTTCATTTGTTTCTATTTTGAGGTTTAAAAAATTTCTTTTATTTTATAAATAATATTTTTTTGCCATTACTTTCTGATGATGCAATTACATTTGTTTGCTTTTGTTCTTTACCTTCAGTTGTTACAAAGTCTTTTTCATCACTTCCTTTTACAAATCCAACTAATTGATCGTTTTGCTTTAAAAATACTGGTGAACCGCTGCTGTATTCAAATAGATCAGCGTATGTAGTGAAATAATTTTTAAATTTTTTATGAATGATAGCATTGCTGGAAATAGTTAAGGCTGAACGTAAAGGATAACCTGCAATGTAAATTTCCATATTTGGTTTTATTTCACCTTTAAATGGTTTAGGAATTTTTACAAAAGATGGTAAAGGCATTTTAATTTTAAAATCGATATAATCAGCATCAGTGTTGTTATCTGAATGGATAACACTTTCCAATTCAATAATTTGATTTTCGTGAATTGAAATAATTTCTTCACATGAATTTGTATAACCAAATAATACAATATAATTCTTTATAAATAAGTCAACATCCATTCCAGTTGCATTGATAATATGGTATGCTGTACTAATAGTTTGATTATCCTTTACAAAGCAAGTGCCAGCAGCATTTTTCAAAAATCGTTCATGATAAAAATAGTCAGTACGAATTAAGTTTTTTTGTTTTCCGATAGAATGTGTTTCAATTGTATATCTATGATTGTCTGTCTTTTTTAACTGATCTTTTCGAATGAAAATTCCTGCACTCAAAACATTTTTTTTCTGTTTATCATCAACTAAATGACGATGTCTAATCATTGTTGGATAATCGTAAATAATTTTATAGATGGAATCACTAATTTTTTTTGTCAATAAATTAAAATATAGCACAATAATATTTTGTAGATAATTTGTAAAAGTTATATCGTTTTTAATTGTCAGCATATCTTAATTGTTACTGCAATGTTGATGAAAATTGTTTTCTAATGGAAATACATTATCTTTGGTTTGTTCCTGTTAAATAAACATTAATAATGCAATTTTTATTTGTAATTAATTGTATTTCAATTGTTTATTGTTTTTAATGCGTTCCTGTCTAAACTGGCTATTTTTATGAATAATTCAAAACTAATTGAGCTCTTAAAATCATTTTCTTCAATAGAAATGAAACAGTTTTCCAATTATGTATTCAAAAATGCAGAGAAAAAAGATACGTTACCTTATAAGTTATTACTACTTCTTGAAAAACAGTATCCTGAATTCAACGAAAAATTTATCAAAAAAGAAAAAATATACAATAAGGTTTTTTCTGATAAAAAATACAATGAAAATAAACTTTCAAAGTTAATGACTGAATTAACAAAGATAATTGAAGATTACGTTGTATATACTAAGCAAAGAGAAAGTGTTGCAGATGAAAAAATGATTTTGCTTAAGTTTTATTTTGAAAGAAATTTAGACAAGTATTTTATTGCAACATCACGTGAGTTAAAACAAATTTTAGATGAATTACCTTTTGGAACATATCAAAATTTAATGAAATATCAACACGAAGAATTGATTGCAACCTATCATTCAAAAATTAATACACGTGTTGGAAATTACGTTGAAGTGTATAGAGAATTAAATGAATTTATTGAAGCAGAAAAACTAAGATGGGAAAATATTTCTTTTATCGAACCATTTCCAATTGAACAGAAAGATATTAATAAACGTGCATTTTACATTATACATCATCTAATAAATCAATTACTAAAAAACGACGATGAGTCTTATTTCTTTGAAGCAATGCTCATCATAGAAAATAATTTACACAAGTTTGCTCAAGAAGAAAGTAGAGATATTTTAAAATTATTGTTGTTCTTTTCCATTAAAAAAGTAAACTCAGGTTTTGTTGCCTATTATGAACAACAATTGCGTATTTATCATATTTTCATCAAATTGAATTTGATTTTAAATCAATATGGGAAAATATCTGCAGCTACCTACAAAAATTATATTAATGCATCATTAAAAACAAATAAAATAAAAGAAGCAGAGTTGTTTTTAGAAAATTATAAAGATTTTCTAATAGACGAAATAAAAGATGAAACGTACAACTTTAATAAAGCATGTTTATATTTTGAAAAAAAAATGTACAGTGAAGTAATTGATACATTGCTTAATACTAAGCAGAACGATATTTATTACAACATTGCACAAAGACGGCTTTTATTGAAAACATATTATGAAATGATGTTGAAAAATAATAGCTATTACAATGTGCTGTTATCAAATATGGATACTTTTAAAAAATTTATTACCATAAAAAATACGATTCCAGACGCACATGTAATTATCAATAAATCATTTTTAAAAGTTTTAAATAGATTGCTTTCAATAAATTCTAAAAAAGAAGCACTGACTATGTATCAAGAATTTAAAAATACAACAAACGTTTTAGAAAGACAATGGATTGAAGAAAAAATTAAAAACTGGATGGATCAATAATTTTTTTTGAAGTTAAATTATTCAAAAATGCAAAAATCACATAACTTAAAATAACCGTACTCAATCCAAGCCATTTTAAAAATATAAGTTGTGGTATAGCACTTATTATTAAAAGCACTCTGAATTTATTTTGTTTCCAGCTAAATAGATTTCCTTTTAAACTAAACATGCTGAATTCGGCAACCATTAAAAAAGCTAAAATAAACGGTAAAACCATTGCACCTATTTTTGCATAAATAGTAAAATCCCAATTGGATCTGAATTGCCAATCAGTAAAAAACTGCATATAAAATCCTAGAATAAAAATTGCACCTGATGGTGTGTTTAAGCCAATAAAATCTACAGTTTGGCGCGTATCAATATTGAATTTCGCTAAACGCAAACAAGCAAAAAGTGTGTATACAAAACCAAGTAATGGTAATAAGTCTCCAGTAAAAAGATTATTTACTTCTGGTGAAAGTGAACCAGTAATTAAATTGACTTTATAATTTATGATACTTAACAACATGATACCAGGCAATACACCAAAAGTAGTCATGTCTGCCAATGAATCTAATTGTGCACCTAATTCAGATTTTACATTTAATAAACGAGCTACAAAACCATCTAAGAAATCAGCAACTAAAGAAATTCCAATAAATATTGGCACTAACGTATATTGATGTTGCAAACAGGCAACAATACCACAGCAACCACTAAATAAATTAAGTAAGGTTAATGAATTTGGAATGTGTTTTTTCATAGAAAAATAATTATGACAAAACTAAACTTTTTTATCTTCTTCTGTATATAGTTTATCCAGATAATCTAATACCAGTTCATCTAATGAACCACTGCCAGAAAGTTCGCTCATCATTCCGTACATCGCAGCTTTTCTTTTATTATCTGGATTTTCGCCACCTGCAAATTTTTTTGTTAGTGATGAAAATTGTTTGTCGTTTAATATTTTTTTCAATCCTTTTACAGCACCAATTTGCAAGTTGTTTTTCAGTTTATTTACACTGAATTTTTTTGTAATCGCAATGGCTGATTTTAAATCATTCAAAAATAAATCACCTTTGCCAATGTGTATCGCATTTAAAATAATATGCAAGCTCATTGGATTTTGCTGACGATTAATTGTCCAACCTAAAATAGCCAATTCATCAGCCAATTCAAAAACATCTAAACTGTCTGAAGCGATTGCAAATAAAGTAGTTTTCGGCTCACCTAAAATATATATTTCTGGAATTTCTTCTTTAATTACATGTTTGATTTTTTGCACTTCTGCATACACTTCTTTGGCAATTCTTGTATAACCATCTAAACCAATTACATTCAATGTTGTCCATGCAGCAGCAATCGGACCACCACCACGAGTTCCTAAAAAAGAAGGAGAACCATATACACCACCACTCCAATCTGTTTTTACATAAAATTGAGATTTACGCAAATCATTATTTTTATATAAAACAACCGACGCACCTTTTGCTGCATAACCATATTTATGTACATCAGCCGACATCGATGTTACACCTTTTACGCTAAAATCAAACTCAGGTAAATCAACGCCATTCATTTTTAAAAATGGCAACAAGAAACCACCAACACAAGCATCTACATGCATCAAACAGCCAGTATTATAAGCTATTTCAGCCATTTCTTCAATAGGATCAATCATGCCTTGCGGATATTGCGGCGCAGAACCAACTATCATAATGGTATTGGCTGATATTTTACTTTTTAGGTCAGCAATATCTGTTTTATAATCTTTATCCAATTTTATCAATTGATAATGGATGTCCATATAATCTGCTGCTTTGCAGAATGCTGGATGTGCTGATTCGGAAATCAATAATTCTGGTGTTTTAGATTTTATATTTTTTTTTGCCCAATCTTTTGCTGTTTTAACCGACATGAAAATACTTTCTGTTCCGCCAGAAGTTAAGCTTCCACAGGTGTTTTCATCGCCATGTAATAAATTCGCTGCAATAGAAACTATCTCGTTTTCCATTCTTTTTAATGATGGAAATGTACTTGGATTTAATGCATTGGTAGCAGAAAATTTTGCATACGCTTCTTTAATTACACTGTAATATTCATCGCCTGGATAGTATACGTAACCAAAGAACTTTCCATCTTGCCAATTCATATCATTCAAGGTGTATTCATTCCATTTCTGGTGAATAGCTTCTTTAGATAAACCATGTTCAGGTAATTGCATGTTATTTTTTTAGACAGATGAATTTACGAATTATTTTTAAACTACCATCAATGGTAAATGAACTGATGATGCAAATTCTTTGGTACAGAAAATTTGCATCGATGTTGGATTACAAGTTACATCATCTATTTCATCGAAATGGTCTACATCAGCACCAGCAATAGAAATACGAATACGTTCACCTTTCTTTATTAAGTGCGATGTTGGAATTAATTCAAAATGTATTTTCTCTACTTTATTTGGAATCCATTCTAGCGCATCTTCTTTATTAAAGGTATGGTATGGTGCATAGGTTGGCAATGGTGATTTTTTATTCGATTCTTTTCTATGCAATCCACGAAATTGACCTTCTGTAATATGCGTTACTTTTCCAAATTTATCTACAGAAGAAATATAGACAAATAACTGTACATCTTTCGCATTTGAGCTTAGGTAAATCTCAGCTGTTGCATGTCCAGTCAATTCCATATTTTTAGTCAATGGTTCTGACGTAAAATGTAACAAATTTTTTGTGCGTTTAGTCCAATCGCTATAAGCAATTCTCCTGTTATATCTATACTTTACGGTCAAACTATTCCAACGCGCACCACCACTAGTTCCAAATTTTTTATCTATTGCGTAATGTAAACAACCTTCAGTTTTTTCTTTTTGTTTTTCAGTAATTTTATTATCTGCAGAAAATAAAAATGATTTATATTTCGAATCTGTTGGCATCCAATCATATACATGTCTCCATTGTTCTTTTCCCATAGCATAATAAGAAATTGGTGGCTCATCCATGATACCATTATCAATATCTTTTAAATGATAATCGAAGAAACGCAACATCTCTGTCCAAACAGAAAATGTTTTTTTATTAGAATGAATGAACGGTGAAATATGTTGAGCAGGACCATGATCCCAAGGTCCAACCAATAATTTTACAGAATTTTTAGTGCTCAAAAATCCTTTAATAGCAGAGTTTGCTAAGGCGCCATCATACCAGCCACCAATACGATATATTGGTGTTTTAGACTTTTCAATTTTATCTTTATAATAATGAACAGAAAACTCATTTATACTTCTTCCTAAATCTGGATGAATATCATTTCTGAAAGTAATTTTATACATACCAGAAAAAATATCAAAATTACTTTGATGTTGAGCATGTGCTGTTTGGTATTGTTTTCCTTCTTTATCAGCTTTTATTGGATTCGGATTTTTAATGACCATATTGGCCACAGCACCTATATATTTCAAATTATTTTTATCCAAAGATAAAGTGGTATCGCGCCAAACTTCAATAAATTTTCCATGACGCACACCACCAGGAAATGCAATATCATTATATAAATCAAAAATACTGCTTCTTGGAATACAAGCTTTTACATTCGGATGTTGATTGACCAATAGCATTTCTGCTGTTGTTCCTAAGTATGAAATGCCTGTAGAACCAACTTTTTGATTGCTCCAATTTTGAGCGATAATCCAATCTACTATTTCACGGCCATCTTCTACTTCTTCAGGACTGAATTCCATGTGTCGAGTGCCAAACGATGCACCTGTGCCACGCACATCAATAATTACTACAGCATAACCATACGAAGTAAAAAACTCAATTTCTTTTTTCGTGATTTGTCCAAATAAGGTTTTGGTTAATAAGCTAAATGGAAACTTGGTCTCAAAGCTTCTTACATATCTGGTTAAATAAAGTATGGTTGGAATTTTTTTGTCTTTTTCTAACCGTTTAGGCAAACAAATATCAGCCGCCAATTTAATTCCGTCGCGCATTTCTAAGTATTCTGATTGATACTCAAATCCATTAAAATCTGCTGTAGTATAGCCATTATATAAACCTAATGCACTTACTTTTTTCTGTTTGAAAATTCCTTTTTTAATTGGTTTCTTTTCTGTTGATTTCACATTCATGAATAAAAGTTAAGCATTTTTTATTTTACGACACAATTTTTTTTATAAGTGCAGTCTAAAATTTTACAGTTGATTTATAAAACGAGTTTCATGAAAAAAAATAAATTTTCAAAAATTTATGGAATTTGACCATTTCATGTATCTCAATAGAAAAAGGAATTAAATTATGTTAGTAAAAACGTTTGGAAGCGCCGTATTTGGTGTAGATGCAACCACCATCACTGTTGAAGTAAATGTTTGCACAGGCAAAGATTATTTTTTAGTTGGATTACCAGATTCAGCAGTTAAAGAAAGCTGGAGCCGTGTAGAAAGTGCATTACGTATCAATAAGTATCAAATGCCGCGCATCAAAATTATCATAAATCTTTCACCAGCAGATATTCGCAAAGAAGGTTCTGCATACGATTTGCCAATTGCCATTGGTATTCTGGCTGCGTCCGAACAACTGTTTACTGAAAAATTAGATAAGTATATAATTATGGGTGAGCTTTCGTTAGATGGAATTTTACAACCCATAAAAGGTGCATTGCCAATTGCCATTCAAGCTAAAAAAGAAGGATTTGATGGTTTTATTTTACCAAAACAAAACGCTAGAGAAGCAGCTATAGTTAGTGGTTTAAATGTATATGGTGTTGAAACATTGGATGAAGTTGTTGATTTTCTTTCTGATAAAATTAATATTGAACCAATCGTTGTAAATACTCGTTCTGAATTTTATTCAAATGCAGAAAATGAATTGTTTGATTTTTCGGATGTGAAAGGACAAGAAAATATAAAACGTGCGTTGGAAATTGCAGCTGCTGGCGGACACAATGTTATTTTAATTGGTCCACCTGGTGCAGGAAAAACAATGTTGGCTAAGCGAATGCCAACAATTTTGCCACCACTTTCGTTGCAAGAAGCATTAGAAACTACTAAAATACATTCAGTTGCAGGCAAGCTAAAAAAAGAAGCATCATTGTTGTATCAGCGACCATTTCGTTCGCCACATCATACTGTTTCTGATGTTGCTTTAGTTGGTGGTGGTGGACATCCGCAACCTGGTGAAATTTCATTAGCACATAATGGTGTATTATTTTTAGATGAGTTACCTGAATTTAAACGAACCGTTTTAGAAGTGATGCGCCAGCCAATGGAAGAACGCAAAGTCAATATTTCACGAGCACGATATTCTATCGATTATCCAGCAAATTTTATGTTGGTGGCTAGTATGAATCCATGTCCGTGTGGTTATTTTAATCATCCTGAAAAACAATGTGTTTGCGGGCCAGGTGTGGTACAAAAATATTTAGCTAAAATATCTGGTCCATTATTAGACAGAATTGATTTACATGTTGAAGTAACACCAGTCAATATTTTAGAATTATCATCTAAACGCATTTCAGAAAAAAGTAATGAAATTAGAAAACGTGTTGTTGCTGCACGAACGATTCAAGCTGATAGATTTAATGAATCAGAAATACATTGCAACGCACAAATGAGTACCAAACAAACGCGCGATACTTGTGCGTTAGATGAAAATTGTCAGCAATTACTAAATACTGCTATGAAACGATTAGGTTTATCTGCGCGTGCTTACGAACGAATAATACGAGTAGCAAGAACCATTGCAGATTTAGATAAATCAACAAATATAAAAACTGAACATATTGCTGAAGCAATACAGTTTAGAAGCTTGGATAGAGAAAGTTGGAGCGCTTAGTTTAGATAAACACAATTTTTTTAACACATAGTCACATATAAAAATAAATAATATTATATATGGATTATTGATAGTTGTTTTTGATAGTATCGATTTTACGATATTATATTGCGAATCAGTTTTTTGATTAATTTTGGATTTATAATAATAAAAATGAAAAATAGATTGTCATTTGAACATAAAAAGGTGGAATGCGAGAAATATAAAATTCTTATTTTGGCTGTTTTTGAATATGAACCCATTATGGCACGAAAAGATTTAATTCCAAAAATAAATGAACATGTAGAAAAAGGTAGATTGACAATTCTTAAATATTGGTTTAAATGTTTTATTGAAGGAATTATAGAAAATCAAGATGTAAAGTTTACATCTTTCTTAAAAGAAAAAACTGGTTATGATTTAGACGTCTTTAAAAAATTTAATAATAAAATTGAGAGAGTTATTAAAAGAAATAAAATAAATACTGATGAGGAATATAGAGATATTCTAATTTATTTAGATAATCTTATTCAAAGTTTAAATACTAATAAAGAAAGAATTTTGCATATAGATACATTAATTGCAGCTTATGATATTAAAATCAAAGAAATTTAACACATAATACATGAACAATCAACACACGTTGAGTATTTAATATTTCATAAAAAATTCAAAGCATTAAATTTGCTAAAATACTAAGCATGATTTCAGATTTTTTGCAGCCAGTTGATCAACGTATCATTAATGATTATTACATTACCAATCCATATATTTCAGATTATATTCATTTATATCACGAAAAAAAATCATTAGAAAATTATACTATTGCTATTTTAGGTGTGGAAGATTATCGTGGCTACATTGCCAATAAAGGAACCGAAAATGCAGCTAATGAAGTACGCAAACAATTCTATCAGTTTTCGGCTTTTACGAATGGAATGCAATTGCTCGATTTAGGAAACATTAAAGCTGGCGAAACGTATGTCGATACTTTAGTTGCTGTCGTTGAAACCTTACACGAATTATTTAAACACAATATCATTACGGTTGTAATTGGTGGCGATGCTGCATTGGCTTCTGCGCAATTCAAAGCGTATGATATTTTTGAAAACGAAATCACTGTGGCACATATTGCGTCAAAAGTTGTTTGGGAAAACAGCGATGTTGATATACACAAAACGTATTTGAAAGATTTTTTCTTAAGTACGAATTTAAAAAAATACAATTTAGTTGCGTATCAATCTTATTTTCTACATGAAAAACAATTGTCGTTTTTAAGCAGTAAAGAACATGATGTATTGCGTGTTGGAAAAATTCGCGAACATATTTTTGAAGCAGAGCCATTATTGCGCGAAGCTGCGATGGTTACATTTAATATCAATGCTATTCGTTATTCTGATGCACCAGCACAACTCGAACCTTCACCAAATGGTTTGTTTGGCGATGAAGCATGTGGTTTGGCTCGTTTTGCTGGCATGAGTGATTTATTGATGAGCATCGGTTTTTATGATTATAATCCAACGTTAGATAGAAGCGATGTCACTGCAAAACAAGTCGCACAAATGGTTTGGTATTTTGTAGAAGGTGTGAGTTTGCGACGTAACGATTATCCAATTGTTGACGAAAAAGATTTTAATATGTTTATTGTTCAGATTGAAGATGCGGAAAATGATTTTATCTTTTTAAAAAGCAAAAAAAGCGATCGTTGGTGGATGAAAATTATGTATGATAAAAATGGTAAATCCATTCATAAATTAATTCCATGTACGTATAAAGATTATTTAGCTGCTATCAATAATGAAATTCCAGAACGATGGATGCGCGAATGGATGCGTTTGAGTTAGTGTTTTATTGAATGCTAATTTCTTTATAGTTTTTTACAACCAAATTCATGATGTAAATCAAGGTTTATTAAAGCATTCTCTTAAACTAAGTTAAGATTTAGTTAACTTAGTTAACTAAATCTTAACCTCGCATATTTTTTGTTGTCTAATTAAAATAATAGACATAAAATTGTTACATGTTAAAATCAGCTTTATTTTCTTTCCTGTTTCTTTTTACCACTATACTTGCATCTTCTCAAACATTTTCTGTTTATGGAAAAATAACAGATAGTAAAGATAATTCACCTGCAATTGGTGTAAATATTTTATTGACAAAATCAACGGATTCTACTTTACAAAAAGGTGCAGTCACCGATTTAGATGGAAATTTTTCAATAGAAAGTATTGAGAAAGGAAATTACAAATTAAACATTAGCTACATTGGTTATAAAAACATTGACAAGACGATTGATGTTATTGAAAACATTAACTTAAAAACAATTTCTATTTCAGAAGATAGCAAACTCTTGAAAGAAGTGGTGGTTGAAGAAAAACAAATTCGTGTGCAGCAATTAGGTGATACTTCGCAGTTTAATGCAAGTGCATTTAAAACAAATAAAGATGCGACAACTGAAGATTTGTTGACGAAAATGCCAGGTGTTACTTCTGAAAATGGAACGGTAAAAGTAAATGGTGAAGAAGTGAAAAGAGTGTTGGTTGATGGTAAACCATTTTTTGGTGACGATCCACGAACTGCAATGCAAAATTTACCAGCTGATATTATCGATAAAGTGCAAGTGTTTGATAAGATGAGCGATCAATCAGCATTTACTGGCTTTGACGATGGCAATGGACAAAAAACAATCAATATTGTTACAAAAAATGGATTAGGAAATTCTAAATTTGGTAAAGTATTTGCAGGTTATGGTGGTCCAAATAATCGATATAATGCAGGCGCAAATTTTAGCACTTTTAAAGGTGATAAACGTTTTTCTGTTTTAGCTATGAGTAATAATATTAACCAACAAAATTTTAATATTCAAGATTTGGTTGGCGCTACCAACACAGGAAATACTGGTGGTTCAGGTAATAGTGGTCGCGGTGGACCCAATGGAATTGGAAGAAATAATCCAGCAAATAATTTTTTAGTTGGACAACAAAATGGTATTGCTACAACCACAGCTTTAGGTTTAAATTATGCTGATAAAATTGGTAAACAAAGGAAAGTTACGTTAACTGGTTCGTACTTTTTTAATGGTACAAAAAATGTAAATGAAAGTTCAGCTATTCGTAATTATATTTCATCCAATGATAGTAATTTGGTGTATAACGAAAACAAAAACACTACGAGTAAAAATTTCAATAATCGTGTAAATCTAAGAATTGAATATGCGATTGATTCATCGAATTTATTAACGTTTACGCCAAGTTTTACATCTCAAAATTATAATTCAACATCCATTTTAGATGCTGCAAATTCAAAAAATAATACCGCAATTATTAACTCAACCAATAATACTCAAACGTCAAAACAAGTAGGTTTTAATTTTTCAAATGATATTTTATATCAACATAAATTTGCAAAAAAAGGCAGAACGATTTCATTTAATTTAAACACTTCCGGAAATTTTAAAAATACGAATGGTACTTTATTTACTTACAATCAATTTGAAACAGATTCTACTATAACGGTTGATTCTATTGATCAAAAATCTACACTAAAAACAAAAAGTTATACGGTTGGCGGAAATATAGTGTACACAGAACCAATAAAAAAATTTGGTCAACTTTCTATTAATTATTCACCATCTTATACTAATTCAACATCACAAAAAAATACGAATAATTTTGATGCTACTTCACAAAATTATACAAGTCTAGACACCGCATTAAGCAATCAATTCAACAATAAATACATTACCAATAAACTTGGAATTGCCTATAGATACAACAATAAAAAAATAAACTGGACAATTGGTTTAGTTGGTCAAGATGCTTTATTACGTAGCGAACAAGTGTCACCTAATCAAATTTCTGTCAATAAAAATTTCTTATCATTATTGCCAAATTCAGAATTAAATGTCAAGTTTTCTAAAACAGAAAATTTGCGTGTTACTTACAGAACGTCAACCAATCCACCAACTGTTACTCAATTGCAAAATGTAATTGATAATAGTAATTCATTGATATTAACTTCAGGAAATCCTGATTTAAAACAAAATTTTCAACAAAATATCGGTTTACGATATAGCAAAACAAATACGAAAAAAGCAACCAATTTATTTTTGTTTGCAAATGCAACTAATACTATTAATTATATCGCAAATTCAACCACTATTTTTGCACGTGATACGATTATTAATGATATAGCTGCAAGTGTTGGTGCGCAATTTATTAAACCAACAAATTTAAACGGATATTGGAATACGCGCACATTTATTACTTATGGTTTTCCTATTAGCAAATTAAAAAGTAACATGAATGTAAATGGTGGTTTTGTTTATACACGCACACCAACGCTGATCAATGATGCACGCAATAATGCAAATTCTTACGCGCTAAATGCTGGACTTTCATTAAGCAGCAATATCAGTACAAAAATAGACTTTACTGTTTCATACAGTGCAAATTATACGATTGTACGAAACACATTACAAACACAAAACAACAATAATTACTTTAATCACACAGCATCTGCGAAGTTTAATTATCAATTTTGGAAAGGATTTGTATTTAATACATCGGTGAGTAATACTTTAAATGCTGGTGGTTCGAGCTCATACAACACAAGTTATTGGTTGTTGAACGCATCGTTAGCGTACAAGTTTTTGAAAGACGAAAGTTTAGAAGTGAAGATTAGTGCAAATGATATTTTGAATCAAAACAGAAATATTTCTCGAAACGTAACCGATACTTATACAGAAGATACGCGCTCAACTGCATTGCAACGATATTTCTTAGGAACGATTACATATACATTTAAGAAAGTAAGTGCGAAGTCAGAAAATCCAAATGAAAAACCAAAAGATTTTATGATGATGCCACCACCACCAAATGGTGCTGGTGGTCCGCCGATGATGCCGCCACCTGGAAATTAATTAGTTTGTTTATGCTTAGTGATAAAGAAAGAAAAATTACTTTTCCTCTTTTTCTTCTTCTTTTATAATTGGAGTTAAGCTGATGCTTTTAACGATTGGTTTTTTATTTTGTGTAGTTTTTATTTTTAATTCACTAATAACATAACCATCTTTTGATGCTTTAATCGTGTAGTTTGAATTTGGATCTAAATTTTCTATAAACTTTTTTGTAGAAAGTGAAACTAATATATTTTTTCCATTTTTTTCTAAACTAACTTGTACGCTGTCAATTGGATTTCCGTTGCTGTAAAAACTAATTTCAATCGGAATATTCGTGTATTCAAATTCATAAATATCATCCATACCTTTGCCGCCAACTCTGTCAGATGAAAAATAACCGATATTATAATTTCCATCTAAATAAAAACCAAAATCATCTGTTGAAGAATTAAATGGCTTGCCTAAATTTTCAGGTTTGCCAAATTCTCCAATTTTATTTGGAACACTTTTATAAATATCCATTCCACCAAAACCTGCGTAACCATTCGATGAAAAATACAAAGTTCCATCTGCATGAATAAATGGATAACGTTCGTCACCAGCTGTATTTATTGACTTTCCACAGTTTTTAGGTTTGCTCCAAACGCCATTTGTTTTTACAGAAAAATAAATATCTTTTCCACCAAATCCACCACCACGATCAGAAGCAAAATATAAAACTGTTCCTTGTTTGCTAATAGATGGAAACGCACATGAATATTCAATATCATTTAATTCGAGTAGTTTTATATCATTCCAACCTTCATGATTTCTTTCTGCGGAAAATATTTTTAAAGTGACATCACCTTTTTTATTGGTGATAGCATCGCCATATTGAAAATTGTTTTTAGTGAAATAAATAATATCATGTAAAGTATCAACACAAGCTGGACCACTATTCATCTTTTTAGTATTCACTACACCTTTTATCGATTCTACTTCATACACAGAATCTTTATTTATCTTTGCAAAATAAACCTGCTGGTAACCCATTCCAGAAGTTCCGTTAATTTTTCCTTCACGTGTTGATGTAAATAAAATACCTTTTTCAAATGGAACAGCACAGAAATCAGATGTTTTTGAGTTAAGTTTTTCTAAATTTCGAAAAGTTATTTTTCGTTGTATATCATTATTTGATTTTCCTATTTCGCACGATGCAATTAATGCTTTTGTAAAAACAGAATCTGCATTTTTTAGTGCGTAATATTTATCTAACCAAATTTTTGCAATATCATATTTTTCGTTGTTCATCAGCATTTGTCCAAAATACAAAAATGATTTTGGAACCGGATTTTTATCAGCGACCACTAATGCGTAATATTTTTCTGCATTTTCGTAATCATTTATTTTTCTGTAGCATTCGGCAATTTTACGAATGGCTCTGATGTTGCCTTTGTCAGCATCTACTTTATAAATTTCTGCAGCTTGCGCATACTTATAATCATTGTATAATTTATCACCTTTTTCAATTTGTCCAAAAGAACAAAGAATAAAGAATAAAGAATAAAGAGTAAGGATTTTTTTTTTGGTAAAAAAAAATCGTAAATCGTATATCGTAAATCGTAAATTGTTCATTATATTTCTTCTAATTTCATTAACCTATCAACTTCTATGCCTTTTTCTGAGCGTTTCAACGTACAACACTCAATATCTTTGTCGTGTTCAAAAAATAAAATATGATTATTTTCCAAAGCTTTTTCTAAAAAAATCGTTTTTTCCTGCAAGGTATCCATTGGACGAATATCGTACGCCATGATGTAAGGCAAGCGCACATGATGATGCGATGGAATTAAATCTGCAATGTATGAAATAGTTTGTTTTTCCTTGTAAATATGGCAAATCATCATTGATTCAGTATGTCCAAAAACAAATTCGATTTCGATATTTTTCATTCCTAAATCTTCATTTTCAATAAATTTTAATTTTTTAGAATCTGCAATTGCTTGTAAATATTCTTTTACATAAGATGCTTTTTCGCGTGGATTTGGATTCATGGCTGATTTCCATTGTGTGTAAGAAGACCAATGTGTAGCATTTGGAAATCGCAAAATTGGCTTGCCATTGCCATCATCTTTGAGTGCACCAATACAATGGTCGAAATGCAGATGCGTTAAAAAAACATCGGTAATATCAGTAGGTGAGAAACCATGTTTTGCCAAAGATATTTCCAAGGAAGCATCGCCAAATGGTTGATAGTGTTTTTTGTAAGTATCATCTATGAAGTCACCCATTCCAGCATCAATGAGCATCAACCGATTTTCATCTTCAACCAACAAACAGCGCATAGACCATGTACACATATTGTTTTCATCTGGTGGATTTAGTTTTTGCCACATTGTTTTTGGCACCACGCCAAACATCGCACCACCATCGAGTTTAAAATAACCAGTATCTATTGTAAATAGTTTCATCTGTTGTAATTTATGCTATAAATATAAGAAGATAAGGTGAATATATTTTTGATAGGATAAGTGATTCTTTAATGTTGATAGTAATATAGATTAACGATTCGCAACTATATTTGTCATTTCTTTTGTCCTTTTTTCAGCTTCTATCTTACTAATTCCATTATAATAATCTTTAACAAACGGATGATCATAATCTTGGTCAGTAACTATCTTAGGTCTTATGCCACCATTTTGTGTAAAAACAGTTGTTGGAATGCTATTTTCAAATTCATAATCATGCAACTCGTTGCACAGCCAACCAAAGTAAATAGTTTCATAATCTTCATTATTATAATTCCCTAGATAATCATCAAAACTTCTTTCACTTAAAGAAACCCAAAGTCCATATTCTAGATCTTCAAAGTAATCATTAACTTTTTGAGTTAAGGTACATCGAATAAATCTATCTGTTTGAGCACTGAAATTTATATTACAAGTATCTGCATCAATTTCAGATTTTTTTTGTCTTCTTCACTCAGGTATTCATAATTAATTGGAGTAGAAAATCCTATAGCTGGCCATTCTTCATGTTCTTTTCCACAAATACTACATTTGTATTTCATTTTTATAAAATTCGTTTAGTTGTCAATTTTCTCACCAACATATTCATCATAAATATTCCACTTCATTATAAAAATTATATCAAAATCTATTATAGTTTATTGGTTAGAAATCAATAGAATAATGCTTTCGAACACTGAACATTCTTAACAAATCAATAACAACCTTCTTTGTCTGTTTTCTTTTGGTGCACGATGAACACATGGCAAAACCTTACTTTCAGGATGATTAACCGCCAGTTTCCATAAGTGACCGACACCTAAGTTGACAGGTTTTGCCTCAGGTTTGGAATGATAGTGCAGATCAAAAAAATGTTCACTTAAAAATTCTTCAAAACCTTCATCGGCTCCACCATATAGTTTTTTGAGTTCGGCACGTATTTCAGGAACAAGCACTTTTTGTTCAGCATTTTCATTTGGTAAAATCTCACTTGACTCGCCAAAGTAAGTGCATAAAAATGTATTAGTTGGAATAGGTGAGCGATCTACATGAAAAGAATAAACGTCAGTTGGAAAAAACGGATATGCATGATCTCTTTCATAGTATTTGATAAGATTAAGAGTTGGCGATGCGCCATGTAGTTTTAGCAATTTTAAATCATTTAAAAGAATTTCACGCGCAAGCTGCCCTTGTGCACTCAATTGCAATTCAAAAAGTTCGTCTTCATCAATTTCCGTTATATTTTCGTTGAGCTCTATCTTTCCAACAATCTCAGCAAAATCACCTGTAAGATTTCGAATCCAGCAAACAGCATTTATTGCTCCATAAAAAGGCGTTGAAACAAGCTCTTGGAAACTCTTTACATATTGAATTTGATGCTCAATTGTAGATAATTCGATCATTAGTGATGTTTACTTTTTAAAATTCTTCTCATAAACCTCAATCCAATCTTTCACTGTCATTTTAGAAGCTAATTCACCGATGAGTTTAAACGGAATTTGATCTATTTTTTTAAATCGAATACAACCTTTTCAAATATCTAATTTTACTTTACTATGATTTGGAAATTCTGTGGTAAACCAATCCAGTATCTTTTTATCAGCATAAATTCCCATGTGATATACCGCGATAAAGTTTTTCTGCGAAGCAATATTCATAAAAGGCAATGGAAGTTTTGGATTACAATGGTAATCGCTTGGATATGCTGCATGTGGCACTACATAACCAATCATACCATAACTCATTTCTTCATGAAAACCTTTTGGAATGTTTTTTAAAATTACTTTTCGTAATTCACTCATCGCTGATTTTCTGTCTTCAGGCAACGAATCGATGTATTCAGTTGGTGTTGCTGCTGTTGATGTCATAAAATGATTTATTTATACTACAATTTAAAAACTTTTGCTATAATTTTATGATAATTATTTGGAAAAAGTCGCACCATAAAATCTAATGCTTTTGCATCGCTTCCAATTAAAATTCGTGATCTGTCTTTTTTGATTCCATCAATAATTACATCTGCTGCTGTATCTGCAGTCATTTTTAAAGCTACTTTTTCAAACTTAGCCATCGTTGCTTTGGCTTTTGCAATGTCTTGTGTGACAGAAATTCTTGAATTTTTGGCTACATTAGTTTTAATTCCACCTGGATGAACAGATGAAATTTTTACATTCGTTCCTAATAACTCAGCTTTTAATACATCTGTAAAACCTTTAACACCAAATTTTGCAGTACAATATGCCGAATTGGTAGGCATTCCTGCTAAACCATACACACTGGAAACATTGATGATATGGCCTTTGTTTTGTTGTACAAGATGTGGTAAAAATGCTTTTGTCATGCGCACCACACCGTATAAATTAATGTTCATCAACCATTCAAAATCATCTAAAGGTGTTTCTGTGAAATTTCCTGAGGCCAGACCAACACCAGCGTTATTTACCAAAATTATTTTTTCGTCTGGATATTTTTGCAAGATGGTTTTTGCAAATTGTTCAATTTGTTTTGCGTCAGCAACATCGAGCAAATATTTTTCAACTTTACCGTGAACGAGTTTAATCGTTTCATCTAAACCTTGTTCATTTACATCACTTGCAATAACTTGTGCATTTTCTGCAATTGCTTTTATTGCCAAAGCTCTGCCAATTCCTGAACCTGCACCTGTAATGATGAAAAGACTGTTTTTTATTTCACTCATGCTTGTAATATTTTATACAAACATACAGAAACCAAAATAAAATTTAGAGATAAAGAATTAAATAGCACTCATTTTCAGCGCAGTCACTGCAGCTTCAACGCCTTTATTTCCATGTACACCACCAGCGCGGTCGAGTGCTTGTTGCTCATTATTTGGTGTTAGCACGCCAAATATAAAAGGAATATCAAATTGGATATTTAAGTTTTGAAGAGCATTTGCTACCGAAGTGTTGATATATACATCGTGGTCGGTTTCGCCTTTTATAACACAACCTAAGCAAATAACTGATGAAAGATGATGGCTTTGCGTTAATTTTTTAGCAGCAAAAGGTAATTCAAAGGTTCCTGGAACAAATGTTACATGTATATCATTGTCTGCAACTCCATGTTTTATAAGTGTTTCAACACAACCTTTCAATAATTCAAAAGTGATATGTTTATTCCATTCAGCAACTACAATACCAAATACTTTACCAGTTCCACTCGGAACTTTTTCTGTATCGTAGGTAGATAAATTTTGTAATGCAGATGCCATAGTGTAGTAGTAAGTAATAAGTGATAAGGAATAAGTAGTGATAGAAAACTTACCACTTATTCCTTACTACTTACAACTATAATGTTTGTGCTTCTAATTTTGCGATGTATATTTCAGATGCCATTCCTTCTTGTGAATTTGGATAATTCTTATTCACTTTTTTATACAATTCCAACGCATCTTTTTTATTACCTTTTTGTTCTAAAGCCAAAGCAGCTCTATATAAATAAGTTGGTGCAGTAATTTCGTTATCAGCAGCATCAGCAGCTTTTTTATAATTTTCAATGGCTTTGTCCATTTGATTTTGCTCTGCATATGCATCTGCAATACAACCAAATTTTCTTGCTGATAATAAAGCATCATCTGCTTTAAAATCTTCTAGATATTTTATTGCTTCTGGATATTTTCCAAGTTTTAAATTACAAATTCCTGCACAAAATTTTGCTCTATTTCCTGCTGCTGTGCCACTGTATTGTTTAGCTATTGCTTCAAAACCTAAATTTGCACCATCACCTTTTAAAGCAAAATTTAATGAATCCATTTCAAAATAATTTTGAGCATCTAAAATAGCAGTTGCTGCTTTTTGTTCTTTTGGTTTTTTTATTAAATTGTTGTACGACCACCAACCTACAATTAGTGCTACTACAGCAATTACAATACCAATAATTACATTTTTATATTGTTCAAAAAAGTATTCTGCAGATTCAAAAATCTGAGTCATTTTTTCATTACTATCATCTAAAATATCGTGTGATGAAGCTGATGTATTTTTCTTTGCCATAAAAATTGTTTAAAATAGAGCGCAAAGGTACATTTTTTTGCTGATTTTTTAAATAGTTGAAAATGATTTATCCACGTTTTATTCTAATTCACATTTCTTCAATATATTTGAGTGGTGAGTACTTCATTTTTTATCCAAAATATCAAGTTAAATAATTACAAAAACTACATTTTCAAAGAGTTAGAGTTTTCTCCAAAACTCAATTTTATTGTTGGAAAAAATGGTTTGGGTAAAACTAATTTATTGGATGCTATCTATTATACTTGTTTTACGAAGAGCTATGTTAGTAACGATGCTTTTGCTTTTCGGTTTGAAAATGATTTTTTTAGAATTATTTCTTCAATTTCAAAAATAACAGAAAATCAGCTAATTGAGATTAAAAATAGTAAAATTGGCAAAAAAGAAATCTATATAAATCAAGTAAAACAGGAAAAACAAGCTGAATATATCGGAAAATTTCCTGCAGTTATTATTACACCAAATGATAATGAACTAATTATTGGTGCAAGCGAAAACCGAAGACGATTTATTGATGCTACTATTTCACAATATTCTTCTGAATATTTAAATAATTTATTGACTTACAATAAATTAATAGCACAACGCAACGCATTGCTTAAGTCATTTGCAGAAAATAGAAATTTTAATCAATTGCTTTTGGATGCTTATTCTGAAAAATTGATTCCAATTGGAAATTTTATTTTTGAGCAACGAAAACTTTTTATAGATTCTTTTAATCCAATTTTTCTAAAGACATATAGTTCAATTTTTGAAGGAAACGAACAAATAAGATTGGATTACGAATCTGATTTATTACAAGATAATTTAGAAAATTTATTCAAAAATTCCATTCAGAATGATAGAAATGCACAACGAACTACAAAAGGTACGCATCTAGATGACCTTTCTTTTACTTTAAATACTTATCCAATTAAAAAAATTGGTTCTCAAGGTCAACAAAAAACGTTTCTTTTGTCGCTAAAATTAGCACAGTTCGAAATTATAGCATCTAAGCAAGGAATAAAACCATTACTTTTACTGGACGATATTTTTGATAAATTAGATACCGAACGTATTTCAAAGATTTTCCAATTAATTTATTCAGACGCTTTTGGACAAGTCTTTATTTCAGATACGAATGAAAATCGAATTCAACAATTAATTAAAGAAAATAATATCACAAACTATAAAATTATTGCACTTGGCGAAGTACCGAAATAGCAAAACCTTGTCACTGAAAGATGTGTTAGACGACATGATTCAGGAAATGCGCATTGGTGGCAAAATGAACGAAATGAAAGTGCGCAAATATTGGCACGAACTCATGGGTGGCTTTATTTCAAATCATACTAAAAGTATTTATTATAAAAACGGAAAATTGTTTGTTTATTTAGATTCTTCGGCATTGCGACAAGAATTATTTATGGCTCGCGACAAAATGAAAGATAAGTTAAATGAAAAATTAGAAGAGCAATTAATACAGGAAATTATCATTAAATAGTTTTAGCTTATTCACGTATCAATTTTTATTATCAAAATAAATGCGTTCATTACATTAATTTTGGAACATAATTTGATAAATCATTGTTATAAATTTAAATACAAATAAAATGGCATTAGAAATTACAGATGGTAACTTTTCTGAAACAGTTACAACAAACAAAGGCGTTGCTTTAGTAGATTTTTGGGCAGAATGGTGCGGACCTTGTCGCTTAATTGGACCAGTTGTGGAAGAGTTAGCGAAAGAATACGAAGGCAAAGCAACTATTGGCAAAGTAAATGTGGACGATAACCGCGAAACAGCTGCACAATTCGGCATCATGAGCATTCCAACTTTACTGTTTTTTAAAGACGGACAAATGGTTGATAAGCATGTTGGTGTTGCATCAAAATCAGAATTAAAAAAGAAATTGGATGCGTTGATTGCTTAAAAAAAGAGTAACAAGTAAAAAGTTGTAAGTAATAAGTAAACATACTATTTCTTACAACTTTTTTATTTTATATTTCGTCAATAATATCTAAATTGTTCTAAGTTAGAATAATTTTTATGACCCTTGACTTATAACTTAAGACTAATTTATGCAAACCATTCAACAACAAGATTTTTTTCAATTCGATAAACTCGATGTACTTGCTCGGCAAGTAGTTGAAGGTTTTATTATTGGTTTGCATAAAAGTCCATATCATGGTTTTTCTGTAGAATTTGCTGAACATCGTTTACATAATCCAGGCGATTCGATTAAAGATATTGATTGGAAAGTTTTTGCACGAACAGAAAAATTATACACCAAAAAATTTGAAGAAGAAACCAACTTGCGTTGCCAAATTGTAATCGATGCATCATCATCGATGTATTTTCCACAAGAGAAAGAAAAAGGCAAACTCAACAAGATAGAATTTTCGTGCATGGCTGCTGCTGCGCTGTTATTTTTGTTGCGCAAACAACGCGATGCGGTTGGTTTAACTATTTTTGACCAAGAAATAAAAACACAAACTTCTGCCAAAACCAATGCGTTACATCAACAAGTTTTATTGAGCAATTTGTATCAGGTTTTAAATAATCCAGCTATTCAGAAATCAACTAATGCAGCAAAATGTTTGCATCAAATTGCTGATTCAATACATAAACGTTCGCTGGTTTTTATTTTTAGTGATATGTTAGATAGCATGGATGAAAATGAGATTTTCTCAGCATTGCAACATTTAAAACATAGCAAGCACGAAGTCGTATTGTTTCACGTGATTGATAAATCAAAAGAGCTGGATTTTAATTTTGAAAATCGACCGTATAAATTTATCGATTTAGAAACGAATGAAGAATTGAAGTTGCAACCAAATCAAGTAAAAGAATTTTATGTTGAGAAAATGTTAGAACGCAAAGCCATTTTAAAACTAAAATGCGCACAATATAAAATCGATTTTGTAGAAGCTGATATTAATGAAGGTTATCATCAAATTCTACTTTCTTATTTGGTGAAACGCAGTAAAATGGTTTAATTTTAAAAATTTATTATGACAAGATTTAACGTTGTATATTCCGATTCTAAAGGTGAAAAAGAACGCAAAAATCTTATAGCTTCTGAAGTGTTAGATTATTTTAAATCTTTACCATGGCAAGAGTCTTTTGAAGATTGCCTTAAAAATGAAGATGCTGTTTTTGATTACATGTTCATTGTTTATTATATGGACGCAGAACAGTTAGAACAATCATTCGATATTGAGATTTTTATGGATGATGAAAATAAATCTTTAAATCAGAATATAAGTTTTGATGTAAGTGTGTGGTATGAGAAATATGTTATGAAGAAAATATTTTTTGGATTGTTTGGTGAAAAAAAAGAAGTGAAAAATGATTCTATCATTTTAGAAAATCAAGATACTTACAATACACTAAAATGTTTACAAGCATTTGTTCAATTAGATAGTGAATATCTAAAATCTTTATTTCAATAATTCAATAATTAATTTGCAACTCAACTATAAAAAATTCGGCGATTCAGGATCAACCATATTAATTCTTCATGGTTTGTTAGGTTCGTTAGATAATTGGCAAACGATTGCAAAACAACTTGCTTTGTCGCATCAAGTATATATAATCGATCAGCGCAATCATGGTCGTTCACCACATAGCGGAAATTTTAATTATGAAATTTTAGCAAAAGATATTTTAGATTTTTGTGTTGAACATCAAATTGAAAAAACCACCATTATTGGTCATTCAATGGGTGGCAAGGTGGCTATGTTATTGGCTTTAGAACATCCAACATTAATAGAAAAATTAATAGTTGTTGATATTGCGCCAACGCATTACAATGGTGGTCACGAAGATATTTTATTTGCAATGGCAGAAGCACCAATTCATTCAACAACAGACAGAAATGAGATTGATGTTTTTTTACAAAAAAGAATTCCTGAATTTGGCGTTCGACAATTTGTATTGAAAAATTTATCAAGAGATTCTAATGGAAAATTTGAATGGAAATGCAATTTAGAAACCTTAATAAAAAACTACAGAGTTTTAATGGAATTTCCTTCAACCGAAACTGTTTTTTCAGATGAAACGTACTTCATTAAAGGCGAAGAATCTAATTATATAACAAATGAAAACTGGAATTCATGTTTGCATTATTTTCCAACCGCAAAATTATTAACTGTTGAAAATGCTGGTCATTGGGTTCATGCTGAAAATTCAATTGAGTTTGTAGAAAAAATAAAATCTATTCTATAAAAAAAAACTGCTTCGATTCACATCGAAGCAGTTCAAAAATCACACGGCAGTTTAACAACGTCTATTGATTCATAGCCAATTGATCGTTATTTAATTTTTCATTTTTTTGTGTTGGCAATTCTTTCGTTTGTGAAATCATTTTTTGACCTTTTAATAAGTCGTCAACTTTGCAATTTGTTCCAAAAATTGCTGTTTGTTTGCCTTTCTCATTCAACAATACAATATTGTTTGCAACAACTACATAACGTTGAATAGAATTGCTTTTTTGTTCAAGATTTGTTTGACAATTTGTTACTTTAGATTCTTTCACACATGTGTTGTCAGAATAAAAATAATAGTTGTCAACTTGTGCTGTACATACTACACCGTTTGACATGTATGTAGTTTTATATTGCCAGCTAGCTAGCAATTCAGTGTTGGGTTTTAATGTTGTTGTTTTGTCTGCTGCATAGTTCATTACTGTTGAGAACATCATGCAAATTAAAATTAGTTTTTTCATTGTAGCTTGTTTTAATTTTGTTATTGTTATTTGATGATGTAAAGATGAATCAAACTTTTTTCACACGACGCATCTAATGAGTAAATGGCAGATTGAATGTTTAAGCGGTTAAAATGGCTTTTAAAATTTATTTTTTTTACATTTTTAAAGTATTTTAAAGTTTCATTCGTCTATATAATAGAATGAATAATCGTACGCAAATTATAATGCAGGAAATCGACCCAAAATACAATCAGAAAATTGAACACGTAATTTCAAAAGAAAAATCACGGCTGTTGAATTTTATTCGTCAACGTACACCAACGTTAGAAGATGCTGAAGATATTTTGCAAGATGTATTTTATGAATTAGTACAAAGTTATCGGCTAATGAAGCCAGTAGAACAGCTTGCTTCATGGTTGTTTACTGTAGCTCGTAACAAAATCACCGATTCATATAGAAAGAAAAAATCAACTTCTTTAGACGATGTTGCGCACATACAAGAAGAAAATGATGAGCCATTATTATTAGCAGACATTTTAAAAAGTAATGCAATTTCTGCTGATGATAAAATGATGAATGATTTTATGATGGAAACTATTGCAGATGCACTTGATGAATTACAGAAAGAACAACGCGACGCATTTGTGATGCATGAACTTGAAGATAAAAGCATGCAGCAAATTGCAGATGAAATGAATGTTTCTGTTAAAACAGTTATCTCAAGAAAGCGCTATGCAGTATTGTTTTTGCGCGAACGATTACAATTCATTTACAAACAAATTTTAAACAATTAAAAAATATAACAATGAACAAGAAATTTTGGATTTTTAAAGCAATTAAAATTACATTAGCAATAACCGTATTTGTTTTGCTATTTGGATTTATCACAATGAATTTATGGAATTGGTTAATTCCAGCTTTATTTCACGGACCAGCCATCACATTATTGCAAGCATTTGGTTTGTTAATATTGTCTAAAATCTTATTTGGTGGTTTTAGAGGTCGCGGTGGTCGATTTGGTGCAGGTCGAGCAAGATGGCAGCAACGAATGCAACAAAAATTTGCAAACATGACGCCTGAAGAAAAAGAAAAGTTTAAAAGCAAAATGCAAGGTAGATGTGGTAATAGATTTAGTGGATTTGAAGATGCAACTGCGGTTTCGCAAGAATAGTTGTACTTTATTAAAATGAGAAATCGTATTGGTTTCTCTTTTTAAATTTTTTCTATGATTACCTTATTCGTATCTTACAAAATAAATCCACACAATGTTTAAGAAAATTTTTATTTCCGCTTTTGTTATAGTTGCAGCAGTTTTTTTGTTTATGTGTTATGGAAGAAAGAATCTGCATATTTCAAAAGAAACTATAAAAGCAACCTATAGTTTACCAAATTCTCATTTTATAAAATGGAATAATGGTGAAATACATTATACTGAAAGTGGTAAAGGTTTTCCAATTTTAATGATTCATGGATTTGGTGGTAGCAATTATGATTTCCAGCAATTAGATTCTTTGTTAAATGATCAATATAGAATTATCCGAATTGATTTACCAGGTTTTGGTATGTCTGATTTTCCAAATCAATTATTAAAAGAAAAAAATTACACTGAAATCTATAAAGATTATTTTACTTTTTTAATAGATACGTTGCATTTGGATTCTATGTATGTGATGGGAAATTCTCTAGGTGGAATGATGGCTTGGAATGTTACAGTAAATCATCCTAAAAATGTAAAAAAAATAATTCTGTTTAATAGTGCTGGTTACGATATGAAAGATGTCATAAAATCTGCTAATGCTGATGTTTTTACACATTCTTGGGTTCGAATGATGCTGAGAAATGGGTTGCCTTTATTTATGACTAGCAAAGGTGTGCATCGCATATTTTACAATCCTTCAGTTGTGCCTAAAGAAAAAATGATTCGTATGAATGCTTTGTGGAATCGTGATGGAAACTTAAATCATTTAATGAGCATGGCTTCTTCTGATAAGTATGTAGATGAATCATTAATTAAAACAATTACTTGTCCGACGCTCATAATTTGGGGCAAACAAGATGTCGTGGTTTCACCAAAATATGCAACATACTTTCATAGAGACATTAAAAATAGTCGTGTAATAGTATACGATTCTTGTGGACATGTTCCGATGGTGGAAAAACCATTACAAGTAAAAAAAGATGTGTTGGAATTTTTGAAAGAATAACATTAATGAAGTGGTCTTTTCTTTATCATACCACCTTTTATATTTCTAACACTTTGTGTAACAATAAATGCGTCTGAATCAATAATTTCTAGTTCGCTGTAAAGTTTTCCGATTTCTAATCTTGTAATTACAGTGTAAACAACTTCGGATTCTGTTTTGTTATCGCCTTTTTTCCCAGTTCCTTTTTTTTGTGTATAAACAGTAAAACCTCGTTTCATTTTATATTTTATCATGTGCTGAATTTCATCAGAAAAGTCAGAAATAATTGTCACACCTATATATTCTTCAAAACCTTCGGTTATAAAATCTACCGTTTTAGAAGCAGATAAATAAGTTAACATTGCATACATTGCTGTTTCTACTGAAATTAACCAAGCAGCAAATAAAAATACGATTATGTTTATTACCATAATAATATCACCAATACTAGTGCCTAAACGTCTGCTGACATAGATTGCTAAAATTTCCGTTCCATCAATTACAGAGCCACCTCTAATGGCTAAACCAATTCCAGTTCCGAGAAAAAATCCTCCAAAAATAGAAATCAATAATTTATCGCTGGTAATTTGTGGAAATGGAATAATAGCAATTACGATAGCTAATAAAATAATTGCTAAGATGGTTTTAAATGCAAATGTTTTATTGATTACACGAATACCTAATACTATAAAAGGTAGATTGATTACAATAATTAAAATGGATAGTGGAATTTTAGTCAATTCATAAATTAATAAAGAAATACCCATTGCGCCGCCATCAATAAAATCATTGGGTAATAAAAAACCTCTTAACCCAAAACCAGCTGCAAATACACCAGCGGTTATGAGTATGGTATCTTTTAAAATTCTTTTTAAGGTTATCAAAAATTCTTTAAATCCATTTTCTAAGTCTTCTTCATTAAAATCAGATTCTTGTTTAGATTTATTTTGTTCTTTCTCATTAAGAACGGTATTGATAATTACTTTGCTTATAAATGGATTCATGTTTTTAAGATACGTTTTTTTTGGTAAAAAATCAAATTTCCTTTTCATTTTAGCAACAGAATACTATTTCTTAAATCTTGGATGATGCATAGACAGCGATTCTTTTAAATACTGCTGATCTAAATGTGTATAAATTTCTGTAGTAGTAATAGAAGCATGACCTAACATTTGTTGGATGGCGCGCAAGTCTGCACCACCTTCAATTAAATGAGTTGCAAATGAATGTCGAAAGGTGTGTGGTGAAATACTTTTATTTAACCCAATTTTTTCTGCTAATTTTTTTATCACCAAAAATACCATCACACGAGAAATTGGTTCACCACGTCGATTTAAAAAAAGTATATCCGAATATTTTGGATATTGTGGTAATTTATTGCGCACATGATCTAAATATATATCAATGTGCTTGATAGCTTCACTGCCAATTGGCACTAATCTTTCTTTGTTTCCTTTTCCAATTACACGAATAAATTCTACATCTTTATAAATGTGCGAAATGCGTAAGTTAATCATTTCGGTAACGCGCAAACCACTGCTGTATAAAGTTTCGAGCATGGCTTTGTTGCGTATGTTTTCATCTTTACTTAAATCTAAAGCACCAATTAGTTTTTCTATCTCTTCAAACGAAAGTGTATCTGGTAGTTTTTTTCCAAGTTTTGGTCCTTCAATTAAGGTAGTTGGATCTTCTTTTATATAATCATCAATTACCAAGTATTTATAAAATGCTTTTAAGCCAGAAATTATGCGCGCCTGACTTCTGTCAGCCAAACCTAAATCATGCAAATGCGCTAAAAAATATTCCAAATCTTGCAACGATAAATCATCTGGTTTGGCATCTGGGTTTTCTAACAGTATATAATTTTGTAAAAGCTGTACATCGTGCAAATATGCATCAACAGAATTTAGAGAAAGTGATTTTTCAATCTTTAAATAACCAGTAAAATTTTTTATGTAGTGATTCCAGTTCGACATAACGTGAGAGCGAAGATATGAGATAAGAGAAATGAGAAGGTAGTTTTCGGTGATTTATTTTTGTGATATTACGAAGGATGTTGTTCATCTTAAAAATTGCGTAGCTGCCAATCTTAGCTTGTCGAAGTCATACGGTTGCGAGTCCTTCGATAAACTAAGGTTGACATGGATAGTAGTATTTTAATATTGATTATTGTTTAGAACACTAAAATAACCGTTTAGATTTATAAATAACCATGTCACAATCATAAAACATTAGGTTAGACGATTCGGCTGTCCGGAAAAATAAATTAAAAATTGATTCAGATTTGTAAAATATTTTTTCAGAAGCATCAAAAATTGGCTCAGATTGTCCAGTAATCCTGTCAAATAGCCAAGATATTTACTCAGATTAGAAGAATCTAGAAGAAATGAAGAATCTGAGTAAAAGGATGATGCATCTAAGCGAATCGCTGAGGCATCTAACTGAATCGTCTAGGCATCTGATTGAGTCGCTGAGGCATCTGATTGAATACGCCAATTATCTGACTAAATAAAACAGATATCTGACTGAATACCTGATGCATCTGACTAAATCAGCAACACATCTAATTAAATTGTCGACTTAATCCTATCGTACTTGTTTTTTCTCTAAAAATGAAAAATAACGTGCGTATATATTTGCTAATTTATTTTTATCTTGTATCACAAATCTCATCTCTAAACATTTTTTCAGTGAAAAAAATAATCATCATCAACGGACCGAATTTAAATTTATTAGGCAAACGCGAACCATCTGTTTACGGTTCTGAAACCTTTGAGCATTTTTTACAAGAAATGAAATCAAAATATGCGAATCTGGAAATTTCGTATTTTCAAAATAATGTAGAAGGTGAGTTGATTAATAAACTACACGAAGTTGGTTTTTCGTACGATGGAATTGTCTTAAATGCTGCTGGTTACACGCATACATCTATTGCTATTGCAGATGCCATTCGTGCTATAAAAACACCAGTGATTGAAGTGCATATCAGCAATACGTTTTCAAGAGAAGAGTTTCGTCATCATTCATTTATTTCACCAGTTGCAAAAGGTGTAATTGTTGGCTTTGGTTTAAAAAGCTATGAGTTAGCATTGAAGTATTTTGAGTAAAATCTATTACTTAGGTTTATTCGGTCTGTTCTTATTAAACCTTTTCTTTCCGTTTCCAAACGTTTTTTTGTTAGATTTTTTACTCGGTTCATAAGCTGGTGCTTCGCCAAATTCGGTTGGCAATTCTGCTTTCGGAACTTCTTTTCCAAGCAATTCTTCAATCACGAATAATTTATATTGTTCAGCTTCACTCACTAAAGTAATAGCAGTTCCTTCTGTTTCAGCGCGTGCTGTTCTGCCAATTCTGTGTACATAATCTTCACCATCGTTTGGCACATCATAATTAATCACCAAATCAATATCTTCTATATCAATACCGCGCGAAATTACATCAGTTGCTACAATAATATGCGTTCGTCCATTTCTGAAATTCAGCAATACATTTTCGCGTTCGGTTTGTTCCAAATCAGAATGTATTTCTTCATTTTTTATTTTAGAACGAGTTAATTCTTTACTCAAATTTTTTACACTTTCTTTTCTTGAACAAAACACCACAATCTTATTATAATTTACATCTTTCAGTAAATATTTTATCAATGGAATTTTTTGCGGCTCATAAACGATATATGCTTTTTGAACAATTTTTTCTGGTGGTTTGGATATAGAAATATTGATTTGTTCCGGATTTTTTAAAATCTTCAAACCCATTTCGCGCATTTTTGGTGGCATGGTTGCAGAAAATAAAAGCGTTTGTCTTTCCACAGGTAAAAACGAAATAATACGCATAATATCATCATAAAAACCCATGTCGAGCATTCGATCTGCTTCATCTAATACAAGATGTTTGAGTTTTTTAATTTTTACATAATCAGAAGCCAAATGACTAATCATTTTTCCAGGTGTGCAAATCACAATATCAACACCGTTTGAAAGCGCGCGTTTTTCCTGTTCAAACGAAATTCCATCTTTTCCACCATAAATAGCAATAGAAGAAATAGGTGTGAAGTAAGAAAAAGCTTCGAGGTTTTGAGCAATTTGAATGGCTAACTCACGAGTAGGCACAATCACTAAAGAATTGATTTCGTCTTCGTGATGCTCAGTAGTAATTAATTCGTTGATGATTGGCAATAAAAACGCAGCTGTTTTTCCAGTTCCAGTTTGTGCAGATGCAATTACATCTTTTCCTGCTGTAATAATAGGAATTACTTGCTCTTGCACAGCCGTGGCAAGTTTATAATTCATAGCGTCGATACCTTCTAACAATCGCTCATCAAATCCAAAGTCTTTAAAATCCAATTTTTTTTGAAATTATAAAATGAAAAAAATATTAGGTGCTAAGATACGCTTTGTTCATTACATCGGAACACTGCTGTTTTTCTTTATGTCTCGTTCTCCAAAAATAGCAGAACCAACACGAATAATGGAAGCACCACATTCAAGTGCTATTTGATAATCACTACTCATACCCATAGATAATTCCTTAAAATCAGTATTGTTTTTAAAATAGGTAGATTTTAGCTCATCAAAAAATCGCTTTAAACCAGTAAATTCATTTTTTATTAAGATTTGACTTTTTGTATTGGTTGCCATACCCATTAAACCAACAATTCTGATGTTTTTTAATGCGTCAAATGCTTTAATATCCAAATGATCAATTAATTCTTCTTCAGAAAAGCCAGATTTACTGGTTTCGGCAGCAATGTATATTTCCAATAAAACATCGATAACTCTATTGTTTTTTAATGCTTGTTTATTGATTTCTATAGCCAATTTCAAACTATCAACAGAATGAATTAGATGAATAAACGGTGCAATATATTTTACTTTATTAGTTTGCAAGGTTCCAACCATGTGCCATTCGATATCTTTTGGCAATGCTTCATATTTAGCTACTAAATCTTGTACTTTATTTTCACCAAATACTTTTTGTCCATGGCTATATGCTTCTAAAATTAATTCAACAGGTTTGGTTTTTGAAATCGCAACTAGTTTGCTGTTTTTTAATTTTGCTAATTTTATTATATCTTGCAAAGCAGAAAAGTCTATCATATAAACATGTTTAAGTTACTACAAAAATATAGTTCTAAATTAGTATTCTTTACATTTATCACCATATTTATTTTATCGTGTGCTCAAAAATCAAAGTATGACAAGCATCAAAGAGTATTATCTGATACTAAAATGATTGCTGTTCTTGAAGATGTTTTAATCATGGAATCTTACGTGATGGAAAAATTACCAAATGTTCGAACAGATTCATTAAATGCAGTAAAAAATAAGTTTTATACTGAAATTTTCAAAAAACATAAGGTAGATAGCGCATCTTTTTATTCAACTTTGTACTATTTTCAAGTCAGACCAATACAATTCGATTCATTATTAAATAAAGTTGATCTAAAATTAAGTAAGATAGTACCCAAAGACACAACAAAAGTAATTCAAACACCACAGATGTTGCCAACAGGTTTGCCTGTCGGAAATGTTGTTGACGAAGAAAAGAAATTAAAGGAACAATTTGCTAAACATTTTCCTAGATTAAATGAAAATTTAAATAAAGATTCCTTATAATTTTGTTATTTTAACCTTTTAAAAAATAGATATGCAAATCAGAAATAATTGGACATTTACAGAAATTCAAAAAATATATCATCAACCACTTTTAGAGTTGATGTATCAGGCAGCAACCGTTCATAGAAACTTCAACCAAACTGGTGAAGTGCAGGTTTGTACGCTATTATCGGTAAAAACTGGTGGTTGTTCCGAAGATTGTGCTTATTGTCCACAAGCGGCGCGCTACCACACCAATGTAAAAGCGCATAAATTATTAAACGTTAATGAAGTGCTGGAAAAAGCCAACGAAGCCAAACAAAATGGTTCTACACGGTTTTGTATGGGTGCAGCTTGGCGCGAAGTACGCGATAACCGCGATTTCGACAATGTGCTTGAAATGGTGAAAGGTGTGAATGAAATTGGATTAGAAGTTTGCTGCACCATGGGTATGTTGACCAAAGAACAAGCTGATAAACTAAAAAATGCTGGTTTGTATGCTTATAACCATAATTTAGATACTTCTGAAGATAATTACGAAAACATCATTACCACGCGCACGTTTGAAGAAAGGTTGAACACGATTGGCAATGTGCGAAAAGCCGGAATCAGTGTTTGCAGCGGTGGAATTATTGGAATGGGTGAGAGCCATGATGCACGAATTGGTATGATTCATACATTGGCTACTTTACCAGAACATCCTGAATCTGTGCCTGTTAATGCTTTGGTGGCTGTTGAAGGAACACCTTTGGAAAACATGAAACGCGTTTCCGTTTTTGAAATGGTGCGCATGATTGCAACTGTTCGTATAACAATGCCAAAAACAATGGTTCGCTTAAGTGCCGGACGATTAGACATGCCAGTTTCTGAACAAGCGTTATGCTTTATGGCTGGTGCAAACTCTATTTTTGCTGGCGATAAATTGCTGACGACGCCAAACCCAACTTTTACCGATGATATGGCAATGTTCGATCTGCTAGGTCTTAAACCACGCGAAGCATTTAAAAAGGAAAATGTTGTTGAATTAGTGGTGTAACTACTATAACTATAAAAAAATGGTCGATTTAAGGTCTTGAACTGATACGTTAGCGTTATCAACCAAAATTTAGGATTAACAACGCTAAGTTTAAGGTCCGAAACCCTAAAGTTAGGGTCACAAACCTTAATGTTGGTGTTCAGAACCCTAAATCAGCATGTTGAATTTTATTTATTTTCTTTGAAATTAAAATGAATTTAAACGATAGAATTGAAAACTACTTACAAAAACGAAAAGAAGCGCATCTTTTTCGTCAATTAACAATAAATCAAGCACTTGTTGATTTTTCATCGAATGATTATTTAGGTTTTTCACGATCTGCTTTTATTAAACAACAGGTTGATATTGAATATAATACATTGAAATTTACTAAAAATGGCGCAACTGGTTCACGTTTATTGAATGGAAATTCGCTGCTTTTTGAAGAATTAGAGCAATTGTTGGCTGAAACACATCATTCTGAAGCGGCTTTACTATTTAATTCTGGCTTTGATGCGAATGTTGGTTTGATTTCGACAGTTGTTCGTCCGAATGATGTCATTTTTTACGACGAATTGGTACATGCATCTATTCATCAAGGAATGCAGTTGAGTGGCGCAAAACTGGTTGCTTTTTTACATAATGATATGGTTGATTTGGAAGAAAAGTTGAAATTGAAAGCTGTTGGTCAGATAGGTTTTATCATTACTGAATCGCTCTTTTCTATGGAAGGCGATATGCCTGATTTACAAAAATTAGCTGATTTAGCTTCTAACTACGAGGTTGAATTAATCATTGATGAAGCACACTCAACTGGACTTTTTGGCAGCAATGGTGCAGGTTTGTGCAATGTTGCATCAATAGAAGCAAAATGCTTTGCACGTGTTTATACCTTTGGAAAAGCCATTGCAAGCCACGGTGCAGTAGTGCTTGGCAGCAAAAAGCTAAAAGAGTATTTGGTTAATTTTTCAAAACCATTCATTTATTCAACAGCATTAGATAAACATAATTTATTGTCTGTGAAACATAGTTATTTATATTTACAAAATACTATAAACCAACAAATTAAACTAAATAAATTAATCTTTTACTTTAAAAATAAATTTGATTCATTAAAAAGCAAATTTTCGCTCATTGGCGATGGTCCAATTTTTGGAATATTGGTATTAGGAAACGAAAACTGTCGAAAAATTGCCAACTATCTTCAGAAAAATGGATTGGATATTCGACCAATTATTGCGCCAACGGTTCCAATTGGAACTGAACGATTGAGAATTATTCTACACAGCTATAATACTACAGAAGAAATTGATTTGTTATTTAATTTACTAACTGATTATCAATAGAATATAAAATGAAGAAATACATCATTGCTGGAATTGGAACCAATATAGGTAAAACAGTTACATCTGCAGTTTTAGTGGAGGCACTGCATGCTGATTACTGGAAACCAGTACAATCAGGTAATTTAAACGAAACGGATGCTGATTTTGTGCGAAAATATGCAAAAAACCACCAAACTGTTTTTCCAGAAGCATTTTTATTAAAAGAACCAGTTTCACCACATTTAGCTGCTAAATTAGAATCAAAAGTTATTGATATAGAACAGATTAAATTAGTTAATACAAATAATCACTTAATAGTAGAAACTGCTGGTGGTTTGCTTTCACCTTTATCTGAAAAATATTTATGTATTGATTTAATTAAAGAACTACAACTATCTGTTATACTTGTTTCTATGAATTATTTAGGAAGCATTAATCATACCTTATTGTCAATTGAAGCATTAAAACAAAGAAATATTCCAATTGAAGGAATAATCTTTTGTGGTGATCCAAATTTTGAAACT
Organism: uncultured Saprospirales bacterium; assembly: GCA_938008535.1. GTDB lineage: Bacteria > Bacteroidota > Bacteroidia > Chitinophagales > JADIYW01 > JADJSS01. The sequence goes on along the minus strand of CALLKF010000214.1, from coordinate 13,034 downwards.
GAAAGATTTATTTTAGAATATTCTAAAATACCTTTACTTGGTAAAATTCCATTTACTGACAATTTGACGCAAGAATTTATTTCAGAACAAGCAAAACAATTTGAATATCTTCGACACCAATAATATGCATTTATCCAAAATCGATCAACAAAATATTTGGCATCCGTTTACGCAACATCAAACAGCTGGAGAAAATTTGGTAATTGTGAAAGCAAAAGATGCGATTCTGACTGACGAGTATGAAAACGAATACATTGATGCTATATCAAGTTGGTGGACGAATTTGTTTGGTCACTGCAATGAACATATTTCCAAACGTATCAAAAAGCAATTGGACGAATTAGAGCATGTTATTTTTGCTGGTTTTACGCATCCAACTGCGATTGAGATTTCTGAAAAACTGCTTGCTATTTTACCAAAGAATCAAACAAAAATCTTCTTTTCTGATAATGGTTCGACTTCGGTTGAAGTAGCTTTGAAGATGGCTATTCAGTTTTGTCACAACCAAAACCAACCAAAAAACACCGTCATTGCGTTCAAAAATGCCTATCATGGCGATACATTTGGAGCGATGTCGGTTGGCGCGCGCGGTACTTTCAATCAGCCGTTTGAGTCGTTTTTGTTTGATGTTGAATTTATTGATTTGCCAAATGAAGCCAATATTGAACAAGTTCAACATGAATTTCAGCATATTATTCAGAAAAAAAAGGTAGCAGCGTTTATTTTTGAGCCATTAATTCAAGGTTCGGCTGGTATGTTGATGTATGAAGCCAAATTTCTGGATAAATTGGTCGATATAGCACAACAAAATCAAGTAATCTGTATTGCAGATGAAGTTATGACTGGTTTTTATCGTACAGGAAAAATTTTCGCAACAGACCATTTGGTAAATAAACCAGACATTTTTTGTATTTCGAAAGGCATAACTGGTGGTTTTTTGCCGTTTGGAATTACTAGTTGTTCGCAAAAAATTTATGATGCATTTTTGAGCAATGATAAACTAAAAACATTTTTTCACGGACACTCATATACTGGAAATCCGCTGGCTTGTGCGGCTGCCTGCGCGAGTTTGGAATTAATAAATGATGCACAATTAACGATTAACAATTTAGTTGAATGGCAAAGTCAATATTTATCAAAACTAAAATCAAACACAAAAATTGAAAATATTCGACAAACTGGTACAATCGTAGCTTTTGATGTAAAAACAGATGCTTCATCCAATTATTTCAATAATATTCGCGATTTTTTGTACGATAATTTTATTAAACGCGGTGTCTTACTTCGACCACTTGGCAACACCGTTTACGTTTTACCACCATATATTATCACCAAAGAGCAGTTGCAAAAAGTGTATGATGTTATTGATGAAGTGCTGGAAATTATTTAAGTGTACAGCTTGTTTCTGACCATGGAATATCTCTATATTTAAAACATTCTTTCTCTGCATTGCTCTTTGTGTCATGAATTATAAATACTTCATGTCCGCCAGGATTATCACATTCACAGGTGTATCCTTTTTTGCAAGCTGTGAACATAATTATCGTTGAGATTAGAAATATTAGATTTTTCATTCGATAGGTTTTCTTAATATGATTTAAAGTTACTTAAATATACACAATTTAGCTAAAAAATATTTTATTTATTTATCACCAACTTTATTATTCAAATCCTTAAATGCAAATATAATTTCGTGTAATTTTGGATGATGTTTTTCAATAAGCAAAGCATTAACAATTTCAATTCCTTCAATCATAGCAATGCCATCTTCTTTTATAATATTTCCATCATTATATTTCCAAAACCAAGTGTCAAATTTTCGTTTGCGCGCATAATGTTTCTTATCAGTTGTATCACAAACATAAACTACAACGTTCTCAATTTTTGTAAAGAATTTTTTTAATACTTCAACAACAGTAATCCCAATTCTTTCATCAGTAATTGCTAGTCTTTCATCACCATCAATTACGTCAATATTAAAAGTATAAATGAATTTAGCAATAGTTGGATAATCATCAAACATTGCACTATAATCTAAAAAATAAATTTGATAAGTAATTCCTTGAGTCGTTACAAATTCATACGAAAAATCGTCTGCTTCAATTAAATTATATGGGTTTGACAAACTTGTATTTATCTTTTAGTTCAGATAATTTTCCACCATTTTGCAGATGTTTAGAAATAGCGTTTTTATCTTCCAACATTTTTTTGAAGATAGCAGCACCTTTTGAGTTTAAGGTTTTGTTTATTTTTTCTTTAACTTCCATTTCTATTGTAAAGATAATAAAAACTATATTAAACTGCAAGTTCACAACTCAATCACCAACGCTTTTTCGCTCAAATCCACAAATTTCAGGTTGTTCTCATTCAATAATTTTCTGAAGATTTTTAAATGGTAATTGTTGTTGTCGCTTGATAAAATAAGTTGCTGATATTGAAAATTTGCTTTCACACTTTCAATATTTAAGAAGCAATTGTCACTTAAAATTAAATAATCAACTTTCAACGGAGTTGAAAATGCTTTGCGCGTGTTGTCGTTATTCATTAAGTAAAAACTTTTTCCATTTATATACAACACATCTTTATTGCAATAAAAATCTTTGTTTAAAATAGAATCATTGAGTAAATAATTTTTGTAATCAGAAATTCTGAAATTGCGATAAGAGTTTTTGATGCAGAATGAAAACGATTTTTCTGAAATACTATCTTTTGAAATAATAATTTGTTGTTGATTTATGTTGCTTGCAATCACCAGATTTTTTGGAACAGAATAGATTATGATTTCGTTTTTTGAAATTTCATTTTTTGAATAAACAAACGACATCATAATAGTACATAAAAACAAACTTAAACAAGCCAATAAGAATTTTGGTTTTTGTTTTACGATGGAAATCGTCAATAAAATAATCGCAATAAATAAAATCAGTAATTGCCATTTGGTGATGTATAAATTAAAGAGTTTTCCAAGTGGCAAATTTGAAAAGAAATAGGTGAGTTGTATAAAAATAGAAATGACAAATGAATTGACGAAACCAATTATTTTTGCTAAAAATGGAATAAAACTAAACGGAATTAACGCAACACTTAACCATAAAATGACTGCTGATAATGGTATGGCAAAAATATTGGCGAATAAGAAATAAGTAGGAAAGTTTCCGAAGTAATAAATACTCAAAGGCACCGTAAACACTTGCGCTGCCAACGATGCAGACCATAATTGCCAAGTCCAGTCAACTGCTTTATTTGGATGGTAAAAAAGTGCATAAATTGGTTTATAGAAAATAAATAAACCAAGCATGGCTAAATACGATAATTGAAAACCAATATCGTATAAATTATTTGGATCGATTAATAATTGCAGCAATGCAGCACCACCAAGTAAATTTAAATTGTTAGAATTTTCTTTGCTGATTTTTCCATAATTCAATAACGTAAACAGAATCGCGGCACGCACACACGCAGCAGAAAAACCGGTAACAAATGCAAACAACCAAATGAACAACGTAATGAAAATGAATTTTGCAATTTTTATTTTCTTGTTTTTATCTTTTATAAATGATAATAAAAAAAGCAGCATTCCATAAATGATACCAACATGCAAACCTGAAACTGATAAGATATGCAAAATGCCTGTATAAGCAAATGCGTTGTATAATTCAACATCAATATTGGCACGATGACCCAACAAAATACCATCAGCCAGCGCAAAATTCTCTGGTTTTGGTATGTATGTTTTTAAAATAGATTGCACATATTTTCCAATATTATCACTAATACGTTTTACAAAAAGCGATTTATGTTTTGTTAGTAGTTGATATTGATGCAGCGCAATATATTGCTGATGAAAAATAGATTTGTATTTCAAATAATTTCTGTAATCAAATTGTCCAGGATTTTTCGGTGCTTCAACTGCATTGTATCTAAGATTAAACAATATTTCATCGCCAATTTCTAACTCTTTTAAAGATGAATCTTTTGCTAAATAAACCAATAAATTTCCTGTTGCTGCTTGTGTTTTATTTAAACTGTCAATTGTTTCAGTAATTTTAATGACTGTTTTATAAGATTTATCTTTTTCTTCTAACGATGAAAAAATAATTCCTTTAGCAAATTGAGCTTTTTGATTGCTAAAATGTAAGTCTTGATTTTCTAATTTCTTATTTGTAGCCATTAAACCACCAACCAAAAACACAACAACATAAGCAATATATGCACTTGCTTTTTTTATTGATAAATTGGAGACATTGTAATGAAATGCAATAAATAAAATGAAAATAAACAAACAGAAATACAAGCAATATTGAAATGGAATTGTAACTAAATTGAAAAGAAAAATTCCAGCAATGAGTGCTAAAACTATTTTAATTAACGGTAAATATTTGAAATGAAAACCCAACGAGTTGTTTTTTCAAAGATACATTTTTGTTGTATAAATTCTATATTGACTGAAAAATAAAAAAGTTCGGAATTCTTTAAGAGTTCCGAACTTTTATAACTTTCATTTTTCAAGACACATTCTATGCGTCTCTATGCTATCACCATCACTTTCACTTTCTAAAATTACTTTCCTTGCTTTTTCTTCATTTCTTCTTGTTGTTTCAACATTTCTTGCATCTTAGTTTGAAATGCATTTTGCTTCACTGGTTTCTTTTTATTTGCTTGAATTTCTAAATGAATTTTATCTTCATCTACAAAGAATTTTTGAATAATCCAGTTTTGAGCTAAGGTTAAAATATTGAACAAGAAATAGTAATAACTCAAAGCAGCTGGCTGTTTGTTAAACATAAACAACAACATAATTGGCATCACATATTGCATGATTTTCATTTGTTGTGCCATCATATCAGCAGTTCCACCACCACCAACTGATGCTGGTTGTTGTTGTTGTGTTAATTTAGTTACTAATATGGATGAAAGAGCCATTAAAATCGTAAATAAACTTATGTGGTTTCCTATTAATGGAATCGCTGTTTTCCAAGTTACAATTGCATCATAACTAGATAAATCGGTTGCCCATAAAAATGGTTGTTGCCTTAATTCTATCGATGCTGGAAACAATCGATACATGGCTATTAATATTGGCATTTGAAGCAACATTGGTAAGCAACCACCAAATGGACTCACGCCAGATTGTGAAAATAATTTCATTTGTTCTTGTCCAAATTGTGCTTGGTCTGGAAACTTCTTTTTCAATTCGTCAATTTCTGGTTTTAGCACTTTCATCTTTGCCATTGACATTGATGATTTAAATGTAAATGGAAACGTAACTAATTTTATGATGATAGCTAATATCAAAATGATAATTCCATAATTTAGAGTAATTTTTTCTAATAAATGAAATATTGGTAAAATGAAAAACTTGTTGATTAAAGATAAAATACTCCAACCTAATGGAACAATATTATCTAAACTCACATCCATTTTTTTCAATTCGTTAAATTTATTCGGACCCATGTATAAACGCATTGGAAAACTAAATGCATTTGAATTATTAAATGGAATTTGCAGTTGTGAACTAAAAGTTTTTACGGTATCTGTACTGTTTAATGGTGTCTTAACTACTATTTTAGCGTTTTTATTGAATAATTCTTTGGATGCAATTAATGATGTGTTGAAGAATTTTTGTTTATATGAAACCCATTGTAAAGGTGATTCCAACGTTTTTTCTTTGTCTCTTGATAAATCATCATCTTCTTTTTCTGCATTCATGTAATGCAATGTTGCATTGTAGCGTTCATCATCTATACCACCTTCTTTTGCAGGAATATTTTGTGTCCAATTTAATGTAATTGGATTGTTTGCTGGAATTACATCAGCAAAATTAATTGCGTTGATAACAAAATCAGCAGCATAACCTTTTCCGTTTAAAGTGTATTTATGTTCGTAAGATTTTCCGTTTCCTAAATCAATTTTATAAACTATATCTAATTTTTGGTCGCCAGAGATTTTATGTGAAGTCGCAGTTGATGCAAAAAATAATTTTTCTGTTTCAATGATAGTTTTACTAGTATTTGCCAAAAATGAAAAGTTGAAATCAGTTCCATGATCTTCAAATAAAATCAATGGTTTTTTGGTTGATGTTTTGTAATCTTTTAAAACTACTTTTTTAATAACACCACCTTTGTTGGAAAATGTATAAATACAATCTTCATTTTCAATAATAGTTAATTGTTCGTTAGCTTGTGCAAACGCAGCAAAACTACCTAAGTTTTGAGCTTGTGTTGAATCAGTTACATTTTTTAAGAACTCACTAGCATCCGTCTTTTTTCCAACTAAAGAATCAACTAAATTGGATGCTTTAGTTGAAGTTGCTGAATCACCAGTTGGATATTTAGAAGCATCTGTTTTTGATTTTGGATGCGTTTTTTCATATTCAGCTTGCTGTTTAACGTTGTAAATTTCAAAACCGAAAAATATCAACATGATTAATGCAATTCCAATTACTGTATTTTTATCAAATCCCATTTTTTTTTAATTGAGTGCCAAAGGTACAAAATACACTCAACGTTGCAAAATCACTTGACTATGAAATGTTTAATTATTTTTAGCTAGTGTTAAATAATTAAATTTTAACGTTTTAAATGGAACTTTCTTTTACTCAACTGTTTTTTCTTATTTTTGAAAACTCAAACTGCTTTTTAAGAATCTCTACATGCTCAATGCGCAAACATTAAAAGAAGAATTTATACATCGATATGGTGCGTTGGATGTGGAAACGTATTTTTGTCCAGGACGCGTAAATTTAATTGGCGAACATATTGATTACAATGGTGGTTTTGTGTTGCCAGCTGCTATTTCATTAGGTATTACTGCAATAGTTTCTAAAACAGAAACGAATATCATTCGTATTTATTCAAATGATTTTAACGAAGAAGTGTTTTTTTGTGTGAGCGATGATTTTGTCTTTCATCATAATGAAAAAAAACATTGGTCTGATTATATCAAAGCATCGTTGCAAGTATTGAGAGATAATGGTGTACAATTAATTGGTGCTAATATTTTACTAGCTAGTGATTTGCCGCTTGGTGCAGGTTTGTCGTCTTCGGCAGCATTGGAATGTTTGATTTGCTTTATTTTTAATGAAAAATTTTACACTAAAAACAGAACACAATTAGCGTTGGATGCGCAACGTGCAGAGCGACAATATATTGGTGTGAATTGTGGTATCATGGATCAATTTGCTGTTTCTAACGGAAAACAAAATCAAGCAATTTTATTGAATTGTGCTACTTTAGAAAATGAATATGTGGTAGCTGATTTTAAAGAATTCCAACTCGTTATTATTAATTCAAACAAAGCGCGTGCGTTAGCTGAATCAAAATATAATGAACGAAGAAATGAATGTGATGCTGCTTTTGACATACTCAGAAAGTTTGATATTGCTGAAGATTTATGCCATGTTCATGAAATTTCTCTAGCATATATTGAAGATGATATTTTATATCAACGTGCTAAACATGCTATTTTAGAAAATAAAAGAGTTTTAAATGCAGTTAAAGCTTTAAATGCCGGACAAATCGAAGCATTTGGTGCATTGTTAGTTGAATCACATATTTCATTGTCAACCGATTATGAAGTATCGTGCGAAGAGTTAAATGTAATAGTACATTATAGCACACATTTTGATGGTTGTGTTGGTGCGCGCATGACTGGTGCTGGTTTTGGTGGTTGTTGCATTGCTTTAGTAAAAAAAGAAAAAGTAGATAGATTTATTTTGTATGTTGCGCAAAAATATGAACAGAAAACTATGCTAAAAGCAGATTTTTATGTTTGTGATTTAGTAGATGGTGTGAGGAAATTGGATAATTAAAGAATTGTATAATGGTACAATTCAAAAACTCAATAATTAATTAATGGATAATATAGATACAATTGTTTTAGAAAAAAATGAACTTCCACATGGTAGAAGCAATGAGTTCCTTTTAGTTTTTTTATTAGCATTTGTTGGTTATTTGGCATCTTTAGATTCTATGTTGTTGATGCCATTAATTAAAGAAGTAATGCATACTTTTCAAGTAACGCCGTTTAAATCTACTTTATTAGTTTCTGCTTATTCTTTAGCTGCATTTTTATCTGGTATTTTTTCCGCAGGTATTATGGACAAATTCGATCGTAAAAAATTATTGATATTTACGTTTATTGGTTTTACAGTAGGAACGATGTTGTGTGGTTTTGGCAAGAATTTTTATTTTTTTATGTTGTATCGTGGAATTACAGGAATTTTTGGTGGCATAATTGGTGGTGTTTCTACTGCAATTATTAGTGATGTAATTCCATATGAAAGAAGAGCGACTGCCATTAGTATCATGTCTTTATCATTTGCACTTGCTGCTATTACTGGTATTCCGTTTGGTTTAACGGTAGCAAATATTTATGATATTTTTATGCCTTTTAAAATTTTAGGAATCATTTCTATTTTAACCATATTTGCATTGATATTTTGGATTCCACCAGTAAACATGCATTTAAAAAATGTTGTAAATAAGAAAATTCAATTTAATTATGCAAAAGAAGTTTTACAAGATGGAAATCAATTTAAAGCATTGTTGTTAGCTTTTTTATTGGTTTTTGGTCATCAAGTAGTTATTACGTTTATTGTTCCGTATTTTGAAAACAATGTTGGTTTTGATAAAAACTTAAAATCATTAATGTATATCGTTGGTGGAATTGCCACTGTTATTGCATCACCAATTATTGGAAAAATTTGTGATCGTAAAGGTAACTTTCCATCCTTTGTAGTTTTGTTGTTATTGTCGTTCGTTCCAATTTGGTTGAGTACGAATATTAAGCACACCAACATTTATGTAGCTTTTGCTGTTTGTATTGTGTTTTTTATATCTGCAGCTGGCAGAATTATTCCTGCATATACAATCATGAGTGCAGCTACCACACCAGAAAAACGTGGTGGTTTCATGAGCATGCGTTCTGCATTTTTAGAATTAGGAACTGGTGTAGCTGCTATAATTTGTGGACTCGTTGTTCATCAAGCTCCAGATGGAACGGTAATTCATTTTAATTATGTTGGTTATATTTCTATCGCAACAGGTATATTGGCTTTGTATATTGCATCAAAAGTAAAAATTGTAAGCAACAAATAATGCTTACTTAAGTTGTTTAACTACATCAGCTTTTTCAATCATTCCAACATTCGACCAAGTCATCGTTTTGTTCTTGTAAACTTGTAAAACAGGTAATGCATCAATTTTTAATTCTTTGCACAATGCTTGATTATCGTCTGCGTTAATTCTAATAACAACTACTTTATCACTCATTTCTTTAGAAATTTCTTCTAAATAAGGTTTCATCTTTTTGCAAGGACCACACCAATCTGCATAAAAATCAATCAGCACTAATTTGTCAGAAATTAAAAGTGCATCAAATTGTTGCTTCGTCATTCCAGTTGGTTTTGCATTCGTTGTTTCAGTTGTTTCTGGTAAATTCGCACCGCGCCATTTCATAATTCCACCATCTAATTCATATACTTTTTCAAAACCTTCACTGCGCATTTTGCTTGCTGCAGATGAGCTTCGACCACCACTTAAACAATAGACAAAAACAGGTTGTGTTTTGTCTAATTTCGAAATTTGATTATCAAAATCATTGCCGTTCCAATCAACGTTTTGTGCATTTACTAAATGACCTTTTGAATATTCATCTGGAGTTCTAACATCAATAATTAGTGCATTCGGTATTTCTTTAATTTTATCAGCAAATTCGGTAGCAGAAAAATTTGTTTTTTCGCCATTGGTTTTACCATTTAAACAAGAAGTAAAAAAGAATAAAGTTGCCGTAAAAAGGAGTGTGGTGAATTGCTTCATTTTTATATAGTTTTGATTTCTGGATTAAAAATAATTTTAGATTTTACTGAATTTGAAATTAAACAATTCGCTTCAGATTTGACTAAAACACGTGTTGCTTTTTCTTGCATAGTTTCATCTTTTATAGTAACAATTGGATATAATGTTATTTCGCTTATCATATATTTTCCATCTACAATTTCTAATTTTCCAACTGCTTTTGATGAAAAGGTTTCAAATTCCAATCTTGAATTTTCTGCAATTGATAAAAAAGTAGTCATTAAACAGCTATTGACAGCTGCTATAAAATAATGTTCAGGCGACCAAATTCCTTCCATTCCTTTCGGAAATTCTGGTGGTGTGGCTACTTCAATTATTGCTGGTAAAACTTCAGAGCTTAAGGTTCCTTTTCTATCGCTTTTCCATTCAACGGTTACGTCGTAAAAATGTTCGTTTTGCATTTTATAATTATTTATTACTGTTTATTATTTTTTCGAGTTGATGTGCTGCTACCACACCAGCTTGTTTCCAAAGTATTTTTCCATTTTTAAAAATCATTAAAGTTGGTACACTTTGTATATTGTACTTTCTGGCAATGTTTGGATTTTTGTCGATATCAATTTTTAGAATGGTAGCATCGTCACCAACCTTTTTTTTAAGATCTTCTAAAATTGGTTTCATCATTTTGCATGGTCCGCACCATTCTGCAAAGAAATCTACTAATACAGGTTTGTCAGATTGAATATGTTCTGTAAATGTTGGCATAATAATTTATTTTACTTCTTCAAATTCTACATTTTGAATATCGTTTGTAGTTGGTGTTTGTGTGTTGTTGCTCGTGTAACAAGCACCTGCAGCACATCCAAAACTAAACAAACCCATCGATGCAAAGTATGCACCAAAAATAGCACCAAACCATTGTTTTGTCATGATTGCATTGACTATTACGAACAAACCCATTAAAAGATAAAATGCACGTTGGAAATTCCAACCAGTTAAAATTCTATTTTTCATTATTTATTTTTAGTTGTTATTTTATTTAATTTTACCTTGCAAACTCATCCAGCCACCACCATTGTAGACTTGTGTAAAACCATTTGATTTCAAAATATTTTTTCCTTGTGCACTACGTACACCAGATGCACAACAAGTAATTACTGGTTTGTCTTTTTTTAGCGATGCATAATGATTGGAAAGATTATTCAATGGAATGTTGATGGAACCTTTTATGTGTCCTTGTTGATATTCAGCTTTGGTACGCACATCTACAATTTGTGCACCACTTTTTAATAATTCTTTGTAATCTACTTTTGGTCCTAAACCTAACATGTTTTTGATTGTTTCTAACATTTTTTTCGTTTTATATTGTTTGATAATTATAGTTTACGTCTAACCAGCTTCCACCATTTTCGCAGTCGATGCAGATGCTTTTTAAAAATGCAGTTGCTTGTCCGCTGCGGTTTCCACTAGCGCAACACAAAATAATTGGTTGTTGCAATTTTTTAATTTCATCTAATCTTTGTTGAATTTCTTGCAAAGGAATATTGATGCTGTTTGCGACGTGACCACCTAAAAATTCGGCATGCGTTCTTACGTCAATAATTGTTTTATTGTTCATTTTTTGTTGTTTTAAAAATTTAGAATTATATGTTGTTGCTATTATTTATAACATTGTAGTTGGACAAATATAATCAGTGATTTTAAATTTTTCAGATGCTTTAATTGCAGCAAAACCACCATTCACATTTATCAAATTATCATAACCACGTGCTTTTAAAATAGAAGCAAAAATCATAGAACGATAACCACCAGCGCAATGAACGTAATAGGTTTTGTTTTTATCTACTTGTACCATACTATCATTTATATAATCCAATGGTGCATTAATTGCATTTATGATATGTTCTGAATAATATTCGCTATTTTTTCTAACATCCAAAATATTAATGTCTGGATTTTGTACTTCTAAGTTTGCAAATTCTTCAACGGTAACAGTCGGAATGCTTTCTGTTTCCTTTGCTGCTTTTATCCAAGCTTCTATTCCACCATCTAAATAACCGATGGCAAAATCGTAGCCAACACGTGCCAATCGAGTTATTACTTCTTCTTCTAAACCATTATCTGTTATTAATAATATTTGTTGTTTAATATCAGGAATTAATGTGCCAACCCAAACTGCAAAACTTCCGTTGATGCCAATGTTTATGGAGTTTGGAATAAATGCTTTTGCAAATTCTTCTGGATTTCTGGTATCTAAAATCAATGCCGATTTTTGTTCTGCAATAGCTTCAAAAGCTGCAACAGATAATGCTTTAGTTCCTCTATCTATAACTTCATCAATTGAATCATATCCATTGATATTCATTAAAACATTTTTAGGAAAATAGTTTGGTGGTGGCATTAATCCAGATAATACTTCTTTTATAAAAGCTTCTTTGGTTAAATTTGGTTGTAATGCATAATTTGTTTTTTTCTGATTTCCTAAAGTGTCAGAAGTTTCTTTGCTTAAATTTTTTCCACATGCACTGCCTGCACCATGAGCTGGATAAACGATGATGTCATCATTCAAAGGCATTATTTTTTCTCGCAACGAATCGTATAAATGTGCAGCTAATTTTTCTTCTGTTAAATCAGCTATTACATGTTGTGCTAAATCAGGTCTGCCTACATCGCCGATAAATAGTGTATCACCAGTAAAAATGGCTGTTTCTTTTCCAGTTTCATCTTTCAATAAAAAACAACTGCTTTCCATAGTGTGTCCTGGTGTATGTATTAATGTTAAACTTGCGTCTCCAAGTTTAAATACTTGTCCATCTTTACCAACAGTGCAAGTATAACCAATATCCATTTTGGTTGGACCAAACACAATTTCTGCTCCTGACTTTTTTGCTAAATCAACGTGACCAGAAACAAAATCAGCATGGAAATGTGTTTCAAAAATGTATTTTATTTTTGCATTTCTTTTTTCTGCCATCTCTATGTATGCATGCACTTCGCGCAATGGATCAATGATGGCAGCTTCGCCGTTACTTTCAATGTAATAGGCACCTTGTGCTAAACATCCTGTATAAATTTGTTCTACTTTCATGTTATTTTTTTTTGATACTGTAAAGATATATCGGCGAAATTTAAAGAACAGTTACATTTGTTACATACCAAAAAAAAATGTTATTGTTCTTTTTTTATGGTTGAAAGTCCAAAAGGTAAATACAACGGACAAAAACTCATAAAACTTGT
>CALLKF010000213.1 GCA_938008535.1 uncultured Saprospirales bacterium | reverse complement strand
TATTGAAGTTGTACTCACCTACTAATTTGGTCGATACGGTTACATCTCCAATGGTATAGATTAGAAAGGGGGATTGCCCCATGAGGACCGGATCCGGCGATGGTTGCAAAGCTTGGGCATACAAAATCGTCCTGTTCTCTTCGAGCATCAAGGAGCATGGCATCGATATCCATCTCCGTTACGGGAATATTATTTTGAAATTTTTGATTCAACCTTTTTGACTAAACAAACCTTAAAAAATATGAGAAATAGTATTACACATAATCTTCCAATTTCTGCCAATTTTTTATTGTTTAAGTATATAAATTTTAATACCAGTTTTAATTACAATGATGATTGGAATTTCAGTTATATCAATAAAGTTTTTTATGACACATTGATTCAATTTAATGGAGCAACAAATAAAATTGATACTGCATACAATAGATTGGTTGATGAACGCAAGTATGGTTTTAAAAGTTACAGACGTTTTGATTTTTCTTTTGGAATAAGTACACAATTATATGGTTTATTTCCATTTAAAAAAGGAAAACTACAAGCCATTCGTCATCGGTTTTCTCCAAGTTTAAGTTTTAATTTTAATCCAGATTTTACAAAACCTGCTTGGAAATATATGCAAACCGTGCAATCTGATAGAAATGGAAATACAATAGATTATTCAATATTCGGCAATTCACCACCAAAAAAATCAGGATCTGTTTCATTAAATTTTAGTAATACGATTGAAATTAAAGTATTTTCAAAGAAAGATTCTATCAATCATAATAAAAAAATTACCTTATTGGATAATTTATCATTTGGTGTTCGTTATGATATGATTTCGAAACAACTTTTTGTCAATCCAATTAATGCTAGTACACATATTACCGACAAATTAAATCTTTCATGTTCTGTGGATTTGAATCCTTATTCAGTTGACAGTAATGGTACACAAACTAAATCGTTTTATTTTAGAGAAACAAAACGATTGCTTAGATTACGAAGTGTACAGATTTCATTAAGTGGAAGTTTGCGTTCTAAAAAATCAAATGAACAGCAAAATCAAGATTTTAATCAACAACTATATCGACAACAAGGTTTAAATAATCAGTTTTTTCCGCAAGGTGTTTACGATCGTGGTTATTATAATTTTTCTATTCCTTGGTCTGTTAATTACAATTATACCTTTAATCTTCAGAAAACAAAATCTAGGTTTACTAGAAACGATACATCTCTAATCACTCAAAGTTTAGGTTTAGGTTTAGATGTAAATATTACTAAAAAATGGAAAGTAAATGTAACCACCAGTTTTGATTTTAGTTCTAAAAAACCACAAATTTCCAGAACCGACATAGCCATTGTGCGTGATTTGCATTGCTGGCAAATGGAATTTAAATGGACACCATTTGGCTCGCAACAAGGTTTTTACATGACTGTTTATGTTACATCGCAACAATTTAGTTGGTTGAAATTACAGAAACAAAAAGCTTTCTTCGATACAGGATTCTTCGGCTCAGATGGTTTTAGTGGTAGTAATGCACTTAGTGGAATTGGAAATGGTTTGTAGGAATTACTTTTTGAAACTAGCAACTTACGACTACTTCGTAAACGCGTACTGCACTAAATTCGCACCCATTTTTAATGCCTTTGTTCGTGCTTCATCTGAATCTTTATGAACAGATTGGTCTTCCCAACCATCACCTAAATCGCATTCATAATCATAAAAACAAACTAATTTTCCTTCGTAAATAATGCCAAAACCTTGCGCAGCTTTTTTATCATGTTCGTGAATTTTTGGCAAGCCATTAGGAAAATCAAATTTTTGATGATAGATTGGATGCGATGCAGGCAACTCCACAAAACTCAATTCTGGAAATACTTTTTTCATCGCGGCACGAATAAATTTATCGATGCCGTAATTATCTGAAACATGCAAAAATCCGCCTGAAATTAAGTATGTACGCAGGTTTTCAGCTTCCTGATCAGTGAAAATAATATTGCCATGTCCAGTTAGATGAACAAATGGATAATTAAATAAATCAGCACTACCAGGTTCTACTTCATCAATTTGAGTACTTAAATTCATACCTAAATTTTGATTGCAATACTTTGCTAAATTTGGCAATGATGTTGGATTTGCATACCAATCGCCACCACCTTTGTATTTCATCAAGCCAATTTTTGCGGTTGTTTTTACTTGTGAAAAGGTTGAAGAAAGTAAAAAGTAATAAGTGATAAATAAGAATAAACGTTTTAAATTGTTCTGCATATTGTCCATTTTAAAATTCATCATTTATCATTGAAACAACACTGCAAGCATATACACCAGCGGTTTCTACACGCAAGATAGAATTTCCTAAAGAAATAGGTGTATAATTTTTGTTAACAGCATATTGAACTTCTGTTTTAGTAAAATCGCCTTCAGGACCAATTAACAGCAAAGCAGTTTCATCTTTTTTATACACGTTTTTTAGATGCTTCTTTTTCTCTGAATTTTCTTTATTGTTTTTTATTTGTGCAGATAGAATATCTATTTTTAAATTATTATTGGTGGATATTTCATCTTCGCAATGTGCAATAAAATAATTAGAGAATTGTGAAGTTGTTGAATTATAGAATTCTTTTAATGATTGTATTTCATGTAAAAAAGGAAAAAATAATTGTCCACTTTGTTTGGCAGCCGAAATAATAATTTGATGTAAACGTTCTGTTTTTATAGTTTGTTTTTCGGTTCGTTCCGAAATAATTGGATAAATTTTATCAATACCAATTTCAGTTGCTTTTTCCAAAAACCATTCTAATCTCGCAGGATTTTTAGTTGGACAAATAGCAATGGAAAGTTTGTTTGCATTTTCTTTTTCTTCTTTTAGAATTTGTATGATTTCTATTTGAACTTCGTGTTTTTGAATATTTGTAAGTTCTCCAATAAATAATTTTCCGTTTCCATTTAAAACTTCCACTTTATCACCGATTTTACCACGCAATACTTTTGTACAATGCTGCGCTTCTTCATTTTCTAAGTAAATGAAATTGTTTTGAATATTATTTGAGTAGAATCGTTTCATTTTTGTTTGTTGTAATTATATCACAGAGTTGCACAGAGAACACACAGAGTTTTTTATATTATTCTAAAAATTCTCAATGAAAACTCAGTGAACCTCTGTGATATTTAATCTTCACTTTCACTTTCTTCATCAGCAAAAAACCAGAAATGCGTTTGGCCATAATTTCTAACATCAATCAGGTTTTTATGGTCTGAAAAATCATGTCTTGGTGATGTTTCTAAAATAAACCAACCATCTTTTTTTAATAATTTTTTATCGATGATAATATCTGGAATTTCGTTGATGCAATCCAAAGCATATGGTGGTCCAGCAAAAATTAAATCGTATTGTTGTGTGCAATTTTTTGCAAATTGGATAGCATCACCAAAAATAATTTTATGGTTTGGAATCTGCAATTCATCACTCATTTTTTTTATAAAACCTAAGCTTATTTTACTCATGTCAACTGCAGTCATATCAGTGCAACCACGCGAAAACAATTCCATATCCAAACTGCCAGTTCCAGCAAATAAATCCAAAAATTTTACTTCAGTAAAATCGAAATTGTTATTTAAAATATTGAATAATGCTTCTTTCGCAAAATCGGTAGTTGGTCGCGCAGGAATATTTTTTGGTGGATAAAATCGTCTGCCTTTTAATGTTCCTGAAATGATGCGCATAATGAATATTATTTGGTTTGAGTTATAAGTTATATGTCGTTTTATTTTAACCAATAACTTTTATCTTCTAAAAAATTATAATCCAAGTCCAAGTAAATTGATATAATAATGAAATGGAAAATCTTCCATTGCATATTTATAAGGCAAGGTAATTTTTAAGGTTCTGTCAATTTCAAAATTTCTGATAAAACCATACGTTGTCGTGTACATCGGCGATTTTTCTTCTATAAATCCATATAAATAAGTTGGAAATTCGTTCGTGTTTAACTCTAAATGTTCGTAAGCCAAGCGCAAATAATACAACAGATCTTCTTTTGCTTTTATAGGAAATTTATTCAAATACAAATTTTGTCCATCTGCTTTATAGCAAATTGT
Organism: uncultured Saprospirales bacterium; assembly: GCA_938008535.1. GTDB lineage: Bacteria > Bacteroidota > Bacteroidia > Chitinophagales > JADIYW01 > JADJSS01. The sequence continues at coordinate 16,253 of CALLKF010000213.1, read as the reverse complement.
CAATTCTTCACCATATAAGTTGGCGGCAAGGTATTTTTTAAATGATAATCTATTGTTATAGAAACATAATAAACCATAATCAGCAAAATAAAATTCGACATTAGGTAAATGATTTTCGATGAAATTTATAGTTTTATCAGGCAACGCAAAATAAACATAGAACGATGCATTAATCTGATTTTTTAAATAGGTATTTCTTGCATCATTTTCATAACCAAGCATCGAGAAAATTTCGTTTTGTTTATCGGTTTTGTCTGGTAAAATAGTATAAATAGGTGAGTATACACTGACTTTACAATTCTTAAAATTTAGCGAAAAGACTTCTTTATTATCAAAAAACCAATTAGAAATTGATTCAACAGCAATAAATTTATCCATAGAATACTGAACCACTTTAGCATCAAAATCTAAAATTTGATTTAATTCTTTATCTAAAACTGCGTACGATAAGCAATATGGATGCAAATGCACCAATAATTCCAGATTTGATGAACGTTTAAGTATGTCTAAATTCGCTTTGATGCACAAATTTACGCATTTCTGCTTTTTTATCTACATTTTAGTCAATTCATTTTAAACAATACTTTTTATTCTTACATTTGCGCTATGAATTTACACGAATATCAAGGAAAAGCGCTTTTAAAAAAATATGGCGTAAAAATACAAGAAGGTATAGTTGCAGAAACTATTGAACAAGCGATTGCTGCTTGGCATGATATTAACCAACGAACTGGAAGCGAAGGTGTAGTGGTAAAAGCACAAGTGCATGCAGGTGGACGCGGAAAAGGTGGTGGCGTAAAGTTTGCTCCAAATTTAGAAGCATTGAAAGAAAAAGCTGGCGAAATTTTAGGAATGACATTAGTGACTCCACAAACTGGTGCTCAAGGAAAAGTAGTTCATAAAGTATTAATTGCTGAAGATGCTTACTACAAAGGTACATCTGAATTAAAAGAATTTTATGTTTCTATTTTATTAGATAGAAAAAAAGAGTGCAATGTAATTATGTATTCAACTGAAGGTGGAATGGATATTGAAGAAGTTGCAGAGCATACACCAGATAAAATATATAAAGAATGGATTGATTCTGCTGTTGGATTACAACCTTTTCAAGCGAGAAAAGTAGCATTTAATCTAGGTTTAAGTGGTGTTGCATTTAAAGACATGGTTGATTTTATTCAGAAATTATATCAAGCATATGTTGAATCTGATTCATCTATGTTTGAAATTAACCCAGTTTTAAAAACGTCTGATGATAAAATTATAGCAGTTGACTGCAAAGTAAATTTAGATGATAATGCATTGTATCGTCATGCAGATTTAGAAGCACAACGCGATTTATTGGAAGAAGACCCAACTGAAATTGAAGCTGCAGCAGCTGAATTGAATTATGTGAAATTAGATGGAAATGTTGGTTGTATGGTGAATGGCGCAGGCTTGGCAATGGCAACCATGGATATTATTAAATTAAGTGGTGGTGAACCAGCTAACTTCTTAGATGTTGGTGGTACTGCAAACGCAGAACGTGTTGAAAAAGCGTTCCGTATCATCATGAAAGATCCACATGTGAAAGCAATTTTAATAAATATTTTTGGTGGTATTGTTCGATGCGACAGAGTTGCTGAGGGTGTGATTGATGCGTATAAAAATATTGGCAATATCGAAATTCCGATTATTGTTCGTTTACAAGGAACGAATGCTGATATTGCTAAAAAAATGATAGACGAAGCGGGTTTAAAAGTTGAATCAGCGATCTTATTATCAGAAGCTGCAAGTTTGGTAGCGAAAGCAGTAGCTTAAAATTTAAATTATATCCATAAAAAATAGTCAGCATATTTGTGCTGACTATTTTTTTTATATGAACTTGATTTTCTTTACTAGCAATATTCTTCGTAAGCTGCAGCTAAGTTGTCTGCAATCATTTTTGCCGGACGACCTTCAATCATGTGGCGTTCGATGAAGTGTACCAACTTTCCATCTTTAAACAAACCAATTGCTGGTGAGCTTGGTGGATAAGGAAAGGTGAATTCTCTTGCTTTTGCTACTGCATCGCTATCAACACCAGCAAATACAGTTACTAAATTTTTAGGATGTTTTTCGTGTTGAATTGAAGATAAAACTGCAGGTCGTGCGTTTGCTGCTGCGCAACCGCAAACAGAATTGATAACTAATAAAGTAGTGCCTTCTTTTTCAGATAAAATTTCTGTTACAGCATCTGCTGTCTTTAAAGCTTTGAAACCTGCTGTAGTTAATTGCTCTTCGCAAGGTTTGGTGATGTGTTCTGGATACATAATATTAATTGTTGAATTGTTGAGTTAATGAATTATAGTATTTATTGTTCAAATTTTATGCTATGTTTTGGAAACTGACTATTTGTCAATTGCAAACTATTTAAAGAAAACCAAGTTCGAGTTTAGCGGCTTCGCTCATCATTTCCTGATCCCAAGTTGGCTCGAATGTGATTTCTACGTTGCAGCTTTTTACGCCTTCAATTGCTTTTATTTTTTGTTCTACTTCTGCTGGTAAACTTTCTGCTGCAGGACAATTCGGTGCTGTTAGAGTCATTAAGACATGTACGTTATTGTCAATATCAACGTTCACTTCATAAATCAAACCTAATTCAAAAATATTCACAGGAATTTCAGGATCATAGATTGTTTGAATTTGCGTATAACATTCGTCTTTTATTTCCATAAATGTTTTTTGTTGTATTTCAGTTTCCATTTTATTTTGCTTGAAAGGCTATGCCATATGTTTTCATTTTTTTTACCATTGCTACCAATCCATTTGCGCGGTTAGGCGATAAGTGATCTTTCAATCCTATTTTTTCAATAAAGTATAAATCACTTTCTGCTATTTCATTTGGTGTGTGTCCGCTTAAAACTCTTACTAATAAACCAACAATTCCTTTTGTAATAATCGCGTCGCTGTCTGCATAAAAAAATAATTTATCATCTTTAATTTCACCGTGCAACCAAACTCTGCTTTGACAACCATGTATTCTGTTTTCTTCTGTTTTATATTGCTCGTCTAATTTTCCTAATGATTTTCCAAACTCAATTAAATATTCGTACTTGTCATTCCAGTCATCGTACATGGAAAAATCTTCGATAATTTCATCTTGTATACTGTTTATTGTTTGCATTAACTCAACATCTTTTTAGCTTTTAAAATTCCATCTACCAAAACATCAACTTCTTCTTTTGTATTATAAAACGCAAACGATGCACGGCAAGTTCCTGGTATTCCATAATGATCCATCACAGGTTGCGCACAATGATGACCTGTGCGTATTGCAATACCTTGGTTATCTAGAATCACACCAACATCATACGGATGAATGCCATCTAACAAAAATGAAATCACAGAAGATTTATGTTTTGCAGTTCCGTAAATTTTCAATCCTTCAATAGCAGACAACTTTTCTGTAGCATAATTCAATAATTCCGTTTCATAAGCTCTGATGTTATCAATGCCTAAATCCTGTACATATTTTATAGCTGTACCTAGTGCGATACAACCAGCAATATTTGGTGTTCCAGCTTCAAACTTAAAAGGTAAATCATTATAAGTTGTACCAGAAAAAGAAACTGTTTTTATCATGTCACCACCACCTTCATAAGGTGGCATTTCATTTAAGATTTGTTCTTTACCATAAAGAATTCCGGTGCCAGTTGGTCCGTAAATTTTATGTCCTGAAAAAACAAAAAAATCGCAATCTAATGCTTGAACATCAATGGTGAAATGTTGAATGGCTTGTGCAGCATCAATTAATATTTTAGCGCCATTTTTATGAGCAATTGCTATTAGTTCTTCAATTGGATTGATAGTGCCTAATGCATTAGACACATACATTACAGAAACCAATTTTGTTTTTGGTGTAATTAATCTTTCTGCATCTCCAATATTGATAGAACCATCAGCTTGCAACGGAATATATTTTAAGATACATTTCTTTTCTTCGCACAACATTTGCCAAGGAACAATATTAGAATGATGTTCCATTTCTGTGATGAGAATTTCATCGCCTTCGTTTATAAATTTTCTACCAAACGTATAGGCAACTAAATTGATAGCATTCGTTGTTCCTTTAGTATAAATGATTTCGTGTTCGTGTTTCGCGTTTATGAATTGCTGCACTTGCTTGCGTACATTTTCATACAAATCAGTTCCAACCTGCGATAAATAATGCACACCACGATGTATGTTAGCATACTGATGTTCATAGTAATAACTTTCTGCATCAATGACCACTTGTGGCTTTTGTGTAGAAGCGCCATTATCTAAATATACTAACTGCTTGCCACGAATTTTTTCGTTCAAGATGGGAAAGTCAGCGCGTATTTGTGGTATGTTGAGTGACATTTTTAATTTGATAATTTGTCAATAAGCTAATTAGCTAATTATTTTATTCGCTAATTATTATATTTCAATCTTCAATAACTCAGCAATTCGTTTTTCTAATTTATCTTTTAATGCTTCGTTCTTTATTTTTTCTACAATTTCTTCACCAAATGCAAATACTAATAAACCGCGTGCAACTTCTTTGCCGATTCCACGTGCTTGCAAGTAAAATAACTCGCTGTCTTCTATTTGAGAAGTAGTGGCACCATGCGAACATTTTACATCATCTGCAAAAATTTCTAATTGCGGTTTTGTATAAATGTTTGCATCGTTGCTTAGTAAAATATTTCTGTTACTTTGAAAGGCGTTTGTTTTTTGTGCAGCTTGTGCTACGACGATTTTACCATTAAAAACGCCGGTTGATTTTCCGCCTAAGATACCTTTATATAATTCAAAGCTTTCGCAGTTGGCTACATTGTGATTTACTAATGTTCTGTTGTCAACATGTTCTTCGTTTTGTAATAAATACAAACCATTCATATGCGATTCAGCGCGTTCGCCATTCACATCAAACTGCAATACATTGCGAGTAATTCCACCAGTTAACGAAAACGTAGTGACATTGCAAATAGATTTTGCTGCCTGTTGCACAAATGTATTATCTGTAATATTCAATACATTTCCGCCATCCTGAACTTTATAAAATTCTACGTTTGCACTTTCTGCTACGTCAATACTTGTTACGATATTATTGTAAGCAGGCGAGTGGTCGTAATTGATATAATATTCAGCAAATTTTACTTGCGTGTTTTTGCCAATCTTTATATTGTTTTTTAAGTTGATAATTTGATTGCAATTCTGGTTGATGTAAAATATTTCAATCAACTCATCTACTACAACGTTATCGCCAATTTCTAAGAAAACGCCATCAGTAGTTAAAGCATTATTCAATTCAATCAAAAAGTCTTTTGTATTGCTTTCCGTAACATTATTAGAATCCCAGAAATTAATTTTCGGATGATTTATCAGTGTCGATAATTCATTATGAAAAATACCATTTACAAAAACGATTCTATTTGTTGAAATGGAATTTGCATCGATGAATTCTTTTTCAATTTTTAAACCTTGAAGTTTTTTAAAACCTTCAAGGTTTGTTGTGGTAAAACCTTGTTGTAAAATTTTATTGTAATACGTGTATTTCCATTCTTCCTGTTTCATAGACGGAACACCAATCGTAATTGCTTTCTGCAACGATGCTTTTTGTTTTTCGTCAGTGATGGTTGGTAGTATATTTTCTAATTCTTTTATCATTTTTTTCCTTTTACTCTAAATCACTAAAGTGATTTTTCGTTCTTCTAATTCTATTCGCTTTCCATTTTTACTTTTTACTAGCTCTTTAAAAATGTTATTTACGAAATTCATTTTGCTGTCCTGTTCCTTCCTTTAGGAAGGTTAGGAAGGTTTATACTATTTCCAATTCTTTCACCCAATCGTAGCCTTTTTCTTCTAACTCTAAAGCCAAATCTTTATCGCCTGTTTTTACAATCCGACCATCATACATCACGTGTACAAAATCAGGAATGATATAATCTAATAGACGTTGGTAATGCGTGATGACTAAAAATGCATTGTCTTTTGTTCTTAGTTTATTGACACCGTTTGCAACAATACGTAAGGCATCAATATCCAATCCTGAATCCGTTTCATCTAAAATTGCCAGTTTTGGATTCAGCATGGCCATTTGAAATATTTCGTTACGTTTTTTTTCACCACCAGAAAAACCTTGATTAACAGAACGTGAAATAAAATCTTTATTCATTTCTACTAATGCCATCTTTTCGCGCATTAGTTTTAAGAAATCATTTGGCGGCATTGGATCTTCGCCTTTTGATTTACGGATTTCGTTTACGGCTGCTTTCAAGAAGTTGGCATTGCTCACGCCTGGAATTTCTACCGGATATTGGAACGCTAAGAAAACACCTAAACGTGCTCTGTCTTCCGGTTCTAAATCGAAGATGTTGACACCTTCAAATTCTACAGTTCCTTGTGTGATGGTATAACCTTCTTTTCCTGCGATGATATTTCCTAAGGTTGATTTTCCTGTGCCGTTTGGACCCATGATGGCGTGTATTTCGCCTGCGTTTATTTCTAACGTAAAACCTTTTAAGATTTCTTTGTTATCAATGGAAGCGTGTAAGTTGTTTACTTTTAACATTGTATTTTTAATTAGCGAATTAGATAATTAGCTGATTAGCTAATTGGCTTTTTCGATGTTGAAATTATTTTAGTAATTATTTTTTTGATGACAATTATTTTTTCAATTAATGTAATATCAAATGGATAGTTTTTTGAATCTCTGCATAATTCTAACCAATATTCAGTTTCATCTACTTCTTTCGCAGCAATTTTTATATTATGTATGAAATCTGCTTTACTTTCTGCATTTTGTGCTTCTCGAACATTTGCGCCAATAGAAGTTCCAGATTTTAATATTTGTCGTGCAATAACGTATTTTCTATTTTCTTCTAGAGTTTCTGAGTATTCAACTATAGCTAGAGCAAATTCATAACTCAATTTCAGTATAATATTTTCTTCGTTGTATTGCATTCGCTAATTTGCTAATTATTTAATTCGCACATTATCCTACTGAACCTTCTAAACTTATTTCTAATAATTTTCGTGCTTCTACGGCAAATTCCATTGGCAGGTTGTCCATTACTTCTTTACAAAAACCATTTACAATCATCGCCACTGCAGTTTCTTCGTCGATGCCGCGTTGCTGGAAATAGAACAACATATCTTCACCAATTTTTGAAGTCGTGGCTTCGTGTTCTACTTTAGAACTGTTGTTGCTCACTTCTAAATATGGAAACGTGTGCGCACCACATTGGTCACCCATAAGCAACGAATCGCATTGCGAAAAATTACGTGCGTTTTCCGCTTTTCTGTGCACTTTCACCAAACCACGATACGAGTTTTGCGATTTTCCTGCAGAAATACCTTTAGATACAATTCGGCTTTTCGTGTTTTTGCCGATGTGAATCATTTTCGTGCCTGTATCTGCTTGCTGATAATTATTGGTTACCGCAACAGAATAAAATTCACCGATAGAATTATCACCAGCCAAAATGCAACTTGGATATTTCCATGTAATGGCAGAACCGGTTTCTACCTGTGTCCATGAAATTTTGCTGTTGTTTCCTTTGCAAATTCCACGTTTGGTAACGAAATTATAAATGCCACCTTTGCCTTCTGCATTTCCAGGATACCAGTTTTGCACGGTTGAATATTTGATTTCAGCATTATCTAAAGCAATTAATTCAACAACTGCTGCATGTAATTGATTCTCATCACGTTGCGGTGCCGTGCATCCTTCTAAATAAGATACATAAGAACCTTCATCTGCAATTAAAAGCGTACGTTCAAATTGACCAGAACCAGCAGAGTTTATTCTAAAATACGTACTTAATTCCATTGGACAGCGAACGCCTTTTGGTATATAACAAAACGAGCCATCGCTAAAAACAGCGCAGTTTAAGGCCGCATAAAAATTATCGTTTTTCGGCACTACAGAGCCAATATATTTTTTCACTAATTCAGGATGCTCTTTAATAGCATCACTCATCGAACAAAATATGATACCTTTTTCTTTTAAGGTTTCCTGAAAGGTTGTTTTCACGGAAACAGAATCAAACACTACATCAATAGCTACATTTGACAAGCGTTTTTGTTCATCTAAAGAAATACCTAATTTCTCGAAAGTTTTTAGCAATTCAGGATCTACTTCATCCAAAGAATTTAATTCTACTTTCTGTTTCGGAGCAGAATAATAAATAATATTTTGAAAATCTACTTTTGGAAAATGAACATTTGCCCAAGATGGTTCAGGCATTTTTTGCCAGTCGCGGAATGCTTTTAAACGCCATTCCAACATCCATTCTGGTTCTTCTTTTTTAGCAGAAATAAAACGAACGGTTTCTTCGGTTAACCCAATAGGTGCGTCATCAGTTTCAATATCAGTAATAAAACCGTATTTGTATTCGGAATTAACAACTTCTTCTAATATTTCGTCTTGTGTTTCTTGCATATTAATTTGAGTAAGTAATACCTAATATTTGGTACAAATTTAGACCAAATGCAGTAATTAAACAACTCTTGTTTGGATTGGTTCTAAATAATAGTGTTTTATTTGTGTTAAGATTATTTAAATGGAATAATCTTGCAAAAAAAAAGAAAGACAATCGTCTTTCTTTTTTTATATTTTGTAAAGAATATTTTATTCTTCAGTAGTTTCAAATGTTCTTTTTGGTGCTTCTTCATGTTGGTCTTTACCAAATGTGTACATATAACCAACAGCAAAATTTAATTTTGAAGGTGTAATTTTTAATTCACTATAAACCGCTGGTTGAGTTTTGTAAGCTTTAATAAAACCATAATCGTAATTCACATCAAAGGTTACGCAACTTCTTAATTTTTTATCAACGTATACTTGCACACCACCACCTAAACGAATACCAGCATCAATATTTTTGTAAACATCTTTATAATCAGCCTTAGTCGTAACTGGCGAACCTTCAGAACCATTAATGTTTTTTGTTACTTTATCTTTACCGTTGATTACATAACCAAAATAACCACCAAGAGAAGCAAAAATACGTAAGCGCTCGTTGCCCCAACCAGCTAACACAGAAATTGGAACTGTTAATTGGTTCTCTTTGTGTGATGTAGTTGTAATGGTTGTACCTTGAGTAGTTTTTATTCTAGAGCCACCCATGTTAAATTCAGCAGCTAAATTAACACCTACAAATTTGTTAATCCAAATTCTTCCTTGAATTCCAGCATTAATTCCTGGTTGATGAATAAATGTTCCACCAACTGTAACTAATTTCAAACGATCACCAATAGTATTGTTCCATCTGCCAAAATTTCCACCAACTTTTACGCCGATGCCAGCTTGGATTTTTGCTTGAGAATGGTTAATAAATGTTCCTGCAACTAATAATAATAGGATAATTTTTTTCATGTTGGTTTTATTTGGTTGAATGAATGGTATTAAAATCGACGTTAAATTACAATTTTGATTGCAAATATAGTAACTTTGTTTCAATTATTTATCCAAAAAAATTACAAAGAATGCAACTTTGGAATAGAGTGGACAAAAAAATCTTAGAAGAAAATCTACTCAAAAGTACAGAAAAACGAATTACGCTATCGTTTTATAAATATGCGAAAATCGAAAATCCAGAAAATTGGCGCGATGAGTTATACCTAAAATGGAATGAATTTGATGTTTTAGGTAGAATTTATGTGGCAAAAGAAGGTATTAACGGACAACTTTCTGTTCAGGAAATTCAGCACGAAAATTTTAAAGCACATTTGTATTCGTATCCATTTTTAAATGGTATTCGACTCAATTATGCTATTGATGATGATGGAAAATCTTTTTCAAAACTTAAAATTTTAGTGCGCACAAAAATTGTGGCTGATGGTTTGAATGATGCAACTTTTGATTCATCAAATTCAGGTGTACATTTAAATGCGAAAGATTTTAATGAAATTACGCAAGATGAAAACACCATTGTAGTTGATATGCGCAATCATTATGAAAGCGAAATTGGTCATTTTGAAAATGCGATTACGCCTGATGTAGATACATTTCGCGAGCAATTGCCTTTAGTAGTTGAAATGCTGAAAGATAATAAAGAAAAGAATATTGTGATGTATTGCACTGGTGGAATTCGTTGCGAAAAGGCGAGTGCTTGGATGAAACATAATGGTTTTGAAAACGTGTTTCAACTCAACGGTGGAATTATTGAATACGCGCGACAAGTACAAGAACAAGGTTTGCAAAATAAATTTAAAGGTAAAAATTTTGTATTCGACAGACGTTTAGGCGAAAAAATATCGCATGAAGTAATTGCAAAATGCCATCAATGTGGAAACCCAGCAGACACACATACGAATTGCAAAAATGAAGGTTGTCATTTATTATTTATTCAATGCGATGCATGCGCAGAAAAAATGAATGGTTGTTGCTGCGATGAATGTAAAAAGATTTCTTTATTGCCTGAAGAAGAACAAAAAGAATTGCGTAAAGGCATCAATCCAGGTAGAAAAGTATTTAAAAAAGGTCGCGGTGAACAATTAATTTATAAGCAATAAAATAGCAAAATATTGAAGAAAGCAATTATTCCAATTCCTGATAAAGATTTTGATACTACAGAAGTTTCCATTACTTGGAAAATATTAAAAGAAAATAAGATTGATATTACATTTGCAACAGAAAATGGAATCGTTGGCGAAACGGATCCATTACTTTTGACAGGCGTTATTTTTGGTCAACTTGGTGCTAAAAAAGATGCGATTGATGCGTATCGTTTAATGCAAAAATCAAACGAGTTTTTGCATCCAACAAAATACGATGAAATAAATCCAGCTGATTATGATTTGTTGTTTTTGCCAGGTGGACACGCAAAAGGTATGCGTCAATATCTCGAAAATAAAACACTGCAAAATAAAATTGTAGATTTCTTTCATCTAAATAAATTAGTTGGTTCGGTTTGTCATGGTTCCTTGTTATTGGCGCGAAGTATCGATAGAAAAACAGGTAAAAGCATTGTGCATAATTATAAATTTACTGGTTTAACAAAATCATTAGAGCGCTTGGCCTATTATTTAACCAAATGGAAATTAGATGATTATTACAAAACTTATGAAGCATATTTGCAAGATGAAGTAGAAACCTTTTTAGCAAATAAAACACAATTTAAAACTGGCTTTAGCAGCTTTGTTCCTTTTTTTGTTGAAGATAGAAATTTAATTTCCGCTCGTTGGCCAAACGATGTAAAATTATTAGCTAATAAATTAGTGGAAAAGCTGAAATAGAAAATCACTCATTTTTTAACTATTTTCGCACGATGAATTCGCACGCACCTTGTATTGTTCAATCTGGCTTTATAAATAATATAGGTGCATTCTTCAATGATGAACTTTTATTGAAAAATGATTCGAATGATTTTGAAACGTTTGCTTCGACTTTATACAAACAACTCGACGTAAAATATCCAAAATTCTATAAGATGGATAATTTATGCAAATTAGGTTTTTTAGTTTCTGAAATTGCGTTGAAAAATTTGGATTTACACCAAAAATATACTGCTGATAAAATTGGAATTCATATCATAAATACCAATTCGAGTATTGACACAGATATAAAATATCAAAAACTAATTGATCAAGGTACTGCAAGTCCAGCTATTTTTGTTTATACCTTGCCAAATATTGTCATCGGTGAAATCTCTATCAAAAATAATTTTAAAGGCGAGAATTTATTGATGGTTTCCGAAAATTATGACATAGAATTACAATATAATTACATAAATTCGCTTTTCAAATCCAATTGTATAGATGTTTGTATTTGTGGTTTTGTTGATTATACCGAAACTACTTACAAAGCGTTTTTATTCATTGTAGAGAAAAACAATTTAGATTCCTTTTTGTCATATACACCAACACACATTACACACTTAATAAAAGAAAAAAAATCATGGAACTAGAAGAATTGAAACAAAAACTAAAACAACAAATTGTAACACAACTAAAATTAAATGAAGTAAAGCCAGAAGAAATTGGCGATGATGAACAATTATTCGGTAAAGGACTTGGTTTAGATTCTATTGATGCATTAGAATTAGTTGTTTTATTAGAAGAAGAATATGGTCTTAAAATAAATCATTCAGAAGATGGACCCAAAATATTTTACTCTGTTTCTACCATTGCCAATTTTATTCTGGAAAATAAAAAAGCATAAGTGCAGAATAAGGTTGTTGTAACTGGTTTAGGATTGATTTCTGCTCTTGGAAATAATGTAAACGAATGCGTTGCAGCTTTTGAAAAACATCAATCTGGTGTTGATAAAATTAAGCGTTTAAAAACCAATCATGTAGAATTATCGGTTGCTGAAATTAAAAGCACCAACGCTGAATTAGCTGCAATTGCTGGACTTTCCGTAGAATTGAGCAGAAGTATTTTACTAAGTTATATTGCAACCAAAGAAGCAATTGCTACCTTGCCTGCAAATTTTTCTACTGATTTTAGAACAGCATATATTTCAGCAACTACTGTTGGTGGAATGGATAAAACCGAAGTGTTTTTTGAAAATTACGTGGATGATAACAACGCATCAAACATTGAATTCATTCGACATCATGACTGCGGAAAAATTACTGATTTTGTTGCGAAAGAAATTGGCATCAAAGGTATGGTTACTACTATCAGCACTGCTTGTTCATCTTCTGCAAATGCAATTGCGTTGGGTACGCGTATGATCAAACAAAATCTCTTAGATATAGCAATTGTTGGTGGTGTAGATGCTTTGACAAAATTTACGTTGAATGGTTTTAACACGTTGCAGATTTTAGATACAGAACAATGCAGACCATTAGATGAATCACGAGTTGGCTTAAACTTAGGTGAAGGCGCAGCTTATTTGGTGTTGATGTCTGAGAATGTAGCAAAACAACTAAATCAGGAAATATTTTGTAACGTTGTTGGTTATCACAATGCCAATGATTCATTTCATCAAACTGCTTTATCTGATGATGCAAAAGGTCCAACATTAGCGATGCAAGGCGCGCTCAAAAAAAGTGGTTTGCAGGCAAATGATATTGATTATATCAACATGCACGGTACTGGTACGCGCAATAACGACAACGCTGAAGCCATTGCGATTCAATCTATTTTTAAAGATAAAATTCCTAAACTTAGTTCTACAAAATCATTTACTGGACACACGCTTGGTGCAAGCGGTGCAGTAGAAGCTGTATTTTCAGCATTAGCTATTAAACAAGGTATAGTTTTTCCAAATTATTCGTTTGAACAACCTATGGAAAATCTAACTATTCTGCCAGAAAAAATCTTTCTTCGTCATCAAGATATAAATCACGTCATGTCCAATTCTTTTGGCTTTGGTGGTAATTGTTCATCTTTAATTTTTTCAAAGTAGTAAGATGGCAGTTTATATTAATAGTATCGGACAAATTGCACCCAATTCTTTGGCGAATGAAGAACAAATAATTGCTGGTAAATTGACATGTATTGAACCAGATTACAGTGCTTTTTTTGATAGCCGAACACTTAGAAGAATTAGTAGAATTATTAAAATCGGAACAACAAGTGCCATGATGGCGTTGAAGAATGCTACTGTTGAAATGCCTGATGCTATTATTGTCGGAACTGGTTTTGGTTGTCAAGAAGATACTTCATTGTTTTTAAGAAAATTAATTACAAATAAAGAAGAAACGCTAAATCCAACACCGTTTATTTTTTCGACACATAACAGCATTGCTTCTCAAATTGCCTTGCAATTAAAATGTCATGCATATAATAGCACTTATTCGCATCGTAATTTTTCATTTGAATCTGCTTTGTTAGATGCTTATTTATTGATTAAAGATGACGATGCTCAACATGTTTTAGTTGGTGGTGTAGATGAAATTATAGACGATAGTTTTGATTTATTTACACGTATTGGTTACTTGAAACCTACTGATATTGCTGGTGAAGGCGCAAGTTTCTTCGTGTTGTCTGATGTGAAAAGTAAAGATTGTGTTGCTGAATTAAAATCGATAGAATTTGTTGCAAATACAGAAATTGCAACAATTATTGACAAAGCGAAAACACTCTACCATGAATATTCAATTGATGCAATTATTGTTGGTAGTCATCCTGATCATGTACATCAAAACGACCAAGATTTAATAGCTGCATTGAAAATAGAAAACACTATTTTTTACAAACAATTATGTGGCGAATATGCAACATCGAGCGCTTATGCTTTTGCAACAGCCAATACTTTGTTGAAAGAAAATAAAGCAGTTAAAAATGTGTTGATTTACAATCAATATGCAAACTCCAATCACTCTTTAATTTTATTGTCAGCTTGCTAAATTATAAAACGATACGAGTTGTTTTTTTTGTAGTGAACGTTTTTATGTTTGGATTACGTGCGGTAATTCCGTTTTCATTTTGGTATTTTCTTTTACCATTTTTTTGTTATCAACTATTTTTAATTTTTGGCGCGATAAAAATCAAATCTAATTTTTTTATTGAATCTATTAGTGAAACAATTACGACTAAAAATGAAATTGCATTAACCTTTGATGATGGTCCAAGTGAGAACAATACCAACCGAATTTTAGATATTCTGCTACAAAATAATATTGAAGCAACTTTTTTTTGTATCGGAAATCGTATCGAAACATCACCAGAATTGATAAAACGTATTGATTCAGAAAATCACTTAATTGGCAATCATAGCTATTCACATCATTTCTTTTTCGATTTATATTCTATAGAAAAAATGAAAGCTGAATTGCTTAAAACCAACGATTTAGTACACCAATTGATAGGCAAGAAGATGAAGCTTTTTCGTCCACCTTATGGTGTCACCAATCCAAATTTAGCGAAAACCATTACGCAACTAAATTTCCATTCTATTGGCTGGAATATTCGTTCGATGGATACGGTTGTAAAAGTGGAACAAAAATTGTTAAGTAACATTATACCAAAATTAAAACCTGGTTCTATTGTGTTGCTGCATGATACAGCGCAAATTACGATTGCCAATTTGCAAACCATCATTGACGCCATAAAAGCACAAGGTTTTACCATTGTTAGATTAGATAAATTAATAAATATTGAACCGTATGCGTAATTTTTTATTCTTATTTTTTTGTTTTCCAATCTGTGTATTTGCACAATTGAAAGGTTATACGTTGGTTAAAGATGTTCCATCATTTAAAAAAATATTTGCTGAACAATCTAAAAAAGTGAATTCTATTAAATGCGATTTTGTTCAGGAAAAGAACTTAAGTGTGTTGTCTGAAAAGATTACTTCTAAAGGTACCTTTATGTTCAAAAAACAAAACATGGCGCGCATGGAATATACCACACCGTTTAAATATTTACTGATTATTAATGCTGATAAAGTGTTTATTAAAGACGACCAAAAGTCAAATTCCTTTTCTTCTAAAAACAATAAATTATTTGAAAACATCAATAAAATAATGATTGATTGCGTGCAAGGTACCGCGTTGGATAATAAGAATTTTATTGCTGTGATTTCTGAAAATGAGAAACAGTATTTATTAGAGTTAGTGCCAACTATTAAAAAGATGAAAGACTACATCAAAAAGATAAATATCTTCATCGATAAGAAAGATTTTTCCGTGAATAAGTTTGATATGATTGATGCTTCCGGCGACAATACTACGCTTACGTTCTTAAACAAACAATTTAATGTTGGTGTGACCGATGCTAATTTTGTTGCGAAGTAGATAGATGCTGCCTTCGCACATTTTCTTAAGCAACTGATTGTTTCAACTGTACTTTGTATTCGTCTGGTGACTTATTAAACCATGTTTTAAACGAACGTGTAAATGAATTAGATTCTTTGTAACCTAGTTTTTGTGCAATCTCTTTTATCTTTAAACCTTTGGATAAATACAAAACCGCAATTTCCTTTTTAACATCATTACAAATCAACTGATAACTGGTATTTTCTTCCTGTAATATTTTTTGCAGTTTGCGAACAGACATCAGTAAACGTTGTGCCATCGTGTCAATAGACAGCGGAAAATTGTGTAAATTATTCAATAGTATTCGTCTTATCATTACATGGTAATTATCATCGTTGTATAATTTTTTCAGATGATTGTCTACATGCGGTTCTAACAGAAGATACGATGTGTAATTACTGTATTCTATATTTTTTGTATAGTTTTTCAGCGAGTACACAATTTCATTATATTTTTGATGCGATTGAATTTCACATTCAAACAGTTTTCTCAATGCAGGTAATCGTTCTGGTTTATAAAACTTTTCATGCAGCATAATTCTTTTAGGTTTTATTT
>CALLKF010000212.1 GCA_938008535.1 uncultured Saprospirales bacterium | reverse complement strand
AATTAAGAGTTTCGCTTATTAGAAAAGCTGCTGAACCGGCACTTAAATATATGGGCGAAGAGCAACGCAATGATTTAATTCAGCAATTAATTGCTCAAAAAAACGTTTCCTCCATCAGTATTTTCAAAAACAATGCTTTTATAGAACCGCTTTTCGGTATTTATTCCAAATCGGTAATTCCAATTTGGAAAGATTGTTTGGATCAAAATATTTTACCGAACATCCGACTATTCCTTTGTCAACGGCAGATTATATGATAAACATGGATATGCTCGGCAGGTTAAATGACAGTAGCCATGCACTTACTGTTGGCGGCTATGGTACTTCGCCGGCATGGGGGCAAACTTTTTCTGCAACAGATAAATTTATTAAAGAATAAAAAGTTGTAGATTCGATATTACAAAAGCTCGAATTTTTTCGAGTTTTTTTTATGATAAAATTATAACAATGGAAAATTTTAGTTTTGATAAAGATTACATTTTAGAAAACGAACGCGTATTACTTCGTCCATTAACCATTGAAGATATTGAACATCTCACCTATTTTTCGTTGAACGAACCAGAAATTTGGAAATATTCCATTCAGCAAGCAAATGGATTAGAAAATTTGAAAAAATATATTGAAACAGCGATAGAAAACAAGCAAAACAAAACAGAATATCCATTTATAATTTTTGATAAACAAACACAGCAATACGCAGGAAGCACACGGTTTTATGATATTCAATTACAGCATCAAATGTTGCAATTAGGTTATACCTGGATTGGGAAAAATTTCCAAGGAACTGGTTTAAATAAACATTGTAAATTTTTGTTATTACAATTTGCGTTTGAGCAAATGAACATGCATCGCGTTGAATTTAGAGCTGACAATGAAAATGAAAAAAGCAAGGCAGCAATGAAAAGCATTGGTTGTATTGAAGAAGGTGTGCTTCGAAGTCATGCGCTTTTACATAATGGAAAAAGAAGATCCAGTATTATTTTAAGTATTTTAAGTGATGAATGGAAAAGTACGGTAAAAGAAAATCTGAGAAATAAATTGTAATAATTCTACACTTCAATCAATAAAAACTGTTTGTTATACACATCAAAATATGCAATCAAATCATCAATAAATGGTTGTCCATGTTTTGCATAATACGATGAAAAATTATCAACGCGCTCCTGTAAATTATTTAGCGGAAACAATTGTGTTTTTATTTTTTCGATTTGATTGAGTTCTGTTTCGTTTTTTTGCTTCAATGATTTCATCAATCGTTTTTGAATAGAATCAATGCTTTGCAAACTTTTTTGCAACTCGGCTCCTACTGTGCTTACTAATGTTGTGTCGATATTTTTAGTTAGTTCTTGTAATTTATTAAACGTAGTTTCTATTTCATTTTTATACGCAGAAACATCAATATTTTCATCTGTGTTTTTAGCAATAAATTCTTTCTTTAATGTATTAATATCATTAAAAAAGTCCTGAATTTGAAAACCTAATTTATCTATTTTTTTAGATGTATTTTCATTAATCAATAATGCAGAATTTCGCAAAATCAATTGCGGAAAATTAACTTTATGTAACTCAAAAATTGGTTTTAGTTGCAACCAATAACTCAATTCACCAGCACCACCAATATAAACTAATGATGGCAATATTTTTTGCTGAAACAATGGACGCAAAATTACATTTGGTGAAAATCGTTCTGGATGATTTTCGAGTTCAGTAAGGATTTCATCTTTTGTAAATGAGTATTGCGTATTAAGTACTTCGTATTGCGATATTAATGCATTAAATTCTATACGTTCACGTGAATTTTTACTTAAATAAAACAAATTGATTTCGCGTGGAAATGCCTGTTGTTTATAGCCATTTGATTCTAATTGCTTAAGTTGTTCTGTTACTAATTTAAATGAATTTTGTTGCAGCAATTCATCTTCTATAATTTCTAAAAATTGCTTTTTGAATGCTATGTCATTTCCATCAACTACAACCAAACCATATTCACCAAATAATGCATTCACTAAATATTTGCTTGCATCTGTTAAAGTTGGCTGTGTGTATGCATTTAT
This sequence comes from uncultured Saprospirales bacterium, assembly GCA_938008535.1. GTDB lineage: Bacteria > Bacteroidota > Bacteroidia > Chitinophagales > JADIYW01 > JADJSS01. Next base: position 395 of record CALLKF010000212.1, on the reverse strand, counting down.
ATAGATTTCAATTAATTGATTTGCATATTCACTTTCACCTAAAATTGTTTTTATTTCATCAATTAATGGTAAAATACTTTGCGTAGAATATTCGCCAGTTGCGCCACCTTGTTTATCATTCCATTCTATTTTTTTATTGAATAAATGAATGTGATTAATTTCTTCAAAATCATGGTCTTCGCTGCCCGACCAATAAACAGGAACAAAATTATAAGTTGGATATTTTGCTTTTAGTTGATTGCAAGTTGAAATAGTTTGCGCAATTTTATAAATATAATAAAGTGGTCCAGCAAAAATATTTAATTGATGTGCAGTGACAATGCAAAACGTATTTGATTCTTCTAGTAATTTTATTTTATCAGAAACTAGTTAAGGAAGTTTAATATTTGCATATT
>CALLKF010000211.1 GCA_938008535.1 uncultured Saprospirales bacterium | reverse complement strand
AATACAATAAAGATTATTTAAAAACAAATCACCTTTGGTACAACAGTATTCATGCATTGTATGCACGTTCTTTTTCTGGTCAAAAAATAGAAAAACAAAATCAGGAAGCATATGATTATTTTATCAAACAAGCCAAAGATTATTGGTTAAACCAGGATTTATATTCCAAAGGAATGATTGCTTTAGTGTTGCAACGCAATAAAGAAAAACCAAGTGCTGATAAAATAGTTACATCGTTAAAACAAAATTCTATTTCAAATGAAGAATTAGGAATGTATTGGAAAGCCAATGAAACTGGTGGTTGGTATTGGTATCAGGCACCTGTGGAAACACAAGCATTATTAATTGAAGCATTTACAGAAGTAGCGAATGATAATAAATCGGTAGATGAAATGAAAGTTTGGTTGTTGAAACAAAAACAAACTACATCATGGAAATCAACAAAAGCAACGGCTGAAGCTTGTTATGCATTATTGTTGCAAGGAAAAGATTGGATAAAATCTGATAAAATGGTAGAAGTGAAAATGAACAAAGTGGTGATTGATCCAATAAAATCAGGAGCAACAGTAGAGCCAGGAACTGGTTATTATAAATTAAAATGGACAGGTGAAAACATTAAACCAGAAATGGCAAAAATTGAATTAAAAAAATCAGATAAAGGTCCAGCATATGGCGCAGTATATTGGCAATATTTTGAAGATTTAGATAAAATAACTGGTGCTGAAACTGCTTTAAAAATGACTAAAAAATTATTTAAAGAAGACAATACAAAATCTGGAAAAGTATTAGTAGCAATAACAGATAAAACACCAATAAATCCTGGTGATTTGGTGAAAGTACGCATTGAAATACGCACCGATAGAAACATGGAATATGTACACATGAAAGATATGCGTGCTGCTGGTTTTGAGCCAATCAATGTGTTGTCGCAATACAAATATCAGGATGGTCTTGGTTATTATGAAAGCACCAAAGATGTAGCTATACATTTCTTTATGGATTGGCTACCAAAAGGCACGTATGTTTTTGAATACGATTTGCGTGCAACTTTAGCAGGCAATTTCTCCAATGGAATTACCGAAATAGAAAGTATGTATGCACCAGAATTTAAATCGCACTCAAAAGGCGAACGTGTTACGATTACGAAGAAATAATACAAAGACCTTGAAGGTTTTTAAAATCTTCAAGGTCTTTTACTGACAAATACTCACTAAAAACTACCAAATACTAAGTATTTTTGCCAAATATTGCAATCATAATTAATTTTGGACTGAGATTTGTTCATTCAAATCAAACAAATAAAAATATTATGTCGAATAAAGAAAAAGGTAGTAAAAAAATTAAAAACTATACGATGAACAAGAAAACAATTTTAGCCGTATTGTTGCTTGCATTAACAGCAAGTTCAACGTTTGCGAGAGACCTAACAGAACGAAAAAATTTAGGTGGTGTAATTGCTGGATTTAGTATAAACTCTGCTGCTGTAGAAAATGAATCAGCGCAAAAAGCAAAAAACAGAGCCAAATTAGGCGGTGTTTTAGGAATGACATTTGAACACAAATTTGGAAAAGTTTTCGCATTGGAAACAGGCGCACTTTTTTCTAATAAAGGTGCAAGCGAAAAATTTGAAACCAATGCATTGGTAAAAAGTGGTAGCTATACGGTTGATTTTTATTCAGTAGATGTTCCTTTAATTGCAAAATTCTATATTGGCAAAAAGAAAATTTTTAACTTAAATGTTGGTGGTTTTGCTTCTTATTCATTTAAAGTACAAACAACAACTAAAATAGATTTTAACAATAATGCATTGTTTCCAAATGATATAAACGATAAAGAAAACAACCCAAAAGATGCTGATGGTGACTTATTTTATACACCATACGATGCAGGTTTAAATGTTGGTTTTGAGTTTATTTCAAAAAAAGGATTTGGTGCTGGTGCTCGATTAAATCAAGGTTTAATTGATGCAACAAATCCAAAATATAATATTGGTTCTGTTTCTGATACTAAAAAAACATTTCATACAGGTGCACAGTTATATGCAATATTCAAATTCTAAAAAAGAATTTTTAACTGTAAATAATAAAAAGCCCGACAATTGTCGGACTTTTTTTATTTTAACACTAAAAAAATATCTATTTCTTATAACAAATAACTAATAACCAATAACTTTATAACATGAAGATTGAAATAGAAAGAGTAAACGATAAAGTTCATTTAGAAGCAAAAAACGAACAAGGCGTTGTGGTGCAGATGGATGGTTCGCCAGATATTGGTGGCGAAGATTTAGGTGCGCGTCCGATGCAGTTGGTATTGATGGCTTTAGGAGGTTGCACATCGATGGACATGTTATCAATGCTGAAAAAAATGCGTGAAGAAGTGAATAGCTATAAAGTAACTATTAATGCAGAGCGCGCAACTGAACATCCTATGGTGTTTACTAAAATTCATATTCATTATGTTTTAGAAGGAGATTTGAAAAAAGAAAATGTAGAAAAAGCAATCAACTTATCGATGGATAAATATTGTAGCGTGACACATATGCTAAATTCTACAGCAACGATTACGCATAGCTACGAAATAATATAATTTTCACATTTTTCAAATCTAAAAATCTCATGTCTAATAAATACACCAACTTCGCTACACAAGCCATTCGCACACAACACGAACGTGCTTTCAGAGAACACAGCGTTCCGTTATACTTAACATCATCGTTCACGTTTGATGATGCTGAACAAGCACGCGCTTTATTTGCCGATGAATATGTTGACAATATTTATTCGCGATTTTCAAATCCAAACGTAAACGAGTTTGTAGAAAAAATGTGTGTATTAGAAGGAACAGAAGATGGCTTCGGAACGGCAACAGGCATGGCTGCTGTGTTTGCATCGTTGATGACTTTTTTAAAAAGCGGCGACCACATTTTAGCATCATCAGCTTTGTTTGCATCATCTACCAGAATTATTAAAGAATTTTTACCTAAATGGAATATCGAATATTCATTTTATGATATCAATAAACCTGAAACCTGGGAAAGTTTAATTCAGCCAAATACTAAAATGATATTTGCGGAAACACCATCCAATCCTGGATTGGTTTTGATAGATTTAGAGCATCTTTGCGCGCTTGGTAAAAAACATAATTTATTGGTAAATGTAGATAATTGTTTTGCCACACCATACTTACAAACACCAGCAAAATATGGCGTTGACATTATTACGCATTCAGCAACTAAGTTCATAGATGGACAAGGTCGTGTTTGCGGTGGTGTTGTTTTAGGTAGCGCAGAATTGATGAAAGAAGTGCGTGCATTTTGCCGACAAACAGGACCAACAATGTCACCGTTTAATGCGTGGGTTTTATCTAAAAGTTTAGAAACCTTACATGTACGCATGGACAGACATTGTGAAAATGCTTTGGCTTTAGCACAATGGTTAGAGACAAATTCGGAAATTGAAAAAACAATTTATCCTTTCTTACCATCGCATCCACAATATGATTTAGCAAAAAAACAAATGTCTCAAGGTGGTGGTGTGGTTACGTTTATTGTAAAAGGTGGAATTGATAGAGGTCGCAAATTTTTAGATAGTCTAGAAATGTTTTCACACACTGCAAATTTAGGTGATTGCAGAACGATTGCTACGCATCCAGCATCTACCACACATAGCAAAATAGAAGAAAGCGTGCGCGAAGCTGCAGGCATTTTTGGTGGCACTGTGCGTGTTTCTGTTGGTCTTGAGCACATTGATGATATTAAAGCAGACATTGCACAAGCATTGGAAAAGAGTAAGTAATGCAAGAAAAAAAATATTCCATCTTATTATTTTCATTTTCATTTTTGGTGTTATTGATTTTCGCTTATTTGTTTGCTGTCGAAAGAGTTTTGTTTGAAGATGCATCTATCGCAATTTTTAAACTCTTAAATTACAAACGTTTTTATATCACCAATCATCGCTTTATTTCAGCACTCATTGAAATACCAGCACTCATTGGTGTAAAATACAATGCATCCGTTAAAACAATTGTTTATTTGTTCTCTTATGGATATTTTTTGCCTGAACTTTTTATTATTTTAAGCTTAGTTTTTGTATTAAAAGATTACAAAAGTTTGTTGGTTTTGTTACTGTTGCTTGTGGTGTTAAATAATTTTGGCTTCTACTATACTTATGCCGAGTACCACAAAGGCATCAATCTTAGTGTGTTGTTTTTTTCAATGGTTTATAACGAAGAGCAATTTAAAGCACACCAAAAAATATATAATGTATGTTTAGCAGCATTATACATTGTTATCTTGTTTTGTCATCCGTTGATGTGCATTATATTCTTCTTTATTTATTTGTATTTCTATGTAGAAAAAAAGATAGACGCACAAAGATTAAAGAAATCAGTCGCTTTTATTTTAATTACAACAGCACTAAAAACACTGTTGTTTCGGTCGAGCTATGACACTCAAAAAATGAAATTGTCTATTACTTTTATAAAAGACAATAAGATGCTTGAAGGTTTCTCACAGCAGTTATTTCATCATAATTTTGTATTTGCATTGTTTTTTATTTTCGCTATATTTATTTTAGTAAGGCAAAAGAAACGCAATCTTTTATTGCTTTTTTCAGTATTTAGCTTTGGATATTTTATCATGATTTGTATGGTATTTGGAAGATCATCATTCGATTACTATGGCGAATATTTATTTAAACCATTAGTTTTTTTTGTTGCCATTGTTATTGTACATCAATCCAATTTTAAATTAAAAGCGAATCAATTATTTTTTGCGATTTTAGTTATTGTTTCTTTATCAAAAATATATCATTATCGGAAAATCTTAACAGACCACACCACTCGATATAAAGATATTTTAAGAGTAATGCATACAAACAATATCAAAAAAGCATTGATTTCAAAACAAAAAGGTTATAATTTTGACTTATTTGATGACCGTTGGGCAAGTAGTTTTGAAAGTGTATTACTTGATAAAATAATTTACAATTCAGATACGTCGAGCACTTTCTGTATCACATATTGCATGTCTTGTTGTATAGAAAATAATCAAAAAATCAGATCGTTTATTGATAATGATGAAATAACGTATCCGCCATATTTTAATTTGCACAAGAAAAATTTATAGTAATAGATAGTTTACTGGTAAAATAATACTGTATGCAAAAATCATTTTATACTACAATACTTTGCTCTCTTTTTTTATTTATTTCAACATTTTTTACACACAGATGGAATGAAAAAAACAATGCTGTTCTTTCTTATGATGCAGCAGGTTACTATTTATATCTACCTTCTTTTTTTTATGATGATTTAGGCAAAATAAACAACAAAGATGCTATCATTCAAAACTACAATCCGTTTGGTTGTAATTTCGATGATGCAAATAAAAAGATAGGTGATAATTATATTTTGAAATATACCTATGGTATTGCTATTTTAGAATTTCCGGCCTTTGTTATAGCACATTTTATTGCTAAGTTCTTTAGTTTTCCTGTAGATGGTTTTTCGTTGCCGTATCAAATTTGCATAAACTTTTGGAGTATCTTGTTTGGTGTTTTTGGCTTGTGGATTTTACGAAAAGTATTACTAAAATATTTTTCAGACAATACAGTTGCCATCACTATTATTACTTTATGTGTTGCTACTAATCTTTATAATTTTATTTCTTTTAGTGGCAATATGTCGCACTGTTATTTATTTACTTTGTACGCACTTATATTATTTTACACAGATAAATTTTATGAAAAACACGCTGAAATTTTTGCTTGCAGGGTTCGCCTTACTAGTTTTAAACAACCAGAAA
>CALLKF010000210.1 GCA_938008535.1 uncultured Saprospirales bacterium | reverse complement strand
ATGGGAAAGCCAACAGGATTTTTAGAATTTAACAGAGAATTGCCAACCTACAAAGATGCAAAAGAACGCATTCATGAGTACAAGGAAATTTATCTGGAATTTGCGGATGAAAAAACGCAAACGCAAGCTGCGCGCTGCATGAATTGCGGTGTTCCGTTTTGTCATAATGGTTGTCCGCTTGGAAATATTATTCCAGAATTTAACGATGCTGTTTACCATAAAGATTGGCAATTAGCAACAGACATTCTTTTATCTACCAATAATTTTCCAGAGTTTACTGGCAGAATTTGTCCGGCACCATGTGAAGCTTCTTGTGTGTTAGGCATCAATCAACCACCAGTAACCATTGAGCATATTGAAAAATCAATCATAGAAAAAGCATTTGAATTAAATTTAATTCAAGCAAATCCACCAAAAGAAAGAACAGATAAAAAAGTAGCCGTTGTTGGTTCTGGACCAGCTGGTTTGGCTGCTGCTGCACAACTCAATAAAGCTGGACACAATGTTACTGTTTTTGAACGTGCTGATGAAATTGGCGGTTTATTGCGTTATGGAATTCCAGATTTTAAATTGGAAAAAACAGTTGTTAAAAGAAGATTAAAACTGATGCAAGAAGAAGGCATCGTCTTTAAAACTAATACTAATGTTGGCGTTGATATTTCTATAGATGAATTAACTACAAATTTTGATGCAATTATACTTTCTGGCGGCTCAACTGTTCCGCGCGATTTGCCGATTCCAGGCCGACATTTAAAAGGTGTTTTTCCAGCGATGGAATTTTTATCACAACAAAATAAACGTGTTGCTGAAATCAAAACCGAACTCGATCATCAAGGAAAAAAATACGAAAATGGTGATATTTTCGCATCGAATAAAAACGTTATTGTAATTGGTGGTGGTGATACTGGTTCCGATTGTGTTGGCACATCTAACCGTCATGGTGCAACTTCGGTTACACAAATTGAATTATTGGCAAAACCACCAGAAAACAGAGCCGAAAGTACACCGTGGCCGCTTTGGCCGATGCAATTGCGCACATCGTCGTCGCACGAAGAAGGTTGTGAACGAAAATGGTCTATTTTAACGAAAGAATTTATTGGAAACGATAAAAATGAACTTACTGGTTTGAAAATTGTGGAAATTGAATGGAAAACGGTAGATGGCAAACCACAAATTGTAGAAATCGAAGGAACTGAGCAAATTTTGCCATGCGAATTAGCTTTGTTAGCAATGGGTTTTTTGCATCCACAACACGATGGATTATTGCAACAAGCTGAAATTGAATTAGATAATAGAGGAAATGTGAAAGATAATTTCTATAAAACCAACAAAGAAAAGATATTTACGGCTGGCGATATGCGTCGCGGACAGAGCTTGGTGGTTTGGGCAATTAGCGAAGGTCGCGAGTGCGCTCGCAGTGTTGATATATTTTTAACAGGCGAAAGTTTTTTAGAATCAAAAGATATTTCATCTTTGCAAGTACAAGTATAAAGTCGCTTTTTAAGCTTGCTGTTTTCTTTGCGACTGCACCCAAACCGAAAGGTTTGGGTTTTTTGTTTTAAACTTTGAAAATTTGAATTCGTTTTCAATTGAACTTTTCCAAAGTATTTACTTGTTAAAAGTAACTTAATTCAAATTATTAAAACTAAAAATTGTAAGAATTGGATGCCGAAACAAGTTCGGCATGACAGCGACACGGCACACCGACGCTGTCATCCTGAACTTGTTTCAGGATCTTTTGACTAAAATATAATGCTGTTTATTTTAGGACTTATCTTTAAAATTTACGTGAACAATACTTAATTATAAAACCAATATTTATTTACAATTGCAAAATGATTTATTATCTTTGTAATATAATTACTGCCAAATTGAAAAAGCTGTTCCGAATAATTTTATTGTTTATGATGATTGCTTGCGCTACAAAAATGCAAGCAAGCAATTGCATTCCAGCTGGCACAACCGTAACACTTTCACGCCAATCACAAATAGATTCTTTTCCGATTAATTATCCAGGTTGTGATGTTGTTGAAGGAAGTTTAACAATTTCCGGTGATGATATTGTGAATTTGAATGGATTGATTAGTATTAAAAGAATTGATCATGATCTTCGAATTGAAAACAATTCTAATCTTGTTAATTTAATAGGATTAGACTCATTGAAACATTGTGAAAGTAAAATTATTATCTCAAACAATAAAAATCTATCAAATCTTAATGGTTTAAACTCATTAGATACGACAGGCTATCTCTATATCTATTCTAATGAGAATGTGGTGAATTTTATTGGTTTGCAAAATATTAAATGGATAGGAGGTTTACAAGTTGACAACAATAGGTCATTAATAAATTTCCATGGTATGGAAACGTTAGTTTTTATTGATAATTTTGATATTAGAAATAATTTATCGTTAAAAAATCTTATTGGATTTGATAGGATAACTCGATTTTTTCAAACATCTTTTATTGTAAATAATCCATCGTTAATAGATTTATATGGGTTACACAACTTGAGTAGAGTATTATATACTGGACTAAGTTTATATAACAATAATGCATTATTAAATCTTGACGGACTTTCTACATTAAAGTCAATTGGGTCTATTTTAATTCAGGAGAATGATAATCTGGCAGATTTGACTGGTCTTAATAGTATTGATACAATTGGAAGTTTGACTATTCAATTAAATCAATCATTAGAAAATTTACATGGTCTAGAAAATTTAAAATACAATATTGTTCTCTCTATACATTCTAATCCATCATTATGTAACATGAATGGAATTAATACAAATTTACGTATTGAATCCATCGAGATTTCAAGTAATATTAAACTCTCTTGTTGCAAAATTATAGATACTATAATAAGAAATAATCCAACAATTACAAACATAAGTATTTACAACAACGCCACAGGTTGCAACGACACCACAGAAATAAGGACTATTACTACTCAAAATTGTTGTTCTACAAAATATACTTTACTAAAAGATACTATTTGCAATGGCGAACAGGTGATTTTTAATAGTCAAATTCTGAAAAATACAGGTACTTATTACGATACTTTTGTTAATATTGGAAATGATAGTATTGTTATTTTGGAATTAAAAGTGTTTAATAAATCCTACCAAATAAAAACACTCAATTTTTGCATTGGTCAATCTTTTACGTTGAGCAATGGAAGAATCATAACAACAACAGGAATCTATAAAGATACTATTCCAAATTTCTGTGATAGTATTATTGAATATCGTCTCATTTTTTTAAATAATATTATTGTCAACCAAAACGCAACTATTTGCCAAGGTAAAACTTATACGTTGCCAAAAGGAAACATCGTTCAAACAACTGGCATTTATAAAGACACTTTGCGTTCTACATTTAATTGCGACAGTATTGTTATCACTAATCTTACAATAACAAAACCAATTCCATTTGTAAACAATGCTACTATTTGCAAAGGAAAAAATTATATTTTACCAAACGGAAACAGCGTAAATAATACTGGTACTTATTACGATACTATACGAAAACCAAATACTTGTGATAGCATCGTTATCACCAATCTTACAGTAACAAAACCAATTCCATTTTTAAATAATGTAAGTATTTGCAAAGGAAAAAATTATGTTTTACCAAATGGCAACAGCGTAAATAATGCTGGTACTTATTACGATACTATACGAAAACCAAATACTTGCGATAGCATCGTAATCACCAATCTTTTAGTAAATCCATATTTGCAATCATCACAAACTGCAACAACTTGTTTAGGTAAAACCTATACATTACCAAGCGGAAAAACTGTAACGCAATCTGGAATTTATAAAGATACGATTCGAACTACTTTTGGTTGCGATAGTATTGTTACCACAAATCTTAGCATCACCAATCCAACACCAACACAAAAATCAGATTCTATTTGTGAAGGAAAAATTTATACCTTACCAAGTGGCAAACAGGTAACAAATACTGGTATTTACATCGATACCATCAAAAAAATAAATACTTGCGACAGTGTAATTATTACCAATTTATCTGTTTTCCAAAATACCTTTTCTGTATCATTAAAATCAGTTGATACTATTGATGCAGGAAATGCTATTGAACTAAAACCAATGTATTCAAACCAACCAGCAATAATTTGGAACTGGTCTCCTACTTCAAGTTTAAATTGCACTACTTGCGAAAAACCAATAGCAACACCAAGCCAAAACACACAATATAGCTTAAAAGCAACTGCACAAAATGGCTGCGATGATACTGCAAAAACGACTATCATTGTCCGACAAACTGAAGTCTATATTCCAACTGCATTTTCACCAAATAATGATGGCATCAACGATGATTTAACAGTCTTTGTTAATAATCCAGTTGCTTTTCATTTAGTCATTTTTAATCGTTACGATCAAAAAGTTTTTGAAAGTGTAGATGTTTTAAATAAATGGAATGGCACTTATAAAAATGCAGAATGTGAGGTTGACAATTACGTTTATGTGTTAGATGTTACTACTGCAAATGGAAAGCAACATCATAAACAAGGTACTATCACGTTGCTGCGATAATTACTAAGAATTTTTTCCAAACACTTCATTCGATTGTTGCGAAACACGAATAAACGTAGTGCATTTCGACATATCTTTCAACGATTTTGCACCAATATAAGTACACGTAGAACGAATTCCACCTAAAATACTTTTAATCGTATGATGCACATCACCACGAAATTTTACAGAAACCGTTTTTCCTTCTGATGAACGATAACCAGCTACTTCACCATAATATTTATGCATAGCCGTTTCAGAGCTCATTCCATAAAATATTTTATAGAGTTGTCCGTCAATTTCTTTTAGTTCACCATCGCATTGTTCGTGTCCTGCCAACATACCACCAAGCATTGCAAAATCTGCGCCACCACCAAATGCTTTTGCTACATCACCAGCAACCACACAACCACCATCAGCAATGATTTGTCCGCCAACACCATGTGCCGCATCACTGCATTCAATAACTGCAGACAATTGCGGATAACCAACACCAGTTTGTATGCGTGTGGTGCAAACCGAACCTGAACCAATACCAACTTTTACAATATCTGCACCACGCAAAATTAATTCTTCTACCATTTCACCTGTTACCACATTTCCAGCAATAATAATTTTATCAGGATATTTATCACGCGTGCGTGCCACAACCGAAGCAAAACGTTGTGTGTAGCCATTGGCAACATCTAAACAAATAAATTTAATTTGTGGAATTTTTGCAGTGAGCTTCGATAAAAATTCTACATCATCATTTTTAATACCACTACTTACAGCAACATAATCAGCAATATCATCCGTAAACAACGGCTGCAATTCTTCAGCAGTATAAAATTTATGTAAGCAAGTAATAATTTTATGTTGAGCCAATGCTTTAGCCATTTCAATGGTGCCAACAGTATCCATATTCGACGCAATAATTGGAATACCTTGCCAATCTTTCGATGCATTTTTGAACGTAAATTTTCTGCTTAAGTCAACTTCTTCACGCGAATGTAAGGTAGAACGTTTTGGACGAAATAAAACGTCTTTGTAATCTAATTTTATATCGTTTTCAATTCTCATACTTTTATTTTTCAAGCATAAACGCAAATGCGCAATGCAAATGACAAACTAATTTTTACTAAATTAAGTGAATCTTTTGAGTGAACACTTAACTATCTATAATAAATTATACACAAAGAAAATAATGGTGTAAAATCTTTTAAATTAATTGTAGTTACCTTTGCAAAATGGAAAACAAAGCACTTTTGTCAACACACTTAGAAAAGTTAGGAATCGAACACTTGAGCGAAATGCAAGTAGCAGCGCAGAAAGCTATTCTTGAAGAAAAAAATGTTTTGTTGCTATCACCAACTGGTTCAGGAAAAACACTAGCATTTCTATTACCTATTTTAGAATTGTTGGATGCAAATAAAACCACTGTGCAATGTTTAATATTGTCACCATCGCGAGAACTAGCATTACAAATTGAACAAGTTTGGAAAAAAATGCAAACTGGTTACAAAGTAAATGTTTGCTATGGTGGACATTCTAAATTAATAGAAATACAAAACCTAAGCACACCACCAGCATTGTTGATTGGAACACCTGGAAGAATTATGGATCACATACAACGAAAATCGTTTGATTTTAATGAAGTAGATTTTTTGATATTAGATGAATTTGACAAATCGCTGGATTTAGGTTTCCAAGAACAAATGTCGTTTATCATTCGTTGTTTAGGAAAACTACAAAAACGTATACTCGTTTCTGCAACATCAAGTATCGAAATTCCAAAATTTGCAGGTGCGAATTATCCAACAACATTGAATTTTTTACCAAAAGATGATGTCAAAGAAGGTCTTACTTTAAAGTTGATTTTATCAGAAGACAAAGATAAAATTGAGGTGTTGTTTAATTTGTTGTGTTCACTTAATTCAGAAGCTGCTTTAATTTTTTGCAACCACAGAGAATCTGTTGAACGCACTTGTGAATTATTGAAAGAAAGAGGAATCATTGCAACATTTTATCATGGTGGAATGGATCAAGACGACAGAGAACGTTCGTTGGTACAATTTAGAAATGGTAGTATCCATTATTTAGTCACAACTGATTTAGCAGCGCGTGGTTTAGATATTCCAGAGATGAAACATGTTATTCATTATCATCCTTCGACAACCGAAGATGAGTTTATACATCGCAATGGCAGAACAGCACGTATGCATGCATCAGGCACAGCATATTTAATTTTACATAAAGATGAAAAGCGTCCTGCATACCTTGAAGAAACAATCGAAGTAATGGAAGTTTCGACGAATCATCTATTGCCTAAACCACCTGAATTTACTACACTTTACATTAATGGTGGTAAAAAAAACAAACTCAACAAAGTAGATATTGTTGGTTTTTTAGCACAAAAAGGAAAATTGGAAAAAGACGATATTGGTTTAATTGAAGTAAAAGATTTTTCTTCATCTGTAGCCATTCGTGCAAGTAAACTAAAATCTGTATTGCTTGCTATTAAAGACGAAAAAGTGAAAGGCAAGAAATACAAAATTGAAGAAGCGAATACAAAAATTGTTGTAAAGGAAAAACAAGAAAGAAGAAAACCGAGATAGTATTATATAAAAAGACATTCCTATAAGTAATTTTTTTAGTCATGTTTTATTTTGGTGATGAAATATCTTTTTTATCTTTTTGAAACGTGTTAAATAGCAAGCCACCCATAAGTGCACCATACAAAGTGCTATTTACTGGACTAGATGTTATAGCACAAGTTCCACTAGCACAACCAACGAAATAGTAGTACGCAAAACCACCTGCTGCACCAATAATAATTCCAACTATTGTTAGCATATACTTTTGTAATAAATTCATTCTGTCTTTTTATGAAACAAAATTAAATAGCTTTTGTATCTTATTCAGTTACTTTTGTTACAAATAAAAATGAATTAAACAGAAAATAAAACTTTAAATACAGTCTCATATTCACGTTTCATATTTTCTCGAATCGAAGTATAGATAAATAGTGATGCACAACCATAGCTGAAGTTTATAAGATATTATTCTTTTTGAGGTTTATTTGCCATTAATCCAAACATCATAATCAAAGCTGTAAGTATAATAACTTGAATTATGAGTGATTTATTTACTAGTGAAATAGTATGTGCTTGGTCAATCGAAAGAAATAGCAAAACGGTAATAAGTCCTCTTGGTGCAACAAACAATAAAGGTTGCAAAGGAAGTTTGGATAATTTAAGTTGTACTGAACGAATCATCAGTATAAAGAAAACAATTGCAAAAGCCCAAGGCAAAGTATCTGTATTTAATAATTCGTTTGACTCTATAAGGTAACCGAACAATAAGAAAAACAAAGCTCTAACTAAAAAAGCGCCTTCTATAATTAACTCACGAAATTTGTTCACTTCTATTTGCAATTCGTCTGGTTTAAATTTTTCAATCCATTTATATTTTTTCAATTCATCAAGGTTGCCGATAGACAAACCAAATATCAAAATAAAAATAAGACCTGGCAAATGATATATTTTGGAAACTGCATAAATTAAAACAACTAACAAAACAATTGGAACAAACTTAATATGATGTTCAATTTTGTTTAGTAACAATGAAAGTCCTATCGTTGCTAAGAACGAAATAATAATCATAAAAAAAAGCTGTAAAGCAAACTGTCCAAAAGATTGTGCTTCAATTTTTTCATTCAATAAAAGAAAATTAAAAATCAAAACACCAATAATATCTGACAAGCTACTTTCGTAAATCACAAACTCTTTATTGTATGACGACAGATATCGAACACTCGGAATTGCAATAGCACTGCTAATTACACAAAAAGGTATTGCATTTGTTAAACTGTCTTTTATACCAAAACTTCCAAAATAATTAAATGCAAGTCCAAGCAAAAATGCCAAAGCAATAATTGGAAAAAAAGCACCTAAAAATGATTCTCTAATTAAACCAAATTTTGATTTATTCAGTTCAAGTTCTAATGATCCTTCAAGCACTATAAGAATCAATCCAATTGTGCCTAAAAGTGGCAAAAACGAAGAAAAATTAGGAAGTGTAATATTAAACCACAATGTTAATTGTCTGACAGACCAACCTAAAATTAACAAGAGAATTACAGAAGGAATTTTTGTTTTGGAAGATGTCAAATCAAAAACATATGCAATGAGTAGTAATACACTGAATGTTATAATAATGGTTGTTGTCATTGCTAGTAATTATTTATCAATATTAAGAAAACTGAACACCAAATTCATTTCGAATTCTATTTTAATTTAGTTACGCTTCACTAAGATAAGAATTTTTAAACTGTAACTGTTTGTAAACAAAACTCACCTGATGTAAAGTTTATACAACAGGTGAGTTTTAAGAAAATTAAAAGTATTATTTATGGTTGTGAAACAGTATTTGAATCAAGAATTACTGCTGTTTGAGATAGCGCACGACCTTTAAAAATTGCTCCAGATTTAAGTGAAATTCCAGACATAGATAATACTATACCAATGAAATTTGAGTTATTAGCTAAAGTAGTTACACCGTTTACTTGCCAGAAAATATTCTCTGCTTTTGCGCCACCACTAAGCACAACATTTACACCTGAACTTACAGAAAGTGTCCCTTGTATTTGAAATATCCAAACATCTGTTGCACTTCCTGAAATAACAATAGTAGATGGTATTGTAACAGCATTTGTCCATTTATAAACACCAGGAATTAAAATTTTACCACCAATGTTTCCAGCACCTAATTCAGAAAAATCTGGTGATGTACGACCAGCTGCATCATTATAAGCAGTAGTCATATTACTCACAGCTACTGCAAGATTTACTGGTGTAGGCACCAACATATCAGAAGCATAAATTCTTCCAGCTACTTGACTTGAAGTTGAATAACCAAGTGCATCTACAAGAGAAAAACCAGTGATATTACTGGTAACTGCTGGACTTAAACCAATGTCACCAACTATTGCAGAGGTTGGAATATTGTTTATTGCTGTTTTAGCTAAAATTACATAATTTGCTGCAGCACCTAGATTTACAGCTAACAAACCAGTTGCGCTTGTTCCAGTAGTAAAATTCCAACTAACACTTTCTGTTAGTGCTTTTCCTGCTGTGTTTTTTACACCTGTTGTTATATTAACTGTATAGACTGTATTTTGAGTTAACGGTGATGCAGATGTGAATGTTGCAGTTACACCAGAATATGCTACTGTACCAATAACAGTCGTCGTTCCTTTTTTTAAAGTGAACGTAAGGTTGTTGAAAGTAGAAGCATCCATTGTTTCACTAAAAGTTGCAGAAATTACTTTATCAAGTGCAACATTTGTTGTATTTGTAACAGGACTGTGAGAGACTACCTTTACGTCTAAAATTGGCAAATCATTAGGTGTATCTTTCTTGCAGCCTGCCAGTAAGACAACTGCTGTGAAAGCAAATGCGGAAATAGTTTTTTTGAGAATCATTATTTGTTATTTAGTTTTCGCAACCTGCGTAAGGACTGATAAATAAATCAGCAATGCAAAGTTGAGTGATATTGCGTAGCAATGCCTTGTATAACTTTAGATAAAACTTACATGATTCACACAATCACAAATGTGTTAATGTTTGAATTTGCTGTTGCTTTGCAAATTATAAACAATGTATTGTAAAAAACAAAAAAGTATTTTTGGAATCAACAATAGAATATAGACGTTTTTATATTGCAAAAAACGGCATCACTAAATGTGAAGCCGTTTAAAATAGAGTGTATTGCTATTTCGTTGCTCTTACTATTAATCCAAGACGACTAGTCATGCGCAATACATTTGTAGTAAGCGTGTCCATTTTCCAATCATTTCCAGCACTTATAACAATTGATGCACCACCAGTTTTTGTAAACGTATATGTGCTACCAGATTTTGTGTAGGTGTCAGTTTCTGAGAAGCTATATGTGCTGCAATTAAAATCTAACGTGTTTGCGGTAAACACCAACGTTCCAACAGCCGGTGCGCCGTCCCAAAGTTGTAGATTCCAATTGCCTGTTTCCAAAGCTGTACTGTTGTTGTTGTTTTCTTTTTTACAAGAAGAAAAGCTGATTGCGATTAAAACAATCAAGATGGACAAGATTTTTTTTGTTTTCATTATTTAAATTATTTAAATACAAAAATGAAAAACTAAACTCGCTATTGAATACCCAATGAATGGTATATTTAGACTAACATTTTTCCTTGGCTACACTATGCCATGGTTTGTGTTTTCACGAACCAATATATATGGTTCGTAAGACGCGAAAAATGACTTGAGATTATTTACTAGGACTTAGTGACCAAATCAATGCTTTTTCTTTGGTAGCTCTGTAAATGGTATTGTGTTTTTCTTTAGGTTCATCAGAAAATTTCCATGTCAAATTTTTAATTTGCTGTGTTGCCAATATTTTAGAAAAATCTTTGGTGTAAGCTGAAATATCTTTTGTTTTTGAACCAGCAAACCAAAGTCTTTTTTCGGTAGTTGGAAATTTTGCTAAATTATCTTTAGCTGTTCTAATTAAATAATGATTGTTCCACCATAAAGAAGGATCCATTGCAATATAAAAATCAAACATATCAGGTGCTATAAAAAATGTCTCCACTATAAAAAGTCCGGCTAATGATTCACCAATTATTCCTTTTTCAGTTGTAGTTCTATAACGTTTATTTATTTCGGAAAATAATTCATCATTTATAAAACTTCTGAATTTTTCTGCACCACCAACAACTGGCGCAATTTTCTTATCTTCTTCAATTTCTGTTGGACCAGATAAATCTTTTCTGCGTTGAATATTTTCAATACCAACTACTATTACCGGACGAATTCTTTTATTATTTACCAATTCAGCAACTGTATTTGCAATGTGTGGAAAATCTTCTTGCAAACCACCATCTGGCATGTAGAGTACTGGCAATGAATCTGTGCTTGTCGAATAATTTGGTGGTGTCCAAATATTAATTATTCTAGTTTCATTCAATATCTTAGAATCAATTTTTAAACTATCATGTACTGGTAATTTGTCTTGTTGTTGTTGTGCATTGGTGTTGCAACTCAATAACAGCATATTAACTAAAAGCAGAAGAAAAATATTTTTCATGTTGTTGTATTTATTTTTAGTTTGATTAATTCTTAATTTCTAAGAAGCAATTTTACACAAAAAAACATCTAAATTCAAATAGATATTTATTACATTGTAATAAATATCCAAAATATCTTATTCAGTTAGTTTAAATAGTTCATGTGAATGGTTTGTGAGTCATGAACTATGGCTGTGGTTTTATTGATCAAGTTTGAATAATTCAGGATCTTTGGAAGAATGTAAAATCTTTATTGAATCACCAACTCTAAATAAAGTATCTGAATCTCTGAATTGTTGATGATAGCTTTTATTATTATAAGAATATTCAATTTTTAAAAATCTATCTAATTGACGACTTGTAAACGGCTTATCTTGATAACTTAAAATGACAATCGATTGTGTTTTGACGCCATATTTTCTAAGTTGATTAGAATCATATTTCGATGAAAAAAATACTAACAGAAAAACATATACTATACCAAGTATAGCAAAAACAATTCTCTCTAAAATTTCAGTAAAACTTAATTTGGAATTTGGAAGTTTATAAACATTGTCGCTGTCCCAAATTATATAAATTGAAACTAAACTTACCACATGTAAAATTATTGAAGTATAAATCCAAATGGAACTACATTTGTAAGATTTTGTAATTGCAACATAGATTCCTAATATCCATATCAGCATCCAAAAAAATGTCCAATATATTTTTAATTTCTTCTGTTTGTATTTCATACAAAATATTTCTCAATAGCCGTATCGTACAACTCTTTATATTCAGAAATAGTTCCGAAGTTTTCGCCATCAATCAAAATATTTTTTCCTTTTACTGTTCCTAAGAAACGATTTGGAATATGGTTGATTTTTAAGAAGTTTTCAAAATTTTCTTTTGTATCAACAGCAATAGAAACCACTACGCGGCTTTGTCCTTCGCCAAACAAACAAGCATCTTTACGAATCGATGAACAAGTCGTAATTTCAAAACCAAAGTTGCTCGACATCGCACTTTCTAAAACGGCAATAAACAAACCACCTTCGCTTAAGTCGTGTGCGGATAAAATTAATTTATTAGAGATTAATTGTGCAACAGCATCTTGTATTTGCGCTTCTTCTTTTAATTCAAAATGTGGTGCTGGTGATAGTTCTATTTTATGATGATGCACTAAATATTCAGAACTTGATATATCATTTTTACATTCACCAATTAAATAAATTAAATCACCTTCGTTTTTAAAATCTAACGTCATCATATTGTCGACGTTATCAATTAAACCTAACATGCCAATCGTTGGTGTTGGATTTACGGCTCTGTTCGGCGATTGATTATAAAACGAAACATTGCCACCTGTTACTGGTGTTTCAAACTGAATACAAGCGTCACCCATTCCTTGTAAAGCATGCACAAAATTCCAGTATACTTCTTCATCGTAAGGATTTCCGAAGTTTAAGCAATTCGTAATTGCCACTGGTTTTGCACCTGTACACACTATATTTCTTGCTGCTTCTGAAACTGCAATCGCACCACCTTTATAAGCATCAGCATATACATAACGCGAGTTGCAATCTACCGTCATTACCAACCCTTTTTTAGAATCTTTTAAACGAATCACAGCAGCATCACTTGGTCGGTTCGTACTAGCATTATTAATACCAACCATCGAATCGTATTGCTTATAAATAAATCGTTTGGAAGCAATGTTTGGATTTTGCACCAACTCTTTTGCTACATCAATATAACTATTTGGAAATGGAATTTTATCTAAATCAAATTTATCTCTTTCCAAATGATACGCAGGTTTTTTTGTACTTCGTTGATAAACTGGAGCGCCTCCACCAAGCACCAATGTATCTGCAGGAACTTCAGCTACCAATTCGTCATTCATGTAATATTGTACTAAATTGCCTTCAGTAACTTCTCCAATAATAGCACAATGCAAATCCCATTTTTCAAACACTTTTTCAACCAAATCTTCTTTGCCTTTTTGTACCACAATCAACATTCGTTCTTGTGACTCTGACAATAAAATTTCAAATGGCTGCATGTTACGTTGGCGAGTTGGCACTTTATCTAACCAGATTTTCATACCATGTTTTCCTTTCGCACTCATTTCATTGGTAGAACAAGTAATACCAGCCGCACCCATATCTTGCATACCAACCACTGCACCAGTTTTTATTACTTCAAGCGTAGCTTCTAACAGTAATTTTTCTGTAAACGGATCGCCAACTTGTACGGATGGAATTTTATCTTCTGCATCTTCACCTAAATCTTCAGAAGCAAAAGTTGCACCATGAATTCCGTCTTTTCCAGTTGATGCGCCAACAATATATATAGGATTGCCTGCACCTTCTGATGTTGCAGAAATAGTTTCGCCAACGCGTACAATTCCAACACTCATCGCATTTACTAACGGATTTACCTGATAGCAATCATCGAAATATACTTCGCCAGCAACCGTTGGTACACCAAAACAATTTCCATAATGTGAAATACCTTTCACCACGCCTTTTAATAAATGTTGTGTTTTTTTATTAGCAAGTTCACCAAAACGCAAAGAGTTTAACGATGCAATTGGACGCGCACCCATGGTAAAAATATCTCTGGAAATTCCTCCAACACCAGTTGCTGCACCTTGAAATGGTTCTACAGCACTTGGATGGTTATGCGATTCAATTTTAAAAGCACAAGCCCAACCGTCGCC
>CALLKF010000209.1 GCA_938008535.1 uncultured Saprospirales bacterium | reverse complement strand
ACGTGTGCTCTTCCGATCTAAATACACCAAACAAGATATGAGTCTTCCTTCTCTTGCCGGTCAATTAAATACTAATACTAAATACCTTTCGGAAATCATAAAACAACACAAAGGAAAAAAATTCAGTGATTATATCAACGGTTTACGAATAGATTATATCACAGAACAACTTTATATAAATCCTACTTACAGAGAATACAAAACAAGCTATCTGGCTGAATGTTCCGGATTTTCTTCAAGAGAAGTCTTTACTGTTGTCTTTAAAAAAGAAACAGGAGTTTCACCTTCTTATTTTATTGAGAATTTGAAGAGTCGTTAATTGCTTTTTTAAAGCAATGTTCAGTCGCTGTTTTCAGTTGATAACCAAAACACCAAGTCATCATTTGTAAAAAAGTTGTAGAAATTTGTGTAATTTGCGTTGAAAAAATGACTGTAAATATCAGTGTTCATTTTTTAATTATCTTATAACCCCTAAAACAAAAAAGCAATCCTTTCGAATTGCTTTTTCTCATTAATCTAAATAATATATTACTTAGAAACCACAATAAATTCTGAACGTCTATTAAGCTGGTGTTCTGCTTCGGAACAATCAGATTTATTGGTTGGTTCACAAGGACAATTATTTACTAATTGAGTTTCTCCATAACCTTTTGCTGTTAATCGGCTAGCAGAAATTCCTTTATTGATTAACCAATGACGAGTAGATTTTGCTCTTCTATCTGACAAGCGCATATTGTATTCATACGTTTGACGACAGTCTGTATGCGAACGAATATCTATTTTCATCGTTGGGTAATCTTGCATTACCTGCAATATTTTTGCAATTTCTATCGCAGCATCAGGACGAATATTTGATTTATCTAAATCGAAATAAATGATAGGAATATTCAATGTTTTGGCTAAATCCATTCCTTCTTCAATTTCTACTTTGGTTTGTTTCAAGGCAATATCTACCATAGTCTCGCCGGTAGATTTTGGTGTTTTTATGTATTTTTCTTCAGTAGAGTATTTTTCTTTTTCAGCTCTTACTCTGTATGAAGTATCACATTTTACATATTCTTTACCAAAACTGTATTTACCGTTTTTATCTGAAACCGTTGTTGCAATCAATTTGTTGTTTTGATCAAACAAGCTAACTTTTGCATCTGCCAATATTTTGCCGGTTTCAACATCTGTAACTGTTCCTGCAAGTAGATGTTCACAAGCCAATTTCTTGATTTCGGTAAATTTATAGATATCATCATAACCTTGTCCGCCTTCTCTATTTGAACTTAAAAATCCTGTTCGGGTTGTTGGGTCAAAATAGAATGCAAAATCGTCCATTGGCGTATTGATAGGTTTTCCTACGTTGATTGCTTCATCATAGCTGTTTCCTGTAATTTTTGATACAAAAACGTCCATTCCGCCAAGACCTTGTTTCCCTGTTGACGCATAATACAATTCGTTTTCAGAAGTTACAAAAGGGAAACTTTCTCTGCCTTCGGTATTTACTTTTGAACCTAAATTTATTGGTGTCCCAAAAGTTCCATCGGCATTAATTGCTACTTTCCAAATATCGGCATCGCCCAAAGTTCCCGGCATATCCGAAGCAAAATACAACCATTTTTCATCAGAACTCAATGCCGGATGTGCTACGTTATAATCATTGCTGTTAAACGGAAGTTCGGTAATATCTGTCCATTTTCCGTCTTTTTGGGTTGCTCGGTAGATTTTCAACAAAGTGATTCTTTCATCATCAAAACCTCTCTTTTTAAGATAATTGTTTCGTGTGAAATAAATCGTGTTTCCGTCTTTGGTGAAAACCGGAGTTGCTTCGTTGAATTTTGAATCTAATTTATCCGAAAAGAATTTTGCCGATTGTTGTTTTCCGTCTTCATCTGCTTTGGAAGAATACAATGCGGAAAATGGCTGGTCATTCCAACCTTGTGTACGAGGAGCAATTTTTCCTGCTTTTCTTGTTGAAGCAAAAATTACTTCGCCGTTGTAAATTGTTGTTCCATAATCTGATAATTCAGAGTTAAGATCGCCTGCATTTTCTATGATAAATCTACCTGAATTTGCTTCGATAACTGCTAGATAATTTTTCTCTGTAGTGAACAATTTTGCTCTGTGGTCATCGCCTTTTACTTTATAGAATTTATCCATGTATTCTGCAGCTTTTTTATAATCTCCAGTAGATTTTAAACTTTGAGAATAACGGTAATAATATTCAGCATCGGTAGTTTCTGGTTGAAGTACAAATAATTCAGCATACCATTTTGCAGCATCAACATATTCTGCATTAAAATAATATGAATTACCTAATTTTTCAAGCATATCTACTGATTTATAACCTTTGTTGGCTACTTTTTCGTAGGTTTCTATGGCATCGATATAATTTAGGTTATTATATTCTTTGTCTGCTCTTTTTACCTGTGTTTTTTGTGCATTGGAAATCGTAAGTCCGCCCAATAACAAAATACTTATGTATATAATTTTTTTCATATAATTTGTTTTTCTGTTAGAAGAATCTTGGTGAAACTATACGTTTAGATTTGTTAAATAACTCATATCTCAAGAATATTTCGTGAGAACCTGAGTTATAATTTGCGAGTTTAGTAGTTTCTGCGTCATAGGCATAACCAATAAACCAGTTTTTGTCAATTTGGAAACCTGCCAAAGCACTTACTGCTGCCGACCATCTCCAAGCTACACCCAAAGTCAACTTTTCGTTGAACCAAAAGTTACCTGTTACATCTAATTGTAACGGCGCACCGTTTACCGCTTTTGCTAATGCTGCCGGCTTGAACTGGATATTATCTGTAAGGTCAAATACATATCCTGTTATTAAATAACCGTGCATACGTTCGCTTGGTGTTGACTTTATGTTATCGTCAAAATGTTCTGTTTCTAAAATATTAGGAACAGAAAATCCTGCATAGAATTTATCTGAATACAAATAAACTCCTGCTCCAAAATTTGGGTAAAATTTGTTTTCGATATTATTTTGAAAAACATAGTCGCCAGGAGTTATTGTAAGCATTGAATAATCTACGTCAAGCATGTGCGCCGTAGCTTTTAATCCGAATGCTAATTTGTAATTATCAGAAACGGGTATGGTATAAGAGAAATCTGCTGAAACAGTATTTTCTTTTGCTACACCAATACGATCTCCTACCACTGTAAGTCCTAATCCTACACGTTCTCCAACAGGTGAATGTAATGAAAATACTCCTGTATCTGGTGCACCTTCTAAACCTACCCATTGGGTACGATACATACCAAAGATGCTTAAAATATCTCTTGAACCAGCATAAGCCGGATTGATATTTATTGTATTGTACATATATTGTGTGTATTGCGCATCTTGTTGGGAATACCCAAAAGAGCTTGCAAACAAAAGAAGGAAAATAATAAATTGATTTGTTTTCATACTTTATGTATTAAATCCCGGCGATTTCATTCTTTTTAAAAAAAATCGCCGGAAAAATTAATTATTGACTAACGTATATATATCCTGTTTTTGAGTGATTTTTACCATCAAATCCTAAATATTTCAATACATACCAATAGTGACCTGTTGGCAATCCGTCGCCTTGATTAATGGTTGTTCTTCCGTTAGAAATTCCTTTGAAACCATTTATATCTGAATTTTCATAATTTTTAGTTTCAAATACTTTTACACCCCAACGGTTGAATATTTCAATCTCATTTGATGAATAACAACCTAAACCATAGATATGTAGATAATCATTTATTCCATCACCATTTGGAGAAACACCATTGTTTACAATGATTTTACATCCGTCAGGTAATTCGATAACTGTTGGATCATCTGGATCACCATCGTCGTCAGCATCAATATTGTTTAAATCATTCGGGTCATCTGATGTATCAGAAACAGATGTATCATTTGTATCCGTTGCCGTAACAATTGCTTCGTTTATAACAGACCCATTAGCCAAATCTTGTCCTACAATAATATACACTGCTATATATGTAGCTGATTCGCCTACTAGTAAAGTTCCTTCTGGTGAACCAAATGTAGCACTTACAAATGTAGGTACAGGTGTACTTCCTGCTCCGCTAAAGTTAGTTTCTACAACAACTACATTATTCAATGTGGTATTTCCTGTATTGGTTGCCACAAAAGAATAGGTTATTGTTTCTCCAGGTTGAGCATATCCATCACCATTTTCATCATTGAAATAACCCTCTTTTACCAATGCAATAGCAGATGTTTGATCTAATATAACTATTGTTGTAGAGTCATTAGGATCA
This sequence comes from uncultured Saprospirales bacterium, assembly GCA_938008535.1. Classification (GTDB taxonomy): domain Bacteria; phylum Bacteroidota; class Bacteroidia; order Chitinophagales; family JADIYW01; genus JADJSS01. The sequence goes on along the minus strand of CALLKF010000209.1, from coordinate 10,085 downwards.
AACGGTGTTGGATCTTCTGAATCATCAAATACAATATCCCCATTTGGATCTGTTCCATTTGCATAAGCAATATTCAATACTTGACCTAAATCAATATCTTCTTGTGTTATTGCATACGTGGTTGTAGCACTTCCTACTGCACCAGGTGCTAATATACTTGGTGTTACTACTAAACCGGTTACTCCAATCACAGCATCGTCAATGGTTAAATTACTTACTGTTACGTTTCCTGTATTGGTTACCGTAAAGTTGTAAACAATGCTGTCGCCTACGTTTACTACTCCATCACCATTGGTATCAGCATACGCTCCGTCTTTCAATAATTCGATTAATGGTGTTTGTTGTAAATCTGTAAACGTACAAGTTGGACAGGTTGGGTCATAATCTGGACTTGTTGGGTCAAGCGGTGTTGGATCGTTTGAATTATCCGATACCGGATTATTGTTTGGATCTGTTCCGTTTGCTGTCGCAATGTTATGAACTCCACCGTTGTCGATGTTTGCTTGTGTTATTGCATACGTGGTTGTAGCACTTCCTACTGCACCAGGTGCTAATATACTTGGTGTTACTACTAAACCGGTTACTCCAATCACAGCATCGTCAATGGTTAAATTACTTACTGTTACGTTTCCTGTATTGGTTACCGTAAAGTTGTAAACAATGCTGTCGCCTACGTTTACTACTCCATCGCCATTGGTATCAGCATAAGCTCCGTCTTTTGTTAACTCAATTAATGGAGTTACAGGATTTACAGTTATATAAACTGTTGCTGTATCACATGCTTGAGGTGTTCCGTTATCACAAACTGTGTAAGTAAACTGGTCTGTTCCTGAAAAGTTAGGATTGGTTGGAGTGTATGTAAATGCTCCTTCAGGGTTCATTACTACTGTACCGTTTGCAGGGTTTGTATTTCCTATTACGGTTTGTATATTTCCTTCTGGATCAGTATCATTTGTTAATACACTTCCTGTGATTGGTGTTCCTTGATTTCCGTTGAAAGCATCGTCATTGGCATACGTATCGTTTTCTCCGTTATCAGGAAGAACTGTTACGGTTACTGTTGCCGTATCACAAGCTGCTGGTGTTTGGTCGTCACAAATTGTATATGTAAATGTATCAATACCTTCAAATCCTGGATTTGGTGTATAAGTAAATGTTCCGTCACCATTGTTTACCACTGTTCCGTTTGTAGGATTAGTGTTTGTTGTAACTGTGAATGTATTACTCTCCATATCGAAGTCATTTGCAACTACATTAATAGCTACTGGTTGTCCTTCTTCGGTTGTTGCCGTATCATGGTTTGCTGTTACCGTATTTTCTCCCGGTTCTGGCAATGGTAATACTTCAATAGTCAAGGTTGCTGTATCGCAAGCTTGAGGTGTTCCGTTATCACAAACTGTATAAGTATAAACTAATGTACCTGTGAAATTATCTCCTGGTGTGAACGTATAGGTTCCATCAGAATTTAATACCAAATGGTTTCCGTTTGCATCGGTATTGTCTATTGGTGTATAAGTTGTAGTATGTCCTTCTGCATCTTTATCATTTGTTGCTACACTTCCACTTACAGGTGTGTTTACATACGTATTGTTGATGTCGTCTTCTGCAATTGTTGTATTTGCAGGTGTTACCGTTACAGTATCTGTATTATTAGTAGTATCAGGATCTTGTGTGTCTGATGTTACTGTTGCCGTATTATTATATGAACCGGTAGCGTTTACTGTTGTTGTAAATGTTACAGTAGTATTTGCTCCGTTGGCAAGGTTAGCTATCGTCCAAGTAATTGTTCCGGCTGTGTTTACTCCGCCGTTATTGATTGTTCCGATAGTGTAACCGTTTGGTACAACATCGCTGATAACTACGTTTGCCGCATTGTCTGTTCCGTTGTTGGTTACTGCCAAAGTAAAGGTTACAACATCGCCTACATTCGGCGTTGCGTTGCTTACTATTTTTACAATCGATAAATCGGCTTGTGGTATATAAACAGGATTTACGGTAATGTAAACTGTTGCTGTATCACACGCTTGTGGCGTTCCGTTATCGCAAACTGTATAAGTAAATTGGTCTGTTCCTGTAAAATCAGGGTCGTTTGGCGTATAAGTAAATTCTCCTGTGTTAGGATTCATTACTACTACTCCATTGGCAGGTTGTGTATTACTTGCTACCGTTTGTGTATTGCCTTCCGGGTCAACATCATTGGTTAATACATTGCCTGTAATAACTGTTCCTTGATTTCCGTTGAACGTATCGTCATTGGCATACGTATCATTTTCTCCGTTATCCGGTAAAACCGTAATCGATACCGTTGCTGTATCACAAGCCGGTGTTGGTGTTACGTTATCACAAATAGTATAAGTAAATGTGTCAACTCCTGTGAAACCTGTATTTGGTGTATAAGTGAACGTTCCGTCGCCGTTGTTTACCAATGTTCCGTTGGCAGGTTGCGTGTTAGAGGTTACCGTTAAAGCATCGCCTTCCATATCAAAGTCATTCGCAACTACATTGATGTTCACAGCTTGACCTGATTCAGTAGTTGCTGTATCATTGTTAGCGGTTACCGTGTTTTCACCTGGTTCAGGCAATGGTAATACTTCGATAGTCAAAGTTGCTGTATCGCACGCTTGTGGTGTACCATTATCGCAAACTGTATAAGTATAAACCAAAGTTCCTGTAAAATCAGTTCCCGGTGTAAACGTATAAGTTCCATCTGAATTTAATACTAAATGGTTTCCGTTAGCATCGGTAGTGTCTATCGGTGTATAGGTTTGTGTATGTCCTTCAGTATCGAAGTCATTCGTTGCTACACTTCCGCTTATAGATGTATTTGCATACGTATTATTAATGTCGTTTACAGCATGAGTTGTATTTGGTGTTACAGGAGTTGTCGTAACTGAATCCTCATTATTCGTCAAATCAGAATCAGGTGTATCTGATGATACTGTTGCTGTATTGGCATAATTTCCTGTTGCGTTTACCGTTACCGTAAATGTTACAGTTGTAGTTGCACCATTCGCAAGATTTCCTATCGACCAAACAATCGTTCCGGCTGTGTTTACGCCACCGTTGTTGATTGTTCCGATAGTATAACCGTTTGGCACAACATCGCTGATTGACACGTTTGCCGCATTAGCAGTTCCGTTATTGGTTACTGCCAAAGTAAAGGTAATGGTATCACCAACGTTTGGCGTAGCGTTACTTACTGTTTTTTCGATAGCTAAATCGGCTGTCGGAATAGTAACTGCTGCTGTATCTTCGTTATTCGTTAAATTCGGGTCAGGTGTTCCTGATGATACCGTAGCTGTATTCAAATAAGGTCCGTTTGCATTTACCGTAGCTGTAACCGTTAAAGTTGCAGAATTTCCGTCTATCAGATAAAAACCATCCCATAAACCGGTCGTGTTATTATAAGAACCTGTTGATACTGCATGGTTTACATAAGTATATCCGGCAGGCAAAAGTTCTGTTACCTGAACTTCTTTTGCTCTTTGTGGTCCTAAATTTTCTACATTTATGGTAAAAGTAACTGTATCACCTGCATTTGCATTTGTAGGACTTACAGATTTTGTAATTTCAAGGTCTGCGACACAATCAATAACAACAAAATCAGTAGTAACAACTTCTACAGGTCCACAATCACCTGTAACTGAATATACTACTTTTACCGTACCTGTGCCGTTAAAAGTCAAGGTGTTAGTGCTATCACCAGGAGTTCCATTAGTTCCGTTACTAAAATTCGCAATGCCACCATCAGCTATATTACGCTTAGGGTCAGCAGGGTCATAAAAACTATACCCTGGAGAACCAGGAACAGCTGTATAAAAACTATAAGTTCCTCCAGGGATATCTGGTACAAGAGTTAGAGCTCCGTCTTCACACACCGTTCCGTCAGAGTTCATGTTTATGGTAATCTTGTTAACTATAGGGATAGTTTCTGCACCACATATTTGTACCGCAGCGGTAGCAAAAGTGAAATTCTGTTCATTAACATCTGCACCTGAACCATTACCCATACTACCTCTTACACGATGCCCTACGTAACCAAAGTTTTCTGTACATTTCATTGTAATCATCGTCGTATGACCTCCTGTTTCTACTGCCAAAATATCATCTGTTAAAGGACCGTTAGGAATTCCCGGATCTACATTTGTGGTAGTACCTCGCCCCAGCATATATCGATTATTTGTATTACTTCCCCAGTTATAAAGATCAGCATTATTAGTAATTACGTTAATAGCTCCTAATTCCCAATCGTGCTCGGCAGGACTAATCCATTTGATATTGTTCATTACTTGTCCCGAAGCAGAAGTATATCTCGGCTGTACCCAAGAAGTTCTGTGAGTACTTGTTCCTGCCCAATCACCAATTTGTTTTTGGTTATTACGTCCCATAGAATAGAGATTTCCATCTGTGGCAAGAACATAATAAGTAGGATAGCCGGCAGGTTCTGTTCCAGAAAAAGTAGCTCCTATCATTTTAATATTAATACCAGTTATTGGAGCAGTCATTTGTTTGGCACGATTTCTTGTCGCAACAAAAGCAGAACCATCCCCCAAATATGTATTGATTCCCCAAGTCCATAAAGTGTTATCACTCTTTAAAGCAAACATAACACCAGCCGAACCTCTTAAGGCAACTACACCCGTAAGGTTGTTGTTTGAACTATCTTGTACTCTTGTCCAAGCCGTGCTACTGCCTCCTTGATTAAGAGTTGCATTTTGCGAAAGTACATAAGCATCACCATCACAAGTGGTAATAGCAATAGTCCGTCCTGTTACAAACATCATTTTTACCATTGCAGGTGTTACCCCTGTTGGTAAACCATTTGTGTTTCCACCAACCGTTATAGGTTGCATTCTCCAATTGGTTGTAAGTGAAGTAGCTACTACAACACCTGGTCTTCCCCATACGTGAAGTCCTGTTGTGGTAAGTAATATCCCTTGTACATTCTCATTCCAAACACTTCCCAAAGCTGCCTTTAAAGGTGTTCCAGTAAAGCCAGGGAAGTTTGTAGTATTTATCACCAATGGGTCTAACAGGTTACTGAAAGAATTAACATTGGTAGCATGGTGACCAACATTCTCTCCCCAAACCTGAAAATTTCCGTCAGCATCTCTTACTACCGTAGAGTGGAAAGTAGAAACAAAGTTATCATATTCGATAGTTGCTGAATTATTATTTGAGTTATAACCAAAATTTCCAAAATCAGTACCGGGACATCCTACTACAGGTGTTCCACACTGTGCATTTATCTGATAGCTATATGTAAACAAAAAGACAATTCCTAAAAACCTGAACCTTTTTAATGCATTTAAAATAATATTCTCCATAAATTATTGAATTTTATTTGTGAAACCATAAGACTGCACATTACCATTAATATCAACAAAGTCAAACATAATGTAAGTGTTTTTTGTAGCTTGTCCTTCAAGATTGAATTCAAGAGTGTTTATACCGTTTTGAAGTCTTTTTTGTCCATTTTTCAATTTACCAACAACAGAAGTTCTTACACCTGCGGTGTTAAAACCTTGTGTGTAAAATGAATCGCTGTTATCATAAGAAGAAAAACGAACATCTACCGAAAGAATAGTACCGTTTACCGACTGACCACCGATAATATTTCTTGATAGTTTAACCGATTTAAAGTCGAAATCCATTTTTAAAGGACTGACTTCTACAAGCATTTTTTCAGGAAAATGTTTATGATTACAAGAATTAGAATCGTGAATTATGTTTTCATTAATATCAACCTGATACATTCCTGGTTTTTCAAAAACATACTTTGTCAAAGCATCTCCAGAACCCGAAGCGATAACTTCATTTTTGTCCATATCGGTTATAATCCACATAACCTGAGCGGAGATTTCATCTCCTAAATCATGCAGACTTTTTCCATAAGACAAAATTATTTTTTGCTCATCTGTATTTAACAGCAAATCTCCTTGTGCATAAGATGCAAAGGAAAAACAACTGAAGAAAATCAGAAGAAAATTAGAATAGGTATTTTTCATACATAAAAAATTAGTTTACTTTATTTATTAGACTTAACAGAAGAAATTAAGAGTTTCTTTTATAATCTCAAATTTTTCTTCTTACATAAAATAGTTTGGTTTTATTTCATACAGTAGTTATTTAAATGTGGTTTTTTAATATTTTTAGAACATAATGATGCAAACTTACACCCGTATGTTAGTAATGTTTTTTTTTTACCGTTAGTTATTCTGGAAAAAATAACAATATTTTTTAAGCATAAAAAATTAACAATCAAACACTTGAATATCAATAAAAATATCTATTAAGCATTTTGAAAATATCTGAATTTAAAAAGGAATCAAACTTGATTTAATAAAAAACATCGTTTAATCTGAAAAATATACTCATGATTTTTTATTTAATTTTATCATAAAATCTTTACGAAATGTTAAACTAAACTACTTTTTGTTTTTTTTTAATGATTTTTACTTTTTAAAATTTTTATATGAAAAAGCTAATGTTATTTGGACTTATTTTATTTCTTGCCTCTTGTAAAAGCAAAAAAGCAGTAAGTGATGTAAAAGATGATACAACAAAAGAAACCATTGAAGAAACAACAAAAGAAACTGTTTCTGTTATAAAACCTACCGAAGTTGACAAAATTAAAAGCGATAGAGCTTATGATTTAGGCAAAAGATTATTAGAAACTTGCAACACTTCAAAATTTAAAGCTTTCACAAAAAATGAAGCAACTGATAAAGTGATTGCCAATGCAACTGCCGAAAAAATATCTAATACTTGCAAAAAAATCAATCAACGAAACGGAAAATTTCTCGGAATAAAACTTCTTGAAGTAAAACACGATAAAATCTTGGATGAATATACCTTTCGCTATGCTATTGATTATGAAAAAAAACTCTTCAAACGCGAGTTGATGGTTACCGTAAATTCACGCACATTCTTTTCGCCTTTGTTGTTAGAGGTCATTGCTCCGTTTGCCATTACAACACTAGCGGTTCCTTTGTTGCTCAAATGGCTCCAAAAGGTTTGCATCCACATAAAGTTGGCGTTGCCATCGGTGGTAAATTCCTCTTTTGGTCCAAATAGGCGTGGGTCGTTTTCAGGTAAGTCTTCTGGATGCCATTGGCTCACGTTAAAAGGTGGGTTTACTATAATATAATCGGCTTTCAAATCAGGAAATTGATCGCTCAATAACGAGTCGCCCAAGCGCACATCAAAAGATAAATCACGCAAGGCAAGGTTCATTTTGCACAAACGCAACGTACCATCATAACGTTCTTGTCCGTAAATAGAAATATTGCGTTTGTCACCGCCGTGGCTTTCCAAGAATTTCAAAGATTGCACAAACATGCCACCTGAGCCACAAGCGGCATCGAAGATTTTACCTTCATAAGGTTCAATCATTTCTACCATCAAGCGCACAATACTACCAGGCGTAAAGAATTGCCCTGCACCAGAGCCTTCTGCAAGGGCAAACTTACCAATGTAGTATTCATACACACGTCCTAAAATATCACTTTCAGGGTTTTCTTTTTGAGAGAGTTTGGGGTTAGAAAGTAAGTTGATCAAACCGCCTACTTGTCGGGCTGTCAATTGGCTTTTTACAAAAATACGAGGCAAGATGCCTTTCAAATCAGGTCTAAACTTAGCCAAAGTAGCATCTAAGGTATCAAAGGCATCATCTACGATTACTTTAATATTGTCTTGTTCGGCATTGGCTTTTAAGTATTCCCAAGTGGCTTCTCTAGGAATGATATACACGTTTTTGGATAAATACTCATCGGCATCTTCCAATACATAGTTTATTTCCGCCTCATCCGTTGTATAATAGTTGGAGTTTTTATCATGAAGTAACGTCGTTAATTCTTCTTTACGCATTTCATAACGCTCCGACATGTGCTTTAAGAAAATCATTGGCAATACATAGTCTTTGTATTGATTTTCAGCTACTGCACCACGTAATTCATTAGCAGCTTTCCATAGTTCTTGCTCAAAATTTATATCGGCTTTTACTTTATTTTTTGACATCTATCTATCATTTGAGTATATTAATCCAAACGTACCAAAAATAAATCATTTTAACAATCTATTTCTAGGGGTTTTTACCTGTTTTTTTTATTAGGGTTTTCCCTAATGGAGTAAAAAAAATTATAAAAAAAATCCCAAGTGCTTTGACACACTTGAGATCTCAGTTCACAGTACTACGGTATAACTAACTCCGTTTGTTTACTAGGCAATAACTACTGTGCCAATGTATTGGCTGGTAGCATACTGCTTGTCATCAGCTGACACAAAGGTTGCCCATACTTGCACGGTAAGACCACTCAAAAAAGCAGGTACCATTACATTGCCCGTACCTTGATTGCGTTCACCAGCATTAAGCGAATGCACTGTGGTTTTAGAAGTAGGTTCATAAAGCACTACCACTAGTTTGTCGGTGGTTTCGGCATCGCCTTGACCACTGTTGTCCGTCCAAGTAATATCAACACTTTGTCCTGCTCCAGCACTGGCAGTAGCCGCATTCAAACCCAATAAGTCGCCACGACTAATGAGTACCTTGCTGTAATCCCACACCAAATCAGGAGCGACATAGGTAATGGCTTCACGCATCAAGTAGGACATGGCTTGATTGCGTCGGGTTTTGTCGCCTGTGTCATTGCCAAAATAACGTCCCACCACGCTATTAAGAGGTGTTAAAAATTCGGTTACCATAGTGAACTTTTCACGTTGTAACAATTGTGTTGGTGTCGCTACACGATTACCTTTACGAGGTAAACTGCGCATCACATCTTTGCCGCGCCACGATGCGCCGACTACCGGTCCGACTTTGCCGGAGAAAGCACCTAAAATGCCTTTGTTGTAAGTTCCCATTTTTTTAAAGATTTAGGAATTAATAAATAAATTTTTGTTGTTTTGATGGCCATCGCATTCAACGATACAAACATAAAGCAGATATTTACATTTAATAGCATAATGTATTGCTATGTAATGTTTTATAATGTTTTGAAACCTATTGGAAACACTTGCAAGCTGTTGCATAAAAAAGGAATTCTTTGAAACCATATAATAGGTATTGCAATACTATGAAAGGATATGAAAGGGTATGAAAGGGTATGCACTATATTGGTGTGTTTTGAAAGGAATTGTAAGGCAATGAAAGGTTGGTGTTGATAAAAAGGGGGTTTTATTCGTAGTTGGTTCGTAGTTGGTTCCTAAAAGGTTGTAGTGCGTTGGCTCGAACTGGAGTTTTTTGCGAATAAAGTAGGAATAATGATGGGAGAGAAGTGGGATGGAAAGATGGAAAGATGGAAAGATGGAAAGATAGAAGGATGGAAAGATAGGAGGATGGAAATGCAATAAGAAAAGCACCTGACCCAATGAACGGGTCTATAACAAATGTGAATTTTTGATGGTTTTCATCATAGAAACGGAGAAGAACGATTCGGGATAGACGTATTTATCTCCTATTTTGTTAAATGGAATTTTACCTTTTTTCCTCCATCTCCAAAGGGTGGTGTCGCTAATATGAAATCGTTGTTTAATATCGGCGCTATCCAACCATACGACCTTGTTGTTACTTTCGAGAAGTTGTTCAAGGGATTTCTCCAATTCGGAAACTTTGTTCAATAATTCTTGATCCAATAAATCTTTGTCTTTTAAATTCAATGTAAATGGCTTTTAAGTAAATAAATAATCCTCTGATAATCCAAATGATAGAAAACTTTAAATAGTTATTCTAAACATACGAAAAATCACCTTACAAAGTTAATTTTAAGTGTTTTAATGGCAAAATTGACTTTTAAACATTTTTTTCGTTTTTATTAACAATTTAATGGAATATTTATTAAATAATTTGTAAATCCAAATTTTTTTGACAAAAATGAAACAAATATGTTAAAATGTTTTTTTAATAGTAGGCGGTTGGTGGTTTATTGATTTAAGATGGAAAGATGGTAAGATTAAAGGATTTAAAGATTTGAAAATTTGAAAATTTGGTAATTTGAAAATTCCAAATTCCTAATTCGTAATTCGTAATTGATAATTGATAATTGATAATTGATAATTGATAATTGATAATTGATAATTGATAATTG
>CALLKF010000208.1 GCA_938008535.1 uncultured Saprospirales bacterium | reverse complement strand
AATTTAGCTGATTATATTGATGTTTTTTGTGAAAACGGCTTTTTTACGCAAGAAGATACAGAGCAAATTTGCCTTGCTGGCGAAAAATACGGTTTGAAAGCAAAAATCCACGCTAATCAGTTAAACCTTTCTGGTGGTGTGCAAGCTGGTTGCAACGTAAATGCTATTTCTGTAGATCATTTAGAAACTATAAGTAGTAATGAAATCAGTTTGTTATCTTATCCTACTTCACCAATTGCTACACTATTGCCAAGTTGCTCATTTTACCTAAAAATGCAATATGCACCAGCTCGAGATTTGATTAACAACAATGCAGCTATTGCTTTAGCATCTGATTATAATCCAGGTTCGTCGCCAAGTGGAAACATGAATTTTGTGCTGTCATTGGCGTGCATTCAACTAAAAATGCTACCAGAAGAAGCGATTAATGCCTTAACCATCAACAGTGCATTTGCAATGGAACTTCAAGATAAAGTAGGTAGCATCACCAAAGGTAAACTAGCAAATCTCATTTTTACCAAACCTAATATATCAATTGCGTTGTTGCCTTATAGTTTTGGCTCAAATCTAATTGATAAAGTGATGGTTAATGGTCGCTTTATATAACTAACTATAAATAGGTATATTTGTATTATTGCACATAATTGAACAAAGTGTGAACTTTATTTGACTTCTATTTAAACATTGTCTAACATTTATGCGCTATTTTTGTACTCATGAGTATTTTAGGCGAAGACAAAAATCAAAAAGGTTCTATTGATAGAAGTAGAACAAATTTACTTCGTGGTTTAGAACAACCAACTTTATTGTTTCTCTGTAGAATTTTACCAAAATTTTTAACACCAGATTTGCTGACAGCAATTGGCATGATCGGTACTTTAATAATATTTGCAGCATTTTATGTCGCGCATGCTTTAAATAATAAAATTTACTTGTTATTTGCGGTTCTAGGTTTTGCCATCAATTGGTTTGGTGATTCTTTAGATGGTAGAATTGCTTATTACAGAAACACACCAAGAAAATGGTATGGCTTTGCTTTAGATTGCATTATGGATTGGATTTCACTCATTTTTATGAGTGCCGGTTTTTATCTGTATATAGATGATGCCTACAAAATTTTTGTATTCCTTTTTGCTTGTAATTATGGTTGGGTCGTTTTAGTAGCACAATTACGATACAAAATCACTGATAAATATTCAATTGATCCAGGTCCAATTGGTCCAACAGAAGTTAGAATTCTTTTATGCTTAGTCATTATAACGGAATGGTACTTTGGTGGTGTGCTTATTGTATTTTCCATAGTTTCATTTTTCTTGTTTTTAATCATTAATTTAGTTGATACTTATAAATTGCTGCAATTAGGTAATGAAAGAGATAAAGAAGAAAAACGTTTAAAAGAACAAAATTCTAGTACAAATGGTTAAAAAATCAACTGTTTATACATTCGGAAAATCGCAAGTAGCTGCCTTTGTTGGTGGTATCTTTGATTATTGGGTAATGATTGCATGCACTGAATTATTGCATTATCACTATACACAATCTATTGTAATTGGTGGTATGTTAGGTGCATTGCTCAATTTTTCTATTAATAGATATTGGACTTATAATGCTCGTCAATTTTCATTCAAAAGCCAATTATTGAAGTTTTATATTGTAGTCATTGGAAGCATTGCACTTAAAACTGGTGGTACATACTTTTTCTCAGAAAGTTTGCATATTAAATATTATTACGTTCGTTTGTTTGTTGACTTAATTGTTTCCTTAGGTTTCAATTATACTTTACAAAAATATTGGGTTTTCAAGGCAGAAGAAAAAGAATACCAAAAAGCTTAGTTTCTGCATATTTGTCTGAACTGTGATTTTTTTGATGATAATGATTTTTTAGAGATATTATTCTGTGAAAATCTGTGTAATCTGTGAGAAAAAATTTTACCTTTAAATCATGCAACACTTCGTCTTTTATAAAAAAGAAAACCATTTAGCGTTTACCAAAACCAGAAATGGCGAAACTAAATTAGGTGAAAAAATCGCTTCCATTTCAAACGAAAAAAAATGGCAAGATGAACTAAAAAAATCTTCTGCAAAATTTGTTTTACTTGGAATTCCTGAATCTATTGGTGTGAAAGCTAACTTTGGTGTTGCTGGAACCGAAACAGCATGGAAAGCATTTCTACATTCTTTTTTCAATATTCAATCCAATCAATTTCTAAAAGGAAATGAAATTTTGTTGCTTGGTTATTTTGATTTTTCAACCTTACAAAAAAGCATAAAAAACAAACCGATTGAATTTCTCCGTGATGTTGTATCAGAAATTGACAAACACGTTGCAGAAATAATAGAAAAAATTGTTGTTTCAGGTAAAATTCCAATCATTATTGGTGGTGGACACAACAACGCATATGGAAACATCAAAGGCGCTGCGCTTGGTTTGCAACAAGTTAATAAAATAAAAGTTACTAAAATAAACGTCATTAACATTGATGCGCATACAGACTTGCGTGCTCTCGAAGGCAGACACTCAGGCAATGGCTTTTCGTATGCTATGAAAGATGGTTTTCTGGATAAATATGGAATGATTGGTATTCATGAAAACTACTGCACACAAAAAATGTTGGACTATATCAAACAAAATAAAAACATACAAGTACAGTATTTTGAAGATATTTTGGTGAAAGAAAAGATCACACTTCAACAAGCAACTTCAAAAATTATACAACACACCAAAAGCAATTTTAGCGGCATCGAAATAGATTTGGATGCAATAGAAAATACATTATCAAGTGCCATCACACCAAGTGGTTTCTCAGCAAACCAGGTTCGACAAATGTTATACCAAATCTCACAAAAAAATAAAATTGCGTATTTGCATATTTGCGAAGGTGTTGCAGAATCGGAAAATGGACAAATATCTTCAACTACAGGAAAACTAATTAGCTATTTGGTGAGTGATTTTGTGAAAGCGTTTAACGTTTAATCTTTGTAAAAAAAAGTATACATTGACGCGTATCTAAGATTGTCAATAGTTCTGATAAATTTCATCGTAGAAACTCTATTATTCTTTGATGAATCAAATGTATATTTAATTTGAGTAGAATTTCTGTATTCAACTATGTTTGTTCCAAATTTATAATCAAAATGCAAGTCATATTTTTCAATAAGAGAAGTACAGTTTGTATTGTAGGTAAATAAAGAATTTACCATAAATAAATTGATAACAAATCTATTAGAATAACCACTAGTTAAGTTTATTAAATTGCTGCCTAATGCAATACCAGTTATTTCATCTAAAATTAAATCATTTAAGTCAATACCAATTAACTGTTTTTGATTGCTGTAATTATTTATATAATAAAAATCTAAAAATTTATTATTTGGATATGAAACTGAATCATAACCAGTAGTTAGATAATGGTAATCTAAACTATAATGTTTATTTGTATTTGCACTTACTAAGTTATTACCATTATAATTCAATTGTACATATTGTGACTCATACCAATCAGAATCAGATCCAAAATTCATAGGATGACTTTTAAATGAAGTATAAATATTATCTAACTTATCAGTTTGGTCATAGTAATATTTTGTTACTGATTTAGTATATCCTTCTTGTGCAAATGAGCCGTTGGTATATAAATTATAAAATGTAATTGGTTTCTTATTTACAGAAATCATTGTGTTTGGTTCTGCCAACCATGGCACACTAAATAGTACATCATTAATTTGGCTAATATTTATTGAGTCGCCATTTCTATAGTATGTTCCACCAAACTGATTATTGTTTTGAGCAAAAAAAGTATCTATAATTGATGTACTAACAGGAAATGTAAATGTACCTGATACAGAATCATTTGCATCTAAACTTTCAATTCTTACCGAATCCAATTGATACGTTGCATTTCCAATTCTATTGTTTTCTTTTTTACAACTTGATATAAAAATGGAAAGTAGAATGAATGTAAAAATGGTGTTTTTCATATTGAAATATTTGTGTAAATTTAGGTAATAATTTCTAAATTAAACAATACAAATAAATACAATTGTTTAGCGATTTTTATTATTAGATAATTGTAAGTAATTTGAAACCAATAATTTATATGCAATCCGAAATCAATAAAATAAAAACACTTTTACAAGAAACTGCTACTGGTAACAATTGGACAGGCATTAATGCGCATCAAATTTTAAATGATATTACTGCTGAAACTGCAACAAAAAAACTCAATGAGAAACATTTAAATATTGCTGAATTAACTGCACACTTAACTTGCTGGAATTATGTAATAGCAAAACGTTTAGATGGCGAAAATCAAGAACTAACTAAAGAAGAAGATTTTCCAACTATCAATAATTTAAATGAAGAAAGTTGGAACGATTTGAAGCAAAATTTTATTGATTCGTTTCATTTCTTAATTGATAAATTAACCGAAAAAGAAGATGCTATTTTAGATCAGCCAATGTTTGAAGGTTCATCTTTATCTTATCGAAATTTACATGGACAAATATCGCATTTACATTACCATCTTGGACAAATTATGTTGTTGAAGAAACTCTTATAATTATCAACATTTTAATTGAAAGTATCTTTATTTTTTGCGTTTTAAACGAAATATGTTTAGTGGAATGAAAACAAATATGGATAGCGGTCCTGCTCCAACTGCATTCAATCCCAAAGCACAGGAACTGGCGCACGAAGTAGAGAAAATTGTAAACGGCAAAGCGATGGTGATGATTACGGAAACCTTGTTTGGCATTCCAACCACCGCACATATTTTAGGCGGTGCCTGCATGGGAAAAGATGCTGCGAGTGGCGTAATTGATAAAGACAACAACGTATTTAATTATAAAAACATGATGGTTTGCGATGGCAGCATGATGTCTGCCAATCCTGGCGTTAATCCAAGCTTAAGCATCACCGCTATTTCCGAACGCGCGATGAGCAAAATGCCGTTGAAGCAAGATAATCCAGAGTTTAATTAATTTATTTGTGATAATAAGCGCGATGATGTCTTTGAAGTAAAACCGGATATAAATTGATCAGCATATTTGTAAGCGTAATAGCTGGAACAAAAATACTTCGGTTTATAATCACCAAATAAACACTGAAAAAAGTGATTAAAACAAATGGTACTAAATGACCAAATTCATTTCGTTCCGTTTTTGTTATAAATGCAGCTAACTTATCTTGCGTGCTGCCAAAATAAGCAGCTTTTATTTTTTGTTTATTATAAAACAGGAACACGATTATCTTTCCAAATAATTTTACACCAATAATTTTGCATATAAATTTTAACAACGCTGGCTGCCATATTTTGTAATATTGATGAGGCAATATTTTATACGCCGGAATAATAATTCCTAAAATAATAAAGATAGTAGATAAGGAAATTGTAAAACAAACACCTTTAAAATTTGCAAGTAACAGATTATTATCAATTGTTTGAAATGAAAAAGCCAAGGCAATAGTTAAACAGCCACAACATAAAGAAATCAATATAATGATCCATTTTTTCATAAGTTAAGATACAGTTGGAAAATCTTTCATTTTCAAATTATAATGTGGGTAATCGATGAATCCAACATTTTTTATATTCGTCAGGTTTGACATATTTCCATCTGTCACTTTCATGCCAATACTAATTTGTTCTAATTTTGACATGTTTCTTATAAAGTCTAAATTTTCAATTTCTCCTGTTTTACCAAAAAATAATTTTTTAAGATTTGACAGATTTTCTAAAGAATGGTAATCATTTAATTTTGGAGCATTATATACAGAAAATACTTCCAGTGAACTATTATTTTTGCTTAATCCATGAAGTGATGTAAGTTGTTTTGCAAGATCAATATTTACAACTGTTAACTTATTTAGATGCTCTATTCCACCTAAATCTATAATACTTGTTTGATGTAAATTTAAGTTCGTCAAGTTAGTAAGTAAGATCAAGTCAGATAAATTATCTTGCTTGAATTTATCTATCCATAACCAGCTGAGATTTTTGCAGCTTGAAATATTATGCACGAATTTATTGTATGTAATTCCTAGTATTCTTAATTCGGGAAATTTTGATAGATCGAAATCGGTTGTGATAGTAGCGCAATTTAATCGTTTTAGATTTTTTAAATTATAAACCGGGTCTAAGTCTAAATTATCTTGCAATATAGCAACACCTTCAATATGTTTGATTTCTGCTAAAAAATCAAGATTGTTAAAATCGCCTTTACTATTGTTGATCTTAATGCTTCTGATTTTGTGAGTGTTTATGTATTTTATCTGCTCTTTAATATTATTGGAATAAAATAATAAACTGTCACTTAAGAAGTTAAAAGGAGAATTTTCTTTAAAAAATTCCATGCCATTTTTTATATATCCTATTGGTGTTTCAATTACTTTGTCGTCCTTTTTTCGCGAGAAGATAGAATCAAAAATGCCCATGTTGAATTAGTATTTATTATGTTGCAGTAAATATAACATTTTAAATAAAAATAGATTTAGATAGGTATTCCACGTCTTTATTCCTTTCCAACCAACCTCTTCCAAATCAAATTTAAGCAATTTATTAGACAGGCATCTAATAGTTTTAGACCAGCACTGAATAAATTTACACCATCATATCTATCACAAAAATCACAGTTCAGACAAGAAAAACAATAAAACCAGTTTGCCGATTGTTTAATCAGTTGAAAATCAATCATTTTTATTTTTAAAGGAAATTCATCATCATTTGTGCGGACGCCATCACCATTTGTGCGGACACCATCTTCATTTGTGCGGAAGCCATCTTCATTTGTGCGGACGCCATCATCATTTGTGCGGACGCCATCTTCATTTGTGCGGACGCCACACACATTTTTAACATTTGCAGTAACAAAACACGAAAGTGTACTTATTTTTTCGGTGATGTTAGAGAAAACGAATCGATGCTTAGTTAAAACTTATGGCCGCGCAAAAACTCATCCACTTTCATGCGCTTCTTTCCTTCCAACTGCAACTCCAAAATATCCAAATATCCATCCGCACATTTAAACGAAAGAAAAGTTTTGTTATCTGTAACATAGCCATTTCCATCTTGTCTCTCATCTCTCATCTCTTGTCCCTCATCTCTTGTCTCTTGTCTCTCATCTCTTGTCTCTTGTCTCTCATCTCTTGTCTCTTGGCTCTTAAACACCTTAAGCACCTTTCCATCCAAATGTGTAAACGCTGTTGGGTACGGCGACAAACCACGAATTAAATTATGTATTTCCAAAGCAGGTTTATTCCAATCAATTAAACAAGTTTCTTTAAATATTTTTGGCGCATGCTTAAAAGTCGTAAGTAGTGAGTCATGAGTCGTAAGTTCTTGTGGTTTTGCTACAACAGAATTCTCTTCAATCTGCTGAACAGTTTTTAAAACTAATTGCGAGCCAATATTCATTAGTTTATCATGCACCGAACCGGCATTGTCTTCATCTTCAATTTTTATCGTTTCTTGCAAAATAATATTTCCGGTATCTATTTCCTGTTGAAGAAAAAAAGTAGTAACACCTGTCTCTTGTTCACCATTAATAACAGCCCAATTGATCGGCGCCGCACCACGATATTGTGGCAGGAGTGAAGCATGCAAATTAAACGTACCAAATGCAGGCATCTGCCAAACGATTTCAGGCAGCATTCTAAAAGCAACCACAATAAAAAGATTCGGCTCTAACGCTTTTAGTTCATTAATAAAATCAGTATTCTTTAATTTCTCTGGTTGTAGAACAGCTAAGTTTTTCTCAACTGCATATTTCTTTACTGCGGATTGATGCAATTGTTGTCCGCGACCTGCAGGTTTATCTGGTGCAGTAATAACACCAACTATAGTATAATGATGTTGAACTAAAATATCCAAATACGGAACCACAAAATCAGGTGTTCCCATAAAAACAATGCGCAACTCTCTTTTTTCCATTTGGTAAAACTACTAAAAATAAATAATCCACAAAAAATGTCATAATTACTTCAAAAAATACACAATCGTTAACTTTTTACTGTAATAGTTATAATTCTGCTACTTTCTTCTTAAATTTATAGAACACAAATTTACTGCTATGAGAAGACTCTATTTTCTTTCATTTTTTATATTCATATCTTTACTTTCGTATGCACAGCCGGCCAATGACGCTTGTCCGAATGCCATATTGATTTCATCGGTTGTTAACTTTTGTTCGGCAAACGGAGCAGGCACTACCGTAGCTTCTACAGATGATGTAGCAACCAGCGGAGGTTTTGGTGCAGCAACGTGTTGGGGCGGCACTGTCAATGATGTTTGGTATAAATTTGTAGCCACAGCATCAGATGTAACTATCACCATTAATGGAAATCAGGGAAGTCCTGTTGGTGGTACTTTAAATAGACCACAAGTAGCATTATATTCAGGCACATGTGCCACAACATTAAATGAATTGGTTTGTGGTTCTGCACCTGCCGGTCAAAATATTATACAAGTTTATAGAGGTGGTTTAACGATTGGCGAAACCTATTTAATTCGTGTTGATGGTGTAAATGCAAACAAAGGAACGTTTCAATACTGTATCAATAATTACAATCCGGTGCCAGTTCCAAGCAGCGATTGTCCAACAGCCGTTGCCTTGTGCAGTAAAGATCCATTCACCGTGCCAAGTGTAACAGGTGCAGGAACTAACAATACAGAAATGAACGATGCTGCCTGTTTTGGTGGCGGAACCATAGAATCTAATTCAACGTGGTATGCTTTCACATTTGCAACTTCAGGAACCTTTAATTTTATTTTATCACCTACAAACACTGGTGATGATTTAGATTTCGTTGTGTATAAATTACCAAACGGAATAGGAAACTGCACAGGTAAATCTGTGCAACGTTGCATGGCGTCTGCTCCGGATTGTACACCAGGTGGTGCAAATGCAAATACGTCCAACACTGGTTTAACGCCAACAGCAACTTTTAATGACGAATATTCCGGTTGTAACGCAGATTTAGCTTATTTTTTATGTGGAATTGGTTCTAACAGATGTCAGAGTCAGTTTGCTAAAGAACTCACAGTGGTAGCTGGAGAAACGTATGCATTGGCCATCAATAATTTTACTTCAACAGGAAATGGATTTTCGATTGTATTCGGTGGAACTGCTCAAATTCAAGGTCCAACAGCTGTGATAAATGACAGCGATGCAGATGATCAGATTTGTCCGGGTGAAGCAATAACCTTTACAGATGGCTCTACACCACCACCATTAGGAACTCTAGTTCAATGGACTTGGAACTTTGGTGTTGGAGCAACACCTGCAACGTATGTTGGGCAAAATCCACCAACAGTTACTTATGCTACTACTGGTGTAAAAACAATTTCATTAACCGTAAAAAGTAATAAAGGTTGCTTGGAAACAGTTACAAAAAATATTACAGTAACCAATGTGCCACCAACGGTATCTATTTTAGCATCTACCAATTCAATTTGTCCCGGAACGAATGTAACCTTTACGGCAACACCTGTAAATGCAGGTACACCGCCAACGTATCAATGGTACTTAAATGGCAATCCTGTCGGAACGAACAGCAATACCTATTCAAACAATACTTTAAATAATAACGATCAGGTAAAAGTTACAGTAACCAGTACTTCAACTTGTAACTCAGGTTTACAAGCAACAAGCAACGTTGTTGTAATGATTATTAGCAGTCCATTACCTGTTGATGTTACTATTTCCGGAAACGCAGCAATTTGTCCGGGCGCATCTTTAACGTTGACGGCAAACCCAACAAATGGCGGTGCAACACCTACCTATCAATGGTTTGTAAATGGAAATCCTGTTGGTGCAAACAGTAATACATATACTTCAACAACATTTAATAATACTGACGTAGTTACGGTTAGATTAACTAGTAGTTTAGGTTGTGTAACCAATAATCCAAAATTAAGTAATCCGGTTTCAATAACGGTAAAGCCAAATCCAACAGTAACGGTAAATTCACCAAGTATTTGTGATGGACAAACAGCAACGCTTACAGCAGCAGGTGCCACCACTTATACCTGGACAGGTGGTTTAACTGGCAATCCGGCAACTACATTAGCATTAAATGCAAACACAAGTTATACCGTAACAGGAACAACGAACGGTTGTACAGGCACAGCAGTAGCGAATGTAACAGTAAAAGCAAATCCAACGGTAACGGTAAACTCGCCAACTATTTGTGCAACACAAACAGCAACGCTTACAGCAAATGGCGCAACCACTTATACATGGACAGGTGGTTTGTCAGGTAATCCGGTAACAACACCAGCTTTATCAACGAATACAAATTATACAGTAACAGGTACAACCAATGGCTGTACAGGTACAGCAGTTGCAACAGTTACAGTTACACCAAAACCAACAGTTACAGTAAACTCACCAAGTATCTGCAGCGGACAAACTGCTACATTGACAGCGAATGGCGCAACATCATATACATGGACAGGTGGATTGAGTGGCAATCCAGCTACAACGCCTGCATTAACAACAAATACATCTTACACTGTAACAGGAACAACAAGTGGTTGTACAGGTACAGCGGTTGCAACAGTAACTATAAAAACAAATCCTACAGTAACGGTTAATTCACCAAGTATTTGTGACGGAAAAACAGCAACGCTTACAGCAGCTGGTGCAACTACTTATACATGGACAGGTGGTTTAGTTGGAAATCCAGCAACAACATTAGCTTTAAATGCAAATACAAGTTATACAGTAACAGGTACCACAAACGGTTGTACAGGCACAGCGATTGCAACGGTAACTGTAAAACCGAATCCAGTATTAACAGTAAACTCTCCGAGTATTTGTGCCGGACAAACTGCAACACTAACGGCTGGTGGCGCAACGACATACACATGGACAGGTGGTTTGACAGGCAATCCAGCAATAACATTAGCTCTAAACGCGAATACAAATTATACCGTAACAGGCACAACGAATGGTTGCACAGGTACAGCAGTAGCAACGGTAACTGTAAAACCAAATCCAACGGTAACGGTAAATTCACCGAGTATTTGTGATGGACAAACGGCTACATTGACAGCAAATGGTGCGACTACTTATACATGGACAGGTGGTTTAAGTGGCAATCCAGCAACAACGCCTGCATTGACAACTAATACAAGCTATACCGTAACAGGAACAACAAATGGTTGTACTAAAACAGCGGTTGCAACAGTAACTGTAAAACCCAATCCAACGGTTACAGTAAATTCACCAAGTATATGCAGCGGACAAACCGCAACCTTAACTGCAACAGGAGCAACAACCTACACATGGACAGGTGGTTTAACTGGCAATCCTGCAACTACATTAGCATTAAATGCAAATCAAAGTTATACCGTAACCGGAACAACGAACGGTTGCACAGGCACAGCAGTAGCGAATGTAACAGTGAAAACAAATCCAACAGTGACAGTGAATTCACCAAGTATATGTAATGGACAAACTGCTACTTTAACAGCAAATGGTGCTACGACTTATACATGGACTGGTGGATTGAGCGGCAATCCTGTAACAACAGCAGCTTTATCATCTAACCAAAGTTATACGGTAACAGGCACAACCAATGGTTGCACAGGAACTGCGGTTGCAACAGTAACCGTAAAACCAAATCCAACGGTAACGGTGAATTCACCATTTATATGTACGAATCAAACGGCAACCTTAACAGCCAATGGCGCAACAACTTATACTTGGACTGGTGGTTTAACAGGCAATCCGGCAACTACGGCTTCATTGCCATCAACAGCAACTTTTACAGTTACAGGTACTACCAATGGTTGCACAGGAACGGCAACATCAACTGTAACTGTGAAACCAAATTTAACGATAGATGTAAATTCACCAAATATTTGTGATGGACAATCAACTACATTAACTGCAAGTGGAGGCAACACTTATACATGGACTGGTGGTTTGCCACCAAATGCATCTGTTTCTACAGGAGTTTTATCATCTACTCAAATTTATACGGTAACAGGTACCACCAATGGTTGTACAGGAACAGCAATTGCAACAGTTACTGTTACGCCAAATCCAATAGTAACAGTAAACTCACCAAGTATTTGTGCTACACAAACGGCAACACTGACAGCGAATGGCGCAACCACTTATACATGGACTGGTGGTTTAGTTGGTAATCCTGCAACAACGCCAGCATTAAATTCAAATCAAAGTTACACGGTAACAGGAACAACGAATGGTTGTACAGGAAGTGCGGTTGCAACAGTAACGGTGAAACCTAATCCAATAGTAACTGTAAATTCTGTTAGTATTTGCGATGGACAAAATACCACCTTAACAGCAAACGGAGCAACCACATATACATGGACTGGCGGCTTAAGCGGCAATCCTGCAACAACACCAGCATTAAATGCAAATCAAAGTTACACAGTAACTGGAACCACAAATGGTTGCACTGGAACAGCAACTTCAACCATAACGGTGAAACCAAATCCTGTTGTAACTGTAAATTCACCAAGTATTTGTGACGGACAATTTACAACATTGACCGCTAACGGAGCCACCACCTATACTTGGACTGGTGGCTTGACTGGAAATCCAGCAACGACACCAGCTTTATCATCGAACCAAAATTATACAGTAACAGGCACTACGAATGGTTGTACAGGTGTTGCAACTTCAACGGTAACAGTGAAACCAAATCCTGTGGTTACCGTAAATAGTCCGGTTATTTGCAGCGGACAAACGGCAACACTAACGGCTAATGGCGCCACTACGTATGTTTGGTCTGGTGGTTTGCCACCTAATGCTATTGTTACCACACTTCCATTAAATTCAAGTCAAACATTTACCGTAAAAGGTACTACTAACGGTTGCAGCAGTACTCTTGTAAATGCAGTTGTTACTGTAAATCCAACAAAGATTACCAATATCACCAGAAATATTTGTTCAGATCAATCAGTTACGGTTGGTTCGCAAACATTTAATACTTCTGGCTTGCATACCGTTGTTTTGCAAACCTCTAAAAATTGTGATAGCACCGTAAATCTAACGCTGAATGTAACCACTGTTTTAACGCCAACGGTTTCCATCACATCCAACAAAAATGATATTTGCAAAGGCGATGTTGTGGTGTTTACGGCAAATGCACAGAACACCAGAGTTACTCCAACCTATCAATGGTTTTTAAATGGAAATCCGGTTGGAACGAATAGTAATCAATTTAGTTCATCTACCTTAAATAATAATGATAAAGTAGAAGTAATCATAAATACAACTGCATCATGTTTAACAACGAATAGTGTTACAAGTAACTCTATAATTATGAAAGTAAGTTCGATAGATTATGCAGTGAATGCTCCGCCATATTGTACAGGTAAAAGCAGTTTCATTGATTTAAATATTCCTCAACCTGCGTATACTATTTTATGGAAAAACGGAACAGATACTTTTACAACTGTGAATACAGATAGCATTCCGGTAAACTACAAAGCAACTACCAATGTACAGGCAATTATCAAGTACGGAAACGGTTGCAGTAAAACAGTTAATATTATAGATACTGTTTACCAGTTACCAGCAATTGATGCAGTGGTGGATAAGCCAAATGCAAAGTATGAAGAAGAAGTACAATTGAATGTAAATGGTGGAGGCACGTTGCAATATAATTGGACGCCAGCTAGCGTGTTAAATAATGATTCCATAAAAAATCCAACATCTATCATTACAGCTACTACCTTGTTTTCTGTGGTGGTGAAAGATAAAAATGGTTGTGTGAATGCAGATTCTGTGAAAGTGAATCTAATTAATGAATGTACGAATGATTTTATTTTTGTACCGACTGCGTTTTCACCGAACAATGATGGTATCAATGATTGTTTTCATATTTTATCGCCACCAAAATTAACCAACTACAAAATGGTAATCTTTGACCGTTGGGGCGAGAAAGTGTTTGAAAGCAACAACACCATTGATTGCTGGAACGGAAAATACAAAGGAGCTGAAGCAGAAAGTGATTCATACATTTATGTAATCACATTTATATGCTACAACGGCACACCGCTAACAAAACAGGGAACAGTAACGTTGTTGAAATAGCAAAAACAAGGAGTAAAAATGGAAGTCGTTTCGTCTCGCCTAAAGCGACATGAAACGACTTCTTTTTTTGTTTGAAGATTGATGTCAGATACATCTATCGACAACTTAGGACGCTAAAATTTTCATTACGTTAGTTTGGTTTTTTAGCTAGATGAATTCGTTTTCAGGTTATACGCATCTATAAATGGATTATAAAACTCAAAGTAGTAGTTAGAGAAGATAAAAATTAGGTTAGATGGATTGAAAATCTAGTTAGTTGAGCCGTTGAAGTAGTTAGCAAAGCAGGATTTTATGTTAGATAAGTCGTTGAAGCACTCAGTTGCCTCTTTGAAGCTATTATATTATAAAAAATCTACTTCAACGAGGTCGCGAAATGCTTCAACGAGCTCGCGGACGACTTCACTGAGGTCGCGGACAGCTTCAACGAGCTCGCGAACAGGATCACTGACCTTGCGGACGACTTCAACGCATTTTCGGTATAAAACAACCCTATTCCAAAGAAAAACGCTGAATTATCGGAAAGCATCAACGCTGTTGCTGAGTAGGTATATGTTGAGTTTTGGCGAAAAGTTTACACCTTTCATTAACTGTGATTGCAAAAGGTGTAAACTAAGATTAGAAATTAAATAAGCATTTGAAGATTTGGGTATTTAATAATAAAAACTATATTTGAATAAAGAATGAAAAAAACATCCTTATACAATCAAATTGGGTAGATAAGGATGAAAACATCATACTTATAAACGATTTAGCTGCAAGGCTATAGCGACAGACTTAACTTGAATCAACACTACAAGAACCGAACAAAATAAATCCATAAAGTGCCAGCATATTACATAGACAATCTATTTAGTCACAATCAAACTTCAACTGACCAAATTGTTGGGAATCTGACAAGAGAATTTGGCAAGTATCATCTTGACCTAAAAAAACAGCAAACGCAAACTTGGATTGACACAGTTGAAATATTAAAGGAGTTTTACAATGAGACAAGAAATAGTATCCCCGACATTGAAAATTGGGGACTGCTCTACGAATACAAAATACCTAGGAGAGCAAAACGAATTGATGTAGTTCTAATTTCTAGAAATTTAATTTTCGTTTTGGAAATTAAAAACCACAAAGACAAATTCAATTCTGCTGACATTGCTCAACTCGAAGATTATTGTCTTGACTTGCGAGACTTCCACTTTGAAAGCAAGGACAGAATTATTATTCCGATTTTACTTTGCACCAACGCACCGATAATTCAAAATGAAATTTTAAAGTCAGATGACTATGTTCAGAACACTTTGTTTGCTAACTCAAACAATCTTTCTGAAATAATTCAATCAACTGTAAATCTATTTGCTGACAAAACTGACAACATAAGTTTTGAAGATTGGAACAATAGCAAGTATTCTCCAACGCCAACAATTATTGAAATGGCTCAAACACTTTATTCGGGTCAAAGTGTTTCTGAAATTAGCAGACATGGAGCAGATAACTTAACCGACACTACAAATGCAGTCATAGAAGCCATTAAGCAAGCACAAGCCACAAACTCCAAAATTATTTGTTTCATTACAGGTATCCCTGGTGCTGGGAAAACTCTTGCTGGTTTAAACATAGTGCACAATAGAGAATTTCAAGTTGACGGCAAAGAGCTTGGAGTTTTTCTTTCCGGTAATAGTCCATTAGTGAAAGTTTTATCAGAAGCCCTTGCAAGAGATTTTGCAAAGAGAGAAAAAGAAACAAAAGATGAAGCAAAAAGGAGAGTAAAAACTTTCATTTACAATGTCCATGAGTTCATTGATGATTTGTATGCTGATAAAACAAAAGTATCAGAGAGTCGAGTTTTAATTTATGACGAAGCTCAACGAGCATGGACAAAAGAACATAAAAAGAAAAAATCAAATGGAGAGATTACTGAATCTGAACCTGAAATTCTCTTTTCAATAATGAATCGGCTAGATGGTTGGGGAGTAATTATTGCTCTTGTTGGTGGTGGACAAGAAATAAATACAGGAGAGGCTGGATTGCGTGAGTGGGGAAAATCAATCGAGGAGAAGTTCAGTAATTGGACAGTGTATGTCTCCCCAGAATTAAAGCATGGTGACCACAGCACAGGTAACATTACATTATTTGAAAAAGCACCAGCAAATGTTTCAATTGTTGAGAATGAATATTTACACCTAAAAATTTCCCTTCGTTCATATAAAGCAAAAGAGCTTTCTCAATGGGTTGCTCTGCTTCTTGAAGGGAAAAGTGACGAAGCAAGAATTCTCCATGCAGAAAAGCTAAAACACTTTCCGATTTTCATCACGAGAAATTTAGACGTTGCTAAAACATGGTTAAAGAAAAAGGCAAGGGGAACAAGGCGAACAGGACTAGTCTCTAGTTCAGGTGGAAGGAGATTAAAGGCTTTTGGATACGACCCATTTCATGGACTAAGAGGAGATTCGAGTCAAGACGAATTGGGTGCATGGTATCTTAATCCAGCGGATGATATTCGTTCTTCTAACTTCCTTGAAATCATTGCTACTGAATACGCAGTTCAAGGACTTGAGATTGATTGGGCTGGAGTTTTTTGGGATGCTGACTTGCGGAGAACAAATGAAAATTGGGACTTTAAGCAATTCAAAGGAACTAATTGGCAAAATGTTTCAGACGAACAAGAACAACGTAAACAATTTATTCTAAACAAATATCGTGTATTACTCACAAGAGCAAGAGAAGGAATGGTAATTTGGGTTCCAATTGGTGACGATGCAGACAAAACAAGACAGCGCAAATTTTATGACGAAACATTTAATTACTTAAAATCATGTGGCATCAGAGAAATCTAACTGACCGTCTTAGTTTGAACAGAAGCCCAGCAGCTAACACGGTTTTGGCAAAAGTGGCGGTTCAGTGATCCGCAGCCACATTTGTGGTTAATCAAAGTTTGGTTCTCCGTATCAACATTTGTGGTGAAAATCGCCACCTTCGCCAAGCCCGAAACCGTTATTACAAAGCCGCCACTAACAACTGAATAATACCAATTAAGAAACCTAAGACACCACCAATAATTTCGATAAATGTAAATTCTTTAGCAGTGATATCGAGTAATAATTGTTCTAGTTTTTCATCAGAGAATTGCTCTACTTTTTTGGTTACAATTTCCTGTATGTCTAATTTTTCTTCAATTTTCGTAATGGTATTGTTGATTACTTGAGGAAGATTTTTTTCTATTTCTTCTACTATAGTTTTATGAATATTTTGAATTAATTGTTCTGGTATTAAAATGCTTGCCATGGTGCTTTTCTCAATCCTATCGCGCAAGGCATCTTCAATGCGTGCCGCAATTTCTTCTTTAAAATTACTCAATGCATCTGGATCACTCAATCTGTCTTTTATATCACCGAAATTAATTAAATCGCGTTGCACAATAGTGCCTAATTTTTGCGCGATGCGTGGTTTGTTTTTCGGAAAAATTCCATGAAATGTAATGAATAATATTTTGATGGGTTTGCGTGGATGAAACAACATTTTTATCGCTAACCAATTGGTAATCCAGCCAATAAATGCGCCGATGAGTGGCACTGTCCATGTTTTCCAACTTAATAAATCAATAAATAAAAGCATAGATAGTTATTTGTTATAAAATATTAGTTGTTTGTATTGACTAATAAATTTTTCTATTTCCATTCTTTCGGATTGGCACGCCACGCGTTTAATGATTCCAATTCATCCTTTGATATGTAACCATCATTTATTGCAGTGCGAATTAGAAAGTCGTAATTGGTGAGTGTTTTTAATATTACACCTTCATCTTCAAATCGTTGGTGCGTTTCTTCAAAACCGTATTTGTAAATGGCTATCATACCAATTACTTCGGCACCTGCAGCACGCAAATCTGCTACTGCTTTCAAAGAACTTCCGCCAGTTGATATGGTATCTTCTACGACTAAAACTCTTGAACCATGTTTTAAATCACCTTCGATGGTGTTGTTCATTCCATGTTCTTTTGGTTTAGAACGCACATACACAAATGGTAAGTTTAATTGATCTGCAACAATGGCACCATGCGGAATGCCTGCTGTGGCAACGCCAGCAATGTAATCTGCTGTAGGAAAATATTCTTTCACTAAAGCAACAAACCCATCGCGCACAAAATCTCGCACCAATGGATAGGATAATAATTTTCGATTGTCACAATACACCGGACTTTTAATGCCGCTTGTCCAGGTAAATGGTTCTAGTGTATTTAATTGTATAGCTTTAATTTGCAATAAATGTTCTGCTAGTTGCTCTTTATATGCGTTGTTTTCCAAGTTGATTTTTTTTAAGGTAAATAATGTAAATTAGTGGTATAAATAATTTACTCATCGTTTTTCGTAAATCATCACCATGAACCAAAAGTATAAATTTTTTGTCAATAACAAGATAGTCTATCTTACAAATAATCCGTCAAGTGTAAATAATTTAGTCGGAAACGCAGATTTTATAATAGAACCGTATAAAGATGCCAATAGTTTGGCGATTTCGTTAAGCATTATTTTTAATGATTTGAATAAAAGTAATTATGTACTGTATCATAAAAATGTAGAACAACTAAAAGAAGATTTTTTAGCACGTTTTATTTGCTTAGAAGCAGCTGGTGGCGTGGTTTATAACACTAAGAAAGAAATTTTATTGATACATCGCCGTGGATTTTGGGATTTGCCAAAAGGAAAAATGGAAGAAGGTGAAACCATTAAAAAAACTGCAATTCGTGAAGTAGAAGAAGAAACTGGTTTGACGAATGTACGTATTATAAAACCAATTTCGTTTAAAGAATTGGCGAACAAAGCAACGTATCATTCTTACGATATTGATGGAAAACCAGTGATGAAGATTTCGCACTGGTTTAGAATGAAAACTGATTTTGAAGCTGACTTAATTCCACAAACAGAAGAAGATATTGAACAAGCGATTTGGGTAAAAAAAGCAGATGTGCCAAATTATTTTGGCAATATGTATTCAAGTATAATTGATGTGCTGAAAGAAGTTTTATAAAATCATTTTCCAAATCATCAACGTAATAATCGAAAATAAAATACCTAAAGTAGGAAAGGTGTTTGCGAGTTTTGCATCTAAATTATATTCAATGGCTAAGATAGATGAGGTAATCATTGGTGGCATGGCGCATTCTAGAATTGATATCATATACAGTTCGCTTTGCTTATGTAAGATGAAATAAAACAACACGTAAATGATGAACGGCGCCAACACTAATTTATAAAAAATTCCTGCAAAAAACTTTGTCCATTCTATTTCTTTAATGTCTAATTTAAATTGCAAACCAAGTGAAAGCAATGCCAGCGGAACCATTGTTTTTCCTATGGTTTCGAGTGTAATCAATAAGTTTCCTTCGATGTAATTTTTAGGAATAAACAAGCTAATGATAAACACGATAAATGGTGGAAACTGTATTAGTTTTAGTGTAATTTTTTTCACATCAAAACTACCAGTGCTAAAATATGCAGCCACAAAAACACCAAGCGTCGACAAGATTAAAAAGCTACCTGGTTGGTCAACAAAGATAGCGTAGCGTAAGCTTGCTTCTCCATAAAAATGCTGCAAAAACGGATAACCAACAAATGATGTATTGCCTAAACCACAACACAAAATGATACATGCCATTGTCTTTTTATCGTAGTTGAAGATCTTGCAAATTATATAAGCATAAATCGCCGATACAAAAAATATGATCCAAGCCGAAGCAATTGGGAACAGCACTTCGTGGTTAATTTCTAAAAATGGAATTTTAGAAAGCACGATAGCTGGCAACGGCACAAACAAAATAAATTTGTTGATGTAACGAAATAAATTTTTAGGAATAAATGAAAAGAACTGTACAATAATTCCAAGTATAAAAAGTAATAGTAAAATAGATGGTAGTTGCAGTAGATTCATTTTAGATGCCTAATTTATACTCAATAATATTCTCTTCTTTGCTAAATGGTTTCACTGCATTCAAACCTAAATATTCAATCTTTTTATCCAAATCATATTTGTCAAAAAAATCATTTTTAGTATGAAATGCTTTTAATGGAATTAAGCCAATTAACTCGCTACCATTGGTGCTTTCGCTTAATTGTTTTGCCATTTTCTTTACCAAACTAAACACTTCAATAATTGGACTTTTCTCAATGTCGGTAATATTCATCGACACTTGTGCGCAATCAAATTCTTGCATAAACCAGCCAATCGCTTTTACATGTTGTACTAAATTGCTTTCATAACTACCATCATTTTTTTCTCTAAGAATACGTATTTGTTTGGCAATTTGTTTGGCAATGCTTTCATCTTTTGTGGTAAGATTGATATTATATGCAATCAGAAAATCTCGTGCACCAATTGCCATCATTCCAAATGTTGGGTTAAATCTTTGTTCACCAAAATCAGGTTTCCATGCTGGTAAATTCATTTTTTCTTCAATTGCTTCGTATTCACCTTTGCGCAAATAAGCTAAGTTTTTTCGTGTTAAATTGGCTGCTGAATATTCATACAAAAAAACAGGAATACCTAGTTCACCAACTCGTTTTGCTAATTGAGCAGATAAGCCAACGACTTCATTCATGGAAATATGTTGTATCGGAATCAGCGGACAAACATCGCAAGCACCCATGCGTGGATGTTCGCCTTTGTGTAGTCGCATGTCAATTAATTCGTTTGCTTTTTTTATTGCTTTAAATGCAGCTTCCAAAACAGCTTGCGGTTTTCCAGCAAAAGTATAAACCGTTCTGTTAGCATCAAATCCAATATCAATATTCATTAATTTTACACCATCAATATTTTCTATGGATGCAGCAATGGCATCAATAATTGCTTTGTTTTTTCCTTCTGAAAAATTCGGAACACATTCAATAAGTTGGCCGGTTTTTGAAAACATAAATAATACTGAAAAATGAAATTACAATTTTTTATTTAATTTGATAAAATCCAATCTTGTTTGTCATTTTAATGTTAAAAAACAGGTTGTTTTGCAATACTCAATTTCTATATTTTTATTTGTGTGCAACTCGCACTTTTTACCACCAAATTGTGGATATTTTAGCGTTTTTTCACACGTTTTTACGACTGTAAATTCGTATTTTTGCAACACTAAAAATTAAACGTAAATTATACATAAATGGCAGACGAATTTGAAGACAAGAAGGTATCTAAAGTAGTACCTATTAACATAGAAGATGAAATGAAATCAGCCTACATCGATTATTCGATGTCGGTGATCGTTTCGCGTGCTTTACCTGATGTTCGTGATGGTTTAAAACCAGTTCACAGACGTGTTTTGTTCGGTATGAATGAGTTAGGTATGTACTCTAATCGTCCATACAAAAAATCAGCGCGTGTTGTAGGTGAAGTATTAGGTAAATATCATCCACACGGTGATAGTTCTGTATATGACACGATGGTGCGTATGGCACAACCTTGGAGTTTGCGATATACACTAATTGATGGACAAGGTAACTTTGGTTCTATTGATGGCGATCCACCTGCAGCTATGCGTTATACGGAAGTTCGTATGAAAAAAATCGCTGAAGAAATGTTGGAAGATTTGGATAAAGAAACAGTTGATTTTCAATTGAACTTCGATGACTCTTTGGAAGAACCAACTGTGATGCCAACGCAAATTCCTCAGTTGTTGATTAATGGTGCATCTGGAATTGCAGTTGGTATGGCTACTAATATTTTACCACACAATTTAACAGAAGTTATTGATGGTATCTATGCATACATCGATAATAACGAAATTACTATAGATGAATTGATGGAATTCGTGAAAGCACCTGATTTTCCTACTGGTGGAATCATTTACGGTTACGAAGGTGTGAAAGATGGTTTCAGAACTGGTCGTGGAAAAGTACGTGTGCGTGGTCGTGCAAGAATTGAAGAAAACAAAGAAGGCAGAACACAAATTATTATCAGCGAAGTGCCATATCAGATTCAACCGAAAATGATTATTACACGTGCATCTGATTTGGTGAATGAAAAAAAATTAGACGGAATTGCAGAGATTCGTGATGAATCAGACAGAGATGGTTTACGTGTTGTGTTTGATTTGAAACGTGATGCCATTCCTAATGTTGTGTTGAATAATTTATATCAACACACACCATTACAAACTAGTTATGGTATCAATAATATTGCTTTGGTTAATGGTCGTCCAAAAGTTTTAAATTTAAAAGAATTAATAAAATATTTTGTTGAGTTTAGATTAGAAGTCGTAACACGCAGAACGCAGTTTGAATTGCGTAAAGCAGAAGAGCGTTTGCATATTTTAGAAGGTTACATTATTGCTTTAGATCATTTAGATGAAGTCATAAAATTAATCAGAAATTCAAAAAATCCCGAAGAAGCAAAAGAAGGTTTGATCTCGAATTTTGGTATGACTGAAATCCAGGCTAAAGCAGTATTGGCATTGACGTTACAACGTTTAACAGGTCTTGAAATTGATAAGATTCGTGCAGAACATAAAGAAATCTCAGATTTGATTGCTCGATTAAAAGAAATTTTAGCAAACGAACAGTTACGCTTCGATATCATCAAAGGTGAGTTAGCTGAAATCCGTAAAAAATATGGTGATGAACGTCGTTCTGAAATCGTTTATTATGGTGATGATATTTCTTTTGAAGATATGATTCCAGAAGAAGAAATGGTGGTTACTATTTCGCATTTAGGTTATGTAAAACGTACTTCTTTAGACGAATACAAAAAACAAAACCGTGGTGGCAAAGGTTCGCAAGGTGGCAAAACGCGCGATGCAGATTTCATCGAACATATCTTTGTGGCTTCAACACATAATTATTTATTGTTGTTTACTGAGCAAGGAAAATGTTTTTGGTTGAAAGTGTATGAAATTCCTGAAGGTAACAAAACGTCAAAAGGTCGTCCTATTCAAAATATTATCAATATTCCACAAGACGATAAAATTAAAGCGTTTATTAATGTAAAAAATCTAAAAGACGAAGAGTTTTTAGATACACACAACATTATAATGGCAACTAGAAAAGGTACAGTGAAAAAAACATCCATGCGTGAATATTCTAGACCACGTTCAAATGGTGTGAATGCAATTACCGTTCGTGAAGGCGACGAATTAATTACAGCAGCTTTAACTAACGGACAATGCGAAATTATTTTGGGTTCTAAAAAAGGATACGCTACTCGTTTCAACGAAAAAGGTGTTCGTGCCATTGGCAGAACTGGTTCTGGTGTTCGTGGTATCAATCTTCGTGATGAAGATGAATTAATTGGCATGGTTTGTGCAGATACAACCACGGAATTACAAGAAGATATAATGGTAGTTTCTGAAAACGGTTACGGAAAACGTTCGGCTTTGGAAGATTACAGAATAACTTCCCGTGGTGGAAAAGGTGTTATTTCATTGAATGTTACCGAAAAAACAGGTAATATGATTGCAATACAATCTGTTTCAGATGCAAACGATTTAATGATCATTAATAAATCAGGTTTGACCATCAGGATTGGATTAAATACCTTACGAACAATGGGTCGAAATACACAAGGTGTGAGTTTGATTAAATTAAAAGGTGACGATGCCATTGCAGCAGTTTCTAAAATAGAACATGAAGAAGATGAAGTAAGTGAAAATGAAAGTGTAGAAACGACTGATGAAATAAGTGCCGAAAATTTAACAGAAGAAAATAAATCAGAAGATAATTCGACAGAAAATAACAATATTGAAGAACAATAAAATAAAAAAAGAATGAAAAAATTATTGTTGAGTTTTTTAGTAGCAAATGCATTTTTTGTTACACCAACTTTTGCTCAAAAAGGAAAAATTTTTAACGTTGAAAGTTATATCAGCGAAAATAAATTTCTAGAAGCTAAGAAAGAAATTGAATTAGTACTTCAAGATCCAGAAAACCAGAAAAAAGCAAAAGCTTGGGTTTTAAAAGGTGATGCAAACAAAGGAATTTATGAAACACGCATTTTTTATGCATCCAACCCAACATGTTTATTTGATGCAAAAGATGCTTACGTAAAAGCATTTGAATTAGAAACCAATGTAAAAAAACAAAAAGATTTTGGTACACCATTAAATATGATTGCATCTTATTTATTTAATGAAGGTTTGGAAAGATTCAATAATAAAAAATACGAAGATGCATACAAACATTTTGAATCGTCTCGAGCTGCCAATGAATTATTATTCTC
Source organism: uncultured Saprospirales bacterium (assembly GCA_938008535.1). Lineage (GTDB taxonomy): Bacteria > Bacteroidota > Bacteroidia > Chitinophagales > JADIYW01 > JADJSS01. Next base: position 4,064 of record CALLKF010000208.1, on the reverse strand, counting down.
TAAAGGTTTAGTTTCTTCAATTGATACGAATGGAATTTATGCATCAGCTATGGCTGGAATTAATGCAAATAAAATTGCAGAAATAACACCAATGTTGGAAAAATTAGTTGCTATGAATTATAACAACGCAAGCGTGTATGAAATGTTAGCAGATATCTATGATAAAGCAAATAATAAAACTAGTTTAAACGATATTCTTAAAAAAGGATTAGCAAAATTTCCAAATAGTAAAAGCTTACAAATTGTTGAATTAAACCAAACCTTAGATGGTGGTGATGTTCAAGAATCTGTTGCAAAATTTGAGAAAGCAGTAATTTCTGAACCGAGCAATGCTTCTCTATGGTTTAATTTAGGTGTATTGTATGATAAAGCAAAATCGTATGATAAAGCAAAAGATGCATACGACAAAGCATTAGCAATCAATCCAGATTATGGCGATGCAGCTTTTAATATTGGCGTTATGTTTTTCAATCAAGGTGTTGAATTAAACAAACAAATGAATGCAATTGATGAGAAAGATGATAGAGATGGAAAAAAATTCACAGCTAAAAAAGCAGAACGTGATGCAGTTTTTACAAAAGCATTGCCTTACTTAGAAAAAGCATATGCTATTGATCCTAAAAACGCAGATTACAAGCAAAACTTGAAAAAAGTATATGCTTCTATGAATATGTTGGAAAAAGCAAAAGCTTTAGCCGAATAATATTAATTTATAGAAAATAGAAAAAATGTCGACCATCTGGTCGACATTTTTTTTTGTTAAATATTGCTATTGCTTAAATGTAAATTATTTTTTAATTTCATGTTAACAAAATACAATGTCATGAGTCAAAACAATTCATTAGAACTGCATTTTAAACATTGGAAGTTTAATAATTGCACTGAAGCTGATATTGCAAAAGAATTGTCTGAGAAAAATTATGAAGCTTCATTAATAGAAGAAACCATAAAAGCGTATAAAAAAAAATATGCAGATCGAAGACAAAATAATGGTTTTATTATTACTGCAATTGGTTCGTTTTTGTGTTTTTTAAGTTGCGTATTTACTATGTTAAACTTGTTTCCAAGTTTAGTAGGTTTTTTTCTTTACGGTTTAACCACTATTGGAATTATATTGGTTATGTATGGTTTATATTTGATTTTTGAAGCTTAAAATTTAGTTTATTACTCGGGCAATTTTTTCATCTAATTACCAAGTAATATGCATCTTAAAATTAAATCTTCTGTTTGTTAAATAGTTTGGAATTGCCCATTGTTGGTTCTGTGTATCTTTTATCCATCGATACGAAAGCGTATTTTTGATTCCTAAAATGTTGAATACTTCAAAGCTTGCCCAAATTTTATCGAACTTACTACCAAAACTATTCGGTTTCTTTTTTCCTCTTGTTTCACCATTCAATAATAACGCAGAAAATCCAATATCTAAACGTCGGTATGGTGGAACTTTTAAAACATCTTTATAACGGTTTCTATCAGGTGGTCCAAATGGTAAACCTGTTCCTATCACCAAATTTAAATGTACTTTAAAACGTTTATGTTTCTCTAAATAATCTTGAAAAAATAAACTTACAAAAATTGCCTGATCAGTTGGACGTCTAATAAAACCTGGATAATTGGTTGCAGTATCAGTTATTGGATTTGAAGAAAGTTGTGGTGCTGCATAACTATTTCCTAGGCTATCATAATAGGTATAATAAAAATCATTTTTGAGATTTTCTTTCGTGTTCAAGTATGATAATGTTATCCATGAATCAGCACCTTTTATCATTTCACCAAATAAACGCAAATCAATTCCTGTTGCATAACCAGTTGCATTGTTATCAGCAAAATAACGAATACGCACATCTTGAATTTCGTATGGATTGATGTGATTTAAATACTTGTAGTATGCTTCAGCCGTAAATTTAAATTGACGTTTTTTTATTTTGAAATTATAATCAGCACCAATCACTACTTGGTAAGATTCTTGTGCTTTTACATTGCGATTAATGCTTCCATCAAAGTTGCGCAACTCTCTGTAAAATGCTGGTTGAACATACATTCCACCAGCCAAACGAAATGTTACATCGCTTTTTAGTTTTGGATGATACAATAATTGCATACGTGGCGAAACCAAAAACTGATTGTTGACATTCCAATAATTATAGCGCACACCAAGTGTCAGCGTTAAGTAAGAAGAATCAGTTTTGATGATGTTCCAGGTATCTTGCAAATAACCATGCACACGAAACGATTCTAAATTATTTTTCGATTTTAAACGATACGGAAATTCAATAGAACTGCCTGAATATGGAATAGAATAGCCAGCCGAATCTATACGTTGCCATTCACTGAGTTCATCATTTATATTTTCATATTGAAACGTAGAACCAAACTCAATTAAATGTTTATCTACTTTAGAAGAATCACCGTTTTTTATGTTTTTTTTCTGAATATTATATTTTCCATGAAATGCAAAATTGGCAACAGTTGCATCTAATTTATTTCGAGCCCAATCTTGAAAAACACCAATGCCTAATTTCTGTTTTACGTTTCCAAAATTATCGCTTGACGGATCTATTTCAATTTCATCTAACGAATAATAACCAGTGATGTTGAATGTTTCACTTTCGCGCATTTTCCAAAATGCACTCATAAATTTTAAACTGAATTTTTTATTTGGTATAAATTTATATGCCATACCAACCATTGTGTTTTCAAATCTATCTTTTTCGTTGCCATCAAAATCAACTGTAAACCGAATCAATTTATCAAATGTGCCTGCGCGCGTTTCTTGTGTAGTTGGAACAAACTTATAATCATTGAAAGAATGATTGACCATAAATTCTATATCGTGTTTAGGATTGGGTTTGATATGAAAATCACCTTGTAAATCAAAAAAGTTTGGATTGTATTCACCAGCTCTGTCTAATGTACCTAATAAATAACCATTGGATTTATAACGAACGCCAACTAAATACGTGAACTTGGCTGCGTCGTTCATCGTATCTTTTTTTGATTTTGCAATACCTTCAACATGTGCCTGAACACCTAAGATACTTGCCATCACAGAGCCGTGAAACGCTTTTGGTGTTTTATATTTTACATCTAAAACAGAAGACATTTTATCGCCGTATTTTGCTTCAAAACCACCACCAGAAAATTGCAATTTATCAGTTAAATCTAAATTCGTAAAACTCAAACCTTCTTGTTGTCCTGATGAAATTAAAAATGGTCTGTAAATTTCGAAATCATTTACATATACTAAATTTTCATCGTAGTTTCCACCACGAACATTGTATTGTCCAGATAATTCATTGTTGGATTGCACACCTTGACCGAGTGTTTTTACTACAGCACCAGCATCGTTGGTTACGTTTGGAAAGTATTCAACATCTTTTCCTTGTATCGTTGACATACCAACTTTATCTTTATTGGCTTTAATTTCAACTGTATCTAAAATATTTTGGTTGGTTTCAAGTTGAATATCTTTGTAAATAGTAGCTTTGTTGGTTGAAAAAAGTACAAATGATTTTTTACCATATTCCATATCTGAAATCTCAATAACACAAGAATCATCATATTCTACATCTAAATTATAGAAACCATTTTTGTTAGTTGTTGTTGCATTGGATGTGCCAACTTGTAGTACAGAAACATTGCCGATTCCATTGTTTTTTGCATCAGTTACTTTTCCTTTTACCACTAATCTGTTTTGCGCAAATGCAAAAGAAATTAAAAATAAGAAAGTGATTGATATGGAAATTTTTCGCATCATATATTAAACGTGAAATATAAGATTATATTTTGGAGTTTTTAATCGAAATATTTTTTTAAGCAAGAATTTTCCGAAATTCATTCTTTAGAAAACCTTGGATTTACTAAAACAGACATTCATTTTGAAACACCAAAATTAGATGCTACTATCATTGATGAATACGATAAATACAGAGATTTTCCTGCACTACAAAAAACGACACAGTTGGGGATTGCTCTTCGATTTGGTACTATAAGCATTCGTAAATGTGTAGAATTTGCATTAAATCACAATCAAACATGGTTGAATGAATTGATTTGGCGAGAGT
>CALLKF010000207.1 GCA_938008535.1 uncultured Saprospirales bacterium | reverse complement strand
TTTGCGTATGTTTCTAATCGTGTTCCAGAAATTTCTGATGTATTATATGCAGTAGATGATGCATTGCGCGCAGGTTTTGCTTGGGACATTGGTCCTTTTCAATATTGGGATATCGTTGGTATCGAAAAAGGAATTGAGTTAGCAAAAGCAGATGGTTTAACCATTGGTACTTGGGTAACTGAGATGTTAGCAGCTGGCAATACTTCTTTTTATAAAGTAGAAAATGGTGTAAAAAAATATTACGATCAACAATCAAAATCATACAAAGCAATTCCAGGTGCTGATTCGTTTATTGTTTTAGATAATTTACGAAGTAACAAACCAGTTTGGAAAAACAGTGGTGGAACTTTGCATGATATTGGCGATGGTGTTTTGAATTTAGAATTTACTTCAAAAATGAATTCTTTAGGTGGTGATGTTTTAGCTGCAATTCAAAAATCAATTGAAATTGCAGAAGGTGGTTACAAAGGTTTAGTAATCGGAAACGATGCAACTAACTTTTCTGTTGGTGCTAATTTAATGATGATTTCCATGATGGCAATGGAGCAAGAATATGATGAATTAGATATGGCAATTCGTCAGTTTCAGCAAACTACCATGCGTTGCAGATACTCAGCAATTCCGGTAGTTTCAGCACCACATGGAATGACGCTTGGTGGTGGTTGCGAAGTAACGATGCACTCTAATGCAGTAGTTGCAGCAGCAGAAACCTATATTGGTTTAGTGGAAGTTGGTGTTGGTTTAATTCCAGCTGGTGGTGGCACTAAAGAATTGACTTTAAGAACTTCTGATAGTTTCAAAAATGGTGATCCGATGTTACAAACGTTGCAAGATAATTTCTTATCAATTGCAATGGCAAAAGTGGCAACTTCAGCAGCAGAAGCAATCGATTTGAATTTAATGCGTAAAGGTGTTGACAGAGTAGTTGTAAATGGCAAACGTGTAATTGCAGAAGCAAAACGCGAAGTGTTAGAATTATCTGCAAAAGGTTATACGCAAACTGCTCATAGAAATGATATCACTGTTTTAGGTAGAACCGGCTTAGGTACATTAACGGTTGGTGTGGAGTCTTTCGTTGCTGGTGGTTACATTTCTGCGCACGATGCATTGATCGCTAAAAAAGTAGCTTATGTAATGTGCGGTGGCGATTTGTCTGCACCAACACAGGTCAACGAACAATATTTATTGGATTTGGAAAGAGAAGCATTCTTATCATTATGTGGTGAAAAGAAAACTTTAGAAAGAATCCAGGCAATGTTGACCACAGGCAAACCATTAAGAAACTAAGATTAGAGATTATAGACTTGAGATATGAGACACGATTTTAGAAAATTAAAGATTTGGAATGATTCGATGGATTTAGTAGTATCTATTTATAAGATGATTGCTTCATTTCCTAAAGAAGAAATGTATGCGTTATCTTCACAAATAAAAAGATGTGTGGTTTCAATACCATCAAATATTGCTGAAGGTTCAGGAAGAAGTTCTGATAAAGATTTTGCAAATTTTCTTCATCATTCGTACGGTTCATCTTGCGAATTAGAAACGCAAATTGAATTATCTCATAGATTAGGATATATTTCTTTAGTTCAACAAGATGATGCTTTAGACAGTATTCATCAAATTCAAAAAATGATTTTTAAATTCAAAGATAAATTATTAAATAACCTTGCGAAGTGATTTCTCAAATCTCACTTCTCAAATCTAAAATTCTTTTTTTATGAGTGAAGCATATATAGTAGCCGGTTATCGCTCAGCGATCGGCAAAGCAAAAAAAGGCGGTTTCCGCTTTTATCGTCCGGATGATTTAGGTGCTGATGTGGTAAAACATCTAGTAGCATCTGTTCCAAATTTAGATCCGTCACGAATCGATGATTTAATATGCGGTAACGCAATTCCTGAAGCAGAACAAGGCATGCAGATCGGTCGTATGATCGTATTGCGTGCAGGTTTGCCATTAACAGTTGGCGGCGTTACTGTCAATCGTTATTGTGCATCAGGTTTAGAAACAATCGCCATGGCAACTGCAAAAATCAAAGCAGGCATGGCTGATTGCATCATCGCAGGTGGCGTTGAATCTATGTCGTTGTTACCAATGACTGGCTGGAGAACCGTATTAAATTACGGCATCGCATCAACCACACCAGATTATTATTCTTCCATGGGTTTAACTGCAGAAGCGGTTGCAACGCAATACGGAATTTCTCGTTTAGACCAAGATACTTTTTCTTACAATTCGCATGTAAAAGCAATTGCAGCAATCGAGTCCGGTAAATTCAAAGATGAAATTGTACCTGTAACAGTAGAAGAAGTTTACTTGCAAAACAACAAAAGAAAAACAAAATCTTTTGTAGTAGATACAGATGAAGGTCCACGTAAAGACACAACAGTAGAAGGTCTTGCAGCATTAAAAGCAGTATTTGCAGCAAAAGGTTCAGTTACTGCAGGTAACTCATCTCAAACATCTGACGGCGCTGCATTCGTAATCGTGATGTCAGAAAAAATGGTAAAAGAATTAAACATCGAACCAATTGCAAGATTAGTAACATCAGCAGTTGTTGGTTGCGAGCCGCGCATCATGGGTATTGGTCCAGTAGTAGCAATACCACGCGCGTTGCAGTTAGCAGGAATGAAAATCGAAGACATTGAAATGATCGAATTGAACGAAGCATTTGCTGCGCAGTCATTAGCAGTAATTCGCACGCTTGGTTTGAATCAGGATATCATTAATCCAAACGGTGGTGCCATTGCATTAGGTCATCCGCTGGGTTGTTCAGGTGCAAAATTATCTGTACAATTAATTAATGAAATGCGTCGTCAAAATAAACGCTACGGTATGGTGTCAGCATGCATCGGCGGCGGACAAGGTATTGCAGGTATTATTGAACGACTTAAATAGAATGGTAGATATGAGATATAAGATGTGAGATTTTCTTGCATTTTTTCTCATCTCTTCAAATCTCATCTCTCAAATCTAATATCAAAAATGGAAACACTCGAACAAATCAAATCATTAAAAGGTGGCGAATTCGTTATCAAAGATTCAACACCAGAACAAGTTTTTACACCGGAAGATTATAATGAAGAACAACTCATGGTGCGCTCTATGGCATCTGATTTTATTGAAAAGGAAATTCTGCCACGCTGGAAAGAAATAGAAAAACAACAACCTGGATTATCTTTAGAATTATTAGGAAAAGCAGGCGAATTGGGTTTGCTTTCAACAGCCATTCCTGAAACGTATGGCGGTATGCAGCAAGATGTAATTTCCGGTTGCATCATTGCAGAAGAAGTAGGCAGAAGTGGTTCGTTCGCAACTACTGTAATTTGTCATATTGGCATCGGTACATTGCCCATTTTATATTTCGGAACTGAAGAACAAAAACAAAAATTCTTACCCAAATTAGGAAGCGGTGAATGGGCAGCTTCTTATTGCTTAACAGAGCCAAGCTCTGGCTCGGATGCACTCGGTGCAAAAACAACAGCTACACTTTCTGAAGACGGAAAAGAGTGGATTTTAAACGGACAAAAAATGTGGATTACCAATGCTGGTTTCGCGCATTCATTTACGGTATTTGCAAAAATTGATGGCAAAGAATTTACTGCTTTCTTAGTAGAAGCTGGCACACCGGGCTTAAACCTTGGTGCAGAAGAAGATAAAATGGGCATCAAAGGTTCTTCAACTCGACAAGTATTTTTTGAAAACTGCAGAATACCGGTAGAAAATATCTTAGGCGAACGCGGCAAAGGTCACTTGATTGCTTTCAACATCTTAAATATAGGTCGTTATAAATTAGCCGCAACTGCATTAGGTGGCGCACGCGAAGCATTCAATCAGGCAGTTCAATATGCAAATGAAAGAACCCAATTCGGCAAAGCATTAAGTACATTTGGTGCCATCCAACACAAAATTGCAGAAATGGCAATCCAGGTATTTGCTTTGGAAGTAGCAACCTATCGTTGCGCAAACGACATCGGAAAATTAGAACACGAAAACTTAGAAGCAGGTAAAGAATTTTCTAAAGCACTACTAGGTGCAGCAGAAGAATACGCTATCGAATGTTCTATCGTAAAAGTGTTAGGTTCTGAAGTGTTAGATTTTATTGTAGATGAAAACGTACAAATTCATGGTGGTATGGGTTTCTCTGAAGAAACCAATGCAGCGCGAGCTTACAGAGATTCGCGCATCGCTCGTATCTACGAAGGCACCAGCGAAATCAATCGTTTGTTATCTGTAGATATGTTGTTGAAACGTGCAATGAGTGGTAAAATTGATTTAATGACACCAGGCATGGCAATTCAAAAAGAATTGATGAGTGTGCCTGATTTTAGTGGCGATGATGAAGGTCAGTTTGCAGCAGAAATCAAAGCTATCAAAAATGCGAAAAAAGCATTCTTGTTAGTTGCTGGTGGTGCGGTTCAAAAATTAATGGCGAAGTTGAAAGACGAACAGGAAATCATCATGAACGCATCTGATATGTTGATTCAAATCTACACAGCAGAATCATTATTATTGCGAGTTCAAAAAATCTTTGAAAAAGGCGAAAAAGCAGACCAAGTATATGTTGATATTTTAAAAGTATTTTTTAATGATGCGTTGAATAAAATCAATGTAGCAGGAAAAGATGCTTTACAATCGTATGCTGAAGGCGATGAGTTGCGAATTATGCTGATGGGTTTAAAACGTTTTACTAAATACGAACCGGTAAACGTAAAAGAGGCACGCCGCAGAATTGCTGCAAAGATAATTGAAGCTGGCAAGTATAATTTGTAAGTTCTACTTCGTGCCACGATATTCGTGGCACGATATAAAAAACGCTGAAAAGTATAAAATCTTTTCAGCGTTTTTTTTGATTATAAGAAAAATCAACACTATAAAACCAACACAAAATCTACTCCATCAAAATAAAAGAAGAGTGGATATTGAGTCGTAACGCCATAGACATTATCATAGTACTGTATAATCGAGCGGTCTTCATTATTTTTAATAGAAACCAAACGATCTCCATAATAATATTCATATTTCAATCCATTTTTTGCTTGAACATCAATGCCAATTAATTGATCTTTACTGGCAAGCTGTTCTTTGAGTGATTCTATAATTTCTGCGCCATAATTTGGATTGTACATACTATTCGCATACTGTTTAAATTTCACAGTCGAAAGTTTCGAGATGCCATTTATATCTTTCTTTAAAAGTAGGTTGTAAAACTCTTTATATTTAGCAAGAATTTTTTGTTGAGTTGCAGCATCTTTGCCAATTTTTGCAGAATTTGTCCAAAGTGGTGTTGGATAAACAAGCGTTACTGCAAACGAACCATTCATTGAATCAACACCGTCAGGTTTAGTTAGTTTCACTTCAGATTCAGTAACTAATTTATTTTCAAACTTTCCTTTGTTTTGAAAACTTGAAATTGAAACTTTGCAAAATTTATCGCTTTCCAACCAATCTTCTTGCTTCTTTGTTTCAGCATCTACAGGCAACGTAAGCAGTTTAAAAGTATTTTTACCAATAATCAATAATGGATTAATCATTCGATTGGAAACACCAGGATAATCATTATCCATTGCAGGAATGCCATTAACAAATAAAGCGCAGCCAATACCTTGCCCTTCCATTCTTACAGTATAGCCAACTTTTAATACAGATGTGTCTTCATCATCGTCACTATTTTTTGTACGGATAGTTTCACTCTTTTTAGAAGCAGAAAAACCATTAACACCACTGCAAAAAATCAGCACCGCCGAAATAATAATTGCTTTGCCGGCAACGTTTTTTAGTTTGTATAAATAACTTATTTTATTCATGATTTATGGTTTTAATGGATTAGTCTCTTTCCTGTTTTGGCTATTCATCTGAATATTAAATACAAGTTTATAAAAATCTAAGTTATAGATTATTATTTGAATATCAGTTAAAGAATTTCTATTTACCATGTTTATCCATACTTATCTTTTTTTTATTCAGAATACTCTGTGAAAAACTCCGTGTAACTCTGTGATATAATATCTATGATTTGGCGAAAATCAGATGAGGTTAAAAAAAACGTGGCAGCCAAAGCCACCACGCACAAATAATTCTATGAAAAAAAAAGCAAAAAATTCATCACCCATTAAATTATCACATTCGCTAATTCGCACATCATCAAATTCGCTAATTATCAAATTCGCACATCATCACATTCGCTAATTCGCTAATTATAACATTCGCTAATTGTAACATTCGCACATCATCACATTCGCTAATTAGCTAATTATCAAATTCGCACATCATCACATTCGCTAATTCGCTAATTATCACATTCGCTAATTATCAAACACTCGCCACCATCAGCACCTCCAAACTCATTGTCTGATGCGCAGTCACAATAACGTTTTCAATGATCTTAATAGCATAACCACCAATACTGACCTTCAATGTATAAGTTCCCGGCGGTACAGTACTAATGGTAAACAAGCCCGATTCATTCGTAACAATATGCGTGGTTGTTCCGGTCACTTCCACCAGCGCACCATCCAACACAAGGTGGCTTTCACCATCTTTCACCACACCGGCAATAGTACCAAAAGTATGATGACGGATACCATTCTGCACTATCCTGCGCGCGTTCTTATAGGTAAGGTAAAAATCCAGATGGTCATCCTTAAAGCCAGTCATTGCCTTGTCCAGTTCCTTTCTCAGGAATCGCGAGATTTCTTTCGATTTATCCAGTTGCAGTCTCGTCAATGCTTTCTTGAAGTTACGTGCTATAGTTGGAGTAGCCACTATTGTAATATAATTCGTCAGCGTCACATTGTAAGAATCAATATAAGGTGCATCCACACCAAAAGGAGCAAGCACCGGCTGGTTGCCTGCCAGTATATTTACCACCAATTGACCATGACCGATAACCGTTTGGTCAGACATACCCTGAACCGTACTTAATGCTTTATCCACCGAGTTCGCAATCGTGAAATTATGTACACTTGTAAAATGTGAAACAATATAACCTGCTGATTTATCAATGCCAAGGTTCAGCTTATTGCGTGCAAACTGCTTGTCCACGGTCACACCGGTGCGGTTCATCGCCTGGTCACGGCTAAGGTCATCCATTTCTTTAAGCAGCACCATAAAACGGTTATACGTGCTGGCAACACCTGCGTTAGCAGTAATAAGTGTGATGTTATCTTCACACACGCCTTTCGTAGCGTGATACATCGATTTTCTGTTTTCAATAAAAGTATTCATTTTATGAATGTTTAATGTTGAATAATAGAACACTGCCATTCAGCTCTGTACTTTTTTTATTTAGAACCATCTACGGCATGTTCGTTTTTACAATGCTTTTATTTTGTGTAGGTAAAAACAAAATCACTGTTACACATATAAACGACAGAACTTTTAGTTTATTGTATATGAATAAAAAATTAACATTATTTCACGATTCACGTCATTGCGAGGTACGATGAATCTAAATAACTGTGTCGCTGTCATGGTGAGTTTATCGAACCACTAACTTGCATCGCGTCACTGTGCCGCTGTCATGGTGAGTTTATCGAACCACTAACACGCATCGCGTCACTGTGTCCCTGTCATGGTGAGTTTATCGAACCACTAACTTGCATCGCGTCGTTGCGAGATACGAAGCATTCTAACCGTACCTGTCATGTTGAACGCAGTGAAACATCTTTTGAATAATGTAGAATAACCATCCTGCAAACCACAA
>CALLKF010000206.1 GCA_938008535.1 uncultured Saprospirales bacterium | reverse complement strand
ATTTTGGAAATTATACGTTGCAAAAACAACATAATATTCCAGCAAATATGGGTTCGTATCAAGTCAGTAAAAAATACCAAAATGATTTTACGACTAAAGTTTTTATCAAATATCAGAAGATATTAAAGCATTCACAATTTTATTTTAGAAGTGGCTATGTTTATGATTATATGTTGTATAATGACAGCGTGAATAAAATTAACGCACCTTATTTTATTCATCAATCTCAAAATAGTGCTAATTACCGTCATTTCTTTAAATACCAAATTGTCTTAGATGTTGGTATAGATTATATCACAGAAATTGCAAAAGTTGAAGAATATAAAAGTAATATTTTGCGACATCGAGCTGCTGCATTTTTTGGTGTAAAATATTCAATAAAAAACATTGTATTGAATGCAACGATGCGACAAGAAATTTTAAAAGCAAAATACATTCGACCACAGTTTGGTTTTAATATTTCTTACACAGACAGAAAGGATATTTTTTCTACATCCATAAGTTATGCAGATAAATTTCGATTACCAGATTTTAATGATTTGTATTGGCAACCAGGTGGAAATAAAAATCTAAAACCAGAAAGTGGTTTTACGGTTGAATATAATTTTGCAGTAAAACCTATTAAAAAAACAGCTAAACATCAATTTACATTTAGCAACTCAATTTATTTTTCAATCATCAAAAACAATATCGTTTGGACACCAATTGTCTCTGGTTTGTATTCACCTCAAAACATCAAGGAAACAAGGCATTACGGTATTGAATCGAAGTTAGAAAATATCATTTCATTTAATAAAACAAATGCTTTAAAAATTTCTGTAAATTATAACTATAATAATTCAACTATAATAAATGATGAATCAAACATTGAGTTGAATGGAAATTTTATACGGTATAAACCTCAACACACCATCAAATCATACTTAATTTTTGAAGACAAGTATTTTAATCTAGGATTAAATTATTTATTCGTTGGTCAACGTTTTACAGATGATGAAAACATAAAAGTATTTCAATTAAAACCATATAGTTTAGTTGACTTGTTTATTGCTTACAAAGGAAATTTCAAAAATATTCACGCAGAATTTGCCTTCAAACTAAATAATCTTTTTAATACACAATATGAAAGTTTAAGAAGTTATGCTCAACCACTAAGAAATTATAACCTTTCACTTATTCTTAATTATAAATCAAAACTAAAATGAAAAACACGTTAAAAAAAATCATGTTCATACTGTTTGTTTGCGCAAGTATTATTTCTTGTAAAAAAGAAGATAATCAAAATAATACCATCGGAACATATGCTGAAAGTGGCTCTGCAATTGTAGTAAATGAAGGCAATTACGGAAGCAATAATGGTTCTGTATCATTTGTTGATAGAAATGGTTTAGTAACGAATTATATTTACGAAAATGCAAACAGTGGAATTAATTTAGGTGATGTAATTCAGTCATATACGCGCATTGGAAATAAAGGAATTATTTGTGTGAATAATTCTTTTAAAATTGAAATTGTTGATGCACGCACATTCAAACATTTGGAAACAATTGTTGATACTACAGCAACACAAAACACCAGTTATGTTCGTTACGCACTTGGCATCGATGATAATAAAGCATACGTAACAAATGGTAATTTTGCTGGTGAAGTAGAAGTAATAAATCTATCCACAAATACAATTACCAAAAGTATCAATGTTGGCAAAGGTCCTGAACAATTAGTAATGGTTGATAACAATGTTTATGTGTGTAACAGTGGTGGTTTTGATGTAGATAGCACAGTGTCAATCATCAATACAACAACTGATGTGGTTACATCAACTATTAACGTTGGTGATATACCTCAAAAAATTGTACGAGATGCACAAAACAATGTTTGGGTTTTGTGTGCTGGTCAATCTGATTATTCTAATTATCCAATTATCAATAAATTATCACCATCAAAATTAGTTAGAATTAATACAACAACAAATACTGTTGATCGTAGCTTTACACTAATAAATGCTGGTGCACCGAGCTATGTTGTGCAGTTAGCAATTGGCAACAACGGTCGAACATTATATTATAGCGTAAGCGACAGAATTTATGCACTTGAAATTACATCAGGTAGTTTGCCAACTACGGCATTAATTACTGGAAGAAATTTTTATGGATTAGCAGCATCACCATTTAGTAATCAAATTTGGGCATTGCAAGCACCTAATTTTACGTCAAGTGGTTATGTTTTTAGATATGCATCAACTGGAAGTTTAATTGATTCATTAAAAGTTGGAATTGGACCAAATGGTGCGGTTTTTAATCAATAAATTGACGATTAAATACTTTGGAAAATATTTTTTAGTTTTACGATATGTATCAACATCAAAAATATTGCAATCAATGCGGAAAAGAAGTCGTATTTATTTTTACTGAAGGAAAAGACAGATTTGTTTGCGAACATTGCAATATCATACATTACACAAATCCAAAAATAGTAGTAGGAGCAATGTCATTTTGGGAAAATAAAATACTTTTGTGTAAACGTGCTATAGAACCACGAAAAGGTTTTTGGAATTTACCAGCTGGTTATTTAGAAGATTTTGAAAAAGCTGAAGACGGTGCGATTCGAGAAACCATGGAAGAAGCTGGTGCTGCAATTGAAATTATTCAGCCATTTGTAGTGTATAATATTCCGCAAGCCAACCAAGTGTATATTCATTTTTTAGCAAAATTAATTGATGGAAATATTACAAATGGTGTCGAAAGTTTAGAAACAAAATTATTTACAGAAGAAGAAATTCCTTGGAAAGAAATGGCGTTTACTTCTTCAACATTTACAATTAAAAAATATTTTGAAGACAGGAAATCTGGAAATTTCAAAACCTATTTAGCATCATTTCCAGAAGTATAAATTATTTCAATTAATTTGATACTTTTTTCTATCTTTGTCATACAAATTTCTAATCATATGAATGCGAAAAGCAAACAAACATTTCTAGCAATTATTTTAATTCTTTTAGGTGTAGTATTACGTTTACTAGAATTAATTCCTAATTTTTCACCTGTAACTGCCATAGCATTATTAGGTGGTGCCTATTTATTAGATAAAAGATGGTCTATTGTAATTCCAGTTGCATCCTTATTAATTAGCGATATTTTATTAGGTTACAAAAATAATTATCCATTTTTTCATAACACTATTTTCTTTGTTTATATTTCCTATATTATTATTGTTTTTTTAGGTTGGAAATTGCGTAGTGAAAAAGTTAATTATTTAAAAGTTGGCGGATTTGCTATAGTATCATCTCTTTTGTTTTTTATTATTTCAAATTTTGGTGTTTGGATAGTTGGTACTTTATACGAAAGAAATTTGGCTGGTTTAGTAAACTGTTTTGAAATGGCAATTCCATTTTACAAATTCACATTTTTTGGTGATGTAGTTTATACATTTTTATTTTTTTTTATATTCAATGTGATAAAAAATCTTACTATCATCAAACTAACACCTTCAACAATAAAATAATATTATCTAATGAATAAAATTTTAAAAAAGATTTCTAAATAAGAAATCTTTTTTTTGTTTAATGTAGTCATTAACAATAGAGTATTTAAAAAATCAGATTTCCAAACTATTATCTTAACAATTGTTAGAAAATAAAACGGTAGAAACTAACATAGAATTGCATACATTTGCCAACCTAAAACTATTAAAAATTGTCTTTAATTAAATCTATTTCAGGAATCAGAGGAACCATTGGCGGAAAATCAGGTGAGGCACTTACGCCTATTGATATTGCTAAATTTACGTTGGCTTTCGGCACAATTCTTAAACAAAAAGAAACAGCTGCAAAAATTGTGGTTGGTCGAGATGCGCGTATTTCTGGTGAAATGGTACATAATATTATTATAGGAAATTTATTAAGTATTGGAATTGATGTAATTGATATAGGTTTGGCGACTACACCAACCGTAGAAATGGCTGTGAAAGCAGAACATGCTGATGGTGGAATTATTATTACTGCGTCGCACAATCCAAAACAATGGAATGCTATGAAGTTGTTGAATAGTGATGGTGAATTTATTTCTGAAAAAATTGGTCAAGATGTTTTGAAAAAAGCAAATTCTGGAAAATTTGAATTTGTAGATGTCGATAAATTAGGTCATGTTACAACAAAAGATTATTTAGATTATCATATCGAACAAATCCTAAAAGATGTTTTAGTAGATGTTGAAGCGATTACAGCCAAGAAATTTAAAATTGTAGTCGATGCAGTCAATAGTGTTGGTGGAATTGCTGTTCCAAAACTGTTAAAAGCACTTGGTGTAAAAGATATTGTTGAATTATACTGCGAACCAAACGGAAAATTTGCGCACAATCCAGAACCATTGCCTGAAAATTTATCGATGCTTTGTTCTGAAGTGAAACAACAAAAAGCAGACATTGGTATTGCAGTTGATCCAGATGTTGACCGATTAGCGTTAATTGATGAAAAAGGCGTTCCATTTGGCGAAGAATATACCTTGGTTGCAGTTGCAGATTATGTGTTGAAATTTAGAAAAGGAAATACTGTTTCTAATTTATCATCAACCAAGGCATTAAAAGATATTACTTTGCTACATGGTGGCGAATATACGGCTTCCGCTGTTGGCGAAGTAAATGTAGTGGAAATGATGAAAAGTACCAATGCTGTAATTGGTGGTGAAGGAAATGGTGGAATTATTTATCCAGCTTTGCACTATGGACGCGATGCACTCATGGGTATTGCTTTGTTTTTGACGCATTTGGCAACATCGAACAAAAGTATGCACTCGTTGCGCGCAAAATATCCTAATTATGTGATTTCTAAAAACAAAATTCAGTTAGATGAAGTAATGGATTTGGATGCAATTATGGATAAAATCAAAATTAAATACAAACAATATCCACAAAATACTATTGATGGTTTACGCATCGATATTGACCAGGATTGGGTTCATTTACGACGCTCTAACACAGAGCCAATCATTCGTATTTATGCAGAAAGCAACACCGAACAAACTGCCAACGCTATTGCACACAAAATGCAAAACGATATTATTGCTATTCTGAAAGAGAAGTAATTCAAAACTTCATAGCTTTTTTACTAATTTGACATCTTGAACTAAATTCTCTAAGTTTGTGTTTAATAATAGTAAATAACAAAATGGAATCTTTGCTTAACATACCTGAAATCAATAGTTTGTATCCAAATGAATGGATTTTATTAGGAAATCCAGTAATGGATGATGCCCAAATTGATGTTTTGTCTGGAATTCCAATTTTTCATAGCAAAGACAAAAAAGAAGTTTGTTAGATTTATCGGTCGCGTTAAAACGTCAAATTCGACAAGATAACCATAGGTATATACTTGTACATTTAAACCAACTCGCAAAATTACTGGTATTTTCAATCTACCAAACCTTACTAATATCATCGCACCAAGCACGAACTAATTCGTCTTCTTCTTTGCCAACAAAACCTTTTCCAGTTAGCATATCGTAGCAAGTCAATAAATCGTCTAACATATTGTCTTTACCACCTTTGATATTTAAATTAGCTAATTCACTGCAAATCTTGTAGTTATTTAAATAACCAGGAATTTCGTCTTCAAAATCTTTCAATAAATTGTGCTGATTTCGTTCTTGCCAAACTGAAGCATCGTGAAACAGAATTGACCAGCCATTTGCCCAAGAAATTCGTTGCGCCACATAACTACGCCAAATATCAGTCATTCTAAAGCTGCAATACGCAGGCAAATACAATAACGGAAATGCTTCTTTGTACCAATATGTATTTTGACTGTTAAATGGACTCCATGCATTATTGCCTAAAGCCACATTTACACCAGTTTTTTCAAAATCCATTGGTAATGGATAGGTGAGTCGGAAAACTGCGTCTACATCAGGATTTTCGTCAGCCAAACCTTGCTGAATTGGACAGATAATATCTTTAGTTTCAAAATTGGATAGGTTAGGAGTCTCCTTTTGCAATTCTTCTAAAGGCAAACCTCTTGGCCATACAAACTTGTTGCTGAAGTATTTATATACATTTATCCAACCAGTTTCTTTAACATCAACTGCTTTGATAATTTTGGTTGTTGGATTCCAAAATTCTTCTCTTGGTAAATTATCATCATCAGTTTCTACTAATTCTTCCGTTCCATTTTGTAAAGCGATAATATAACCAATATTTTTTCTTGCATAATGTTTTGTTGGACAAAGTTTTGCAAATTTTGAATCAAGTGTTAATTGACGTTTTACTGACCAAAAATCACAACCATCAATATGGAAGTTTTCTGGATTTTTGGTGTCGCCAATCATAATAAAATGAATATCTCTTGCAGTACATTCTTTTGCATAAGTGTGCAACACTTCTAAGGTATCTGGTGCAATAGATGTTATAACTAATGATTTAACTGACATAATTTAGTTTGTTTATTTTTAGATAGTTATAGTTTTAAAAATTAAATAACTGGTGTATTTCCTTTCAATCTTTCAATGAAATAATACATCAATGTTTGACGTGCATTTTTCACTGCTGATGGCGAAACACGAGGCGATGGTGCTTGATAATGTATTGGAACTTCAGCAATTCTGTGTTTCCGCAATAAATATTTAACTTCTGTTTGATAAAAATGTGCTCTTGATTTTAACGGATATTGTAATAATTTGCCAATTACATCTCTATGAAAACCTTGAAAACCAGAAGTCATATCGTATAACTTTGTGCCCAACAGAATGTTAGCTAATACAGTTCCAGTTTTACTTAACATTCTGCGATTGAAAGGCGAATCACCCATTGATCCATCTTTTATAAATCTTGAACCGAAAGCACATTCATTTCCTTCGTTTAAAACACGTAAAAACATTGGAATTGCTCTTGGATCATGGCTTAAACCAGCATCCATTTCAATAATAATATCGTGTCCATTTGCATAAGCAACATTGAAACCAGCCAAATACGCATCAACCACATTTTTATTGTCTGGAGCCCAAACTACTTCAAATCGAGTATCATTTTTTGATAATTCTTGCGCTAATTCAAGTGTTTTGTCTTTTGATGCATTATCGATGACAAAATAGATTTTTCCTGTTCCAATTACATCCATTACACGTGTGAGCAAATCAACAAAAGGAACAAAATCTTGTTCTTCGTTGGCCATTGGTATTGTTGCGGCCCAATTTGTGTATAAATACATGTATGATTTGATTAGATTTTTAAAACGATAAAGATAAGGCAAAACTATAAATTAATGAACTTTTTACTTTCTATGTTTTCTATATTTTTTACTTTTTTTATTTCTACAATTTCATTCAACCATTAGTTATCAGTAATGTTACATTTCTTCACACATAATGTCCTATAATTTATATTATGTTAAATAGAATTGTTAGAAACTTAGTACTTTCGATATTATAAGTGTGATATAGTTACTAAAGCTGTTTGATTTCTGAAACTAACTCAGTCAACGCTTTTTTAGCATCTCCAAAGAACATTGATGTTTTTGTATTGTAGAAAAGTAAATTATCAATTCCTGCATAACCAGCATTCATCGAACGTTTATTGATAATGATATTTTTTGCATTTTCAACATCTAAAATTGGCATTCCATATATAGGAGAACTTGGATCTGTTTTTGCAGCTGGATTAACGACATCATTTGCTCCAACAACCAAAACTACATCAGTTTGAGGAAATTCTGGATTAATATCTTCCATTTCAACCAACTTTTCATATTCAACATTTGATTCTGCTAATAAAACGTTCATATGTCCTGGCATACGACCAGCCACTGGATGAATGGCATATTTTACTTCTACACCACGTTCTTCTAATAATTTTTCTAATTCATGAATAACATGTTGAGCTTGTGCAACAGCTAAACCATATCCAGGTACAATAACAACCTTTTTTGAATAATTCAATAAAACAGCTAAATCAGAAACTTGGATGTCTTTTACTGTGCCTTTTTCAGTACTTTCTCCAGCTGCTGCTCCACTTCCACCACCAAATGCTCCAAAAATTACGTTGCTTAATGGTCTGTTCATGGCTTTACACATCGCTAAAGTCAATAAAGTTCCAGCTGAACCAACTAAAATTCCTCCTGTAAGCATTGGTTTATTATCGTATAAAAAACCACCAAAAGCTGCAGCTAAACCTGTAAATGAATTTAATAATGAAATTACTACAGGCATATCAGCACCACCAATTGGAACTGTAAATAAGATTCCATAAATAATTGCAACAACAAATAATAACCAAATTACAAAAACAGGTAGCACTAAACTTTGAAGAACTACGTAAACTGATGCTATAACAACTAATAATAAAACAATATTATTCAATGAATTATAGTTTGGTAAACGTACAGGTTTATCCATTTTGCCTGATAATTTTAAGTAAGCAATAATAGATCCAGAAAATGAAATAGTACCTATTACCATACCTGCTACAATGAAAGATAACTCAGCAATATTTCCTCTATTGTGTTCATACTCAGTTAAACCAATTAATGCTGCACAAGCGCCACCCATTCCGTTGAACATGGAAACCAATTCTGGCATTTTAGTCATTTCAACTTTTTTGGCAGTTAACCAACCAATTGCCGAACCAATACCAATTGCACCAAAAATTAAAACAAATTTTAATGTATTTACAGTGGTGTCTTCAGTTCTAAATAAAAAGATGGTTCCTAAAATGGCAATTGTCATACCAAATGCACCTATTAAATTGCCTTTACGAGCAGTTTTGGCATTTCCCATCATTTTTAATCCAATGATAAACGTCACTGAACCAATCAAATAACATATTTCTAATAAACCTTTCATTCTTTATATTGATAATTAAGTTGATTATTTCTTTTTAAACATTTCCAGCATTCTATCCGTCACAACAAAACCACCGACAACGTTCAATGTTCCTAGAATTACTGCTAAGAATCCTAAGATTAGTCCAAATATATTGGCTGGATCAGTGTCTAACATAACGATAATCGCACCAACAATTACTACTCCATGTATCGCATTTGCACCAGACATTAATGGTGTATGCAACACAGTTGGCACGCCACCAATTACTTCTATTCCTACAAAAATTGCCAATATAATGAAGTAAATCATTTCTCGGTTTTGAACAAAAAAATCGAATATTTCCATAAGTTTATTTTTATAAATTACTAATTAACTGAAGGATGTACTTTTTTACCTTCATGAACTATTAAACTACCTTTGGTAATTTCTTCGTCTATTTCCCATTTAAAACCTTCATTAGTTGCTAAATGATATAATAGTGTTTGTATGTTTTTTGCGTATAAGTCGCTGGCATTCATAGGTAATAACGATGGGATATTGCCTTCACCAATGATAGTTACACCATTAATGTTCACATTTTCATTCAGCTTGCTTCCTATCACATTTCCACCTTGTTCCACAGCCATATCCAATATCACTGAGCCAAATTTCATCGATTTTACCATGTCTTCAGTTACCAAAACAGGAGCTTTTCTTCCTGGAATTAAAGCAGTTGTAATCACAATATCAGCTTCGGCAACATGTTTGGCAACTAATTCTTGTTGTAATTTCAAAAATTCATCTGATACGCCTTTTACATAACCACCTTCCATTTTGATGGTGTCATCGCCTTTTACCACAATAAATTTCCCACCAAGAGATTCCACTTGTTCTTTCGTTTCAGGACGAATATCTGAGACTTCAACAATGGCTCCTAATCGTTTTGCGGTTGCAATTGCCTGTAAACCAGCCACACCTGCACCAAAAATCACCACTTTTGCTGGCTTAATCGTACCTGCAGCAGTCGTCATCATCGGAAAAATTTTACCTAATGTATCTGCGCACATCAACACAGCTTTGTAACCTGCGAGGTTGGCCTGTGAAGAAAGTGCATCCATTTTTTGTGCACGAGAAATACGTGGAACTGCATCCATAGAAAATGCAGAAATGCCTGCTTTTGCACATGCGCCCACTAATTCTGGGTTGGTGGCTGCCCACATAAATGAGATGAGCACCGCTCCTTTTTTCAGCAACGCAACTTCGTCGACTAATGGTGCGTTTACTTTCAATAAAATATCGGCTTCTGCGTATAAGGCAGCTTTGTCGGCAACTATGGTTGCGCCAAATTCTTTATAACTATCATCAGAAAAGAAAGAATTTAAACCAGCACCAGCTTCTACTTGTACTAAAAAACCTTTGATAATCAAATCTTTAGCTATTGTTGGAGTGATGGATACTCTGTTTTCTTTAAATTTGGTTTCTTTTGGAACGGCGATAATCATTGATATACTAAATTTTGGTACGCTAAAATAAGCATGTTAATTGTTATATTTAATGATGTGAATAAAAATTGTAGTAATGTTAACTCCAAATGAGATTTTAAACAAGATTTAATTTTTTTTTGAACTATTTTGAGATAGATTTAGTTTTTTAAAAACTACAAACTCAACTATGAGAAAATATTTACTAGTTTTTCCAATTGGAACCGTCATTATTATGTGGCTGATATTTAGTATTCAGTCGTTATTTAATTTTGATTTTGGAGTTTTTGGTATTCATCCACGTGATATGGCTTCACTTTTAGGTATTTGCACTTGTCCGTTAGTACATGGAAGTTGGGAACATTTAATTTCTAATACATTGCCACTTTTAATTTTTGGAGTCATTCTATTTTTATCATACGAGAAATTTGCTATTTGGATTTGGCTCTTAAATTACTTTTTTACTGGTTTGCTGGTTTGGTTGTTTGCTAGAGATTCTTTTCATATTGGTGCTAGTGGCATTATTTACGGCTTAGCTTCTTTCCTATTCTTTTCAGGTTTTTTTAGGTTCGATATAAAAGCCATTGCTATTTCGAGTGGCGTTGCTATTTTTTATGGTGGAATGATTTGGGGAATTTTACCTATTCAACCTGGTGTTTCATGGGAATCTCATCTGTTTGGTGGAATTACAGGTGGTGTACTAGCCTATTTATTTAAAAATGTAGATAAAGACAATAAACAACAAGAAATAGAAATGGAACATCAAAAAAACATAGAGAATAGAAAAACCTTTGATGATTTTATAAATAAAATTGAGTAAAATTTAGCCAATCTTAAGATTTAACTAATAATAATCAAATAATATAATACACATCTTTGTTGAAATTATAAATTTATGATTTCTGCAACACATTTACATGTGATGGTTATCCATTTTCCAATTGCTTTAATATTAACTGGTTTCATGTTTGAAATTATTTCCCTCATTACAAACCAATTATTTTTAAAACAAAGTGCTTTAGTTTTACTGATCATTGGAACTCTTAGTGTTTTAGTAGCCTATTATACCGGTAATGCAGCTGGCGATGATATGGAAGAAGGAACAATGGCAAAGGCGATGAAAGTCCACGAGCAAGCAGCAACTTTTGTACTATGGATTAGCATCATTACAGCTACGTATTATTCATTGAACTATTTTCTTAAGATGCATGTATTATGGATAAGAATTGTTGGAATTATATTGTTTACATTAACTGTAACTGCAATTTCCAGAACAGGTTATTTAGGTGGACAATTAGTATATAAACATGGCGCAGGTGTGCAATTGGAATTACCTGATTTTAAAAATGAAAATAAATGACGGTAAAATATTTTATTGTTTTCTGTAATTTAGAGTTATGAGAATTTTATTAGTTGAAGATGAAACTGCGATTGCTAATTTCTTAAAAGATGGATTAGAAGAAGAATCTTTTGCTGTAGATATCGCAAATAATGGCAGAGTTGGCCTTGAAATGGCAATAGAAAACATATCGGAATATGATATAATATTACTCGATTGGATGTTACCTGGTTTAAGCGGTATTGAAATATGCCGAAATATTCGTAAAGTAAATACATCAGTGCCTATAATATTTTTAACAGCAAAAGACACTGTTGACGACACAGTTTTTGGTTTAGAAACCGGTGCAAATGATTACATCAAAAAACCATTCGCCTTTGAAGAGCTATTAGCCAGAATAAAAGTACTATTAAGAACCAAAAGCGGCGAACAATCTGTTTTTACATCCGGAAATATTGAATTAAATATAGAATTGCATCAAGTTACCAAAAACGGACATATTATAGAACTTACACAAAAAGAATTTGCTTTGCTCGAATATTTATTACGCAACAAAGGTAATATTTGCAGGCGAACACGAATTATTGAAAAAATTTGGGATATTCATTTTGATAAAGACACTTCCGTAATTGATGTTTTTATTAATGCACTTAGAAAAAAACTGGATACTGCGGGCGAAGAATCGTTTATTCAAACTATACGTGGTGTTGGCTATCGTGTTAATGAAACTATATGAACCTGAATTTAAAGAATAGAATTGCAATTTTTAACACCATTGCTATAGCGATTACAACGTTTATCGTTTTTGTTATCATTTATTTTGTGGTCTCCTATAGTTCTTATCAACATTTAGATAATGATATTAAAGCAGAAATGGAAGAAGTTTTTAGTAATTTTAATTGGGAAAACGATAGTATCCTGATAAGTAAAATGCCTGAATGGGAAGAAGCAGAACATCAACAAATTGAAGTAAATCCAACATTTATTCAAATAGTTGATATTGACGGGAAAGCAATTTTTAAGTCTATAAATTTACAGGATGACTATTTATTATTTAATCCCAAAAATAAGAAAGCTACGTTCTACAATACAACTATTAATACTCAAAAAATAAGACAAGGTCAATTTCCAATTATAAATAAAAATCAAAAAAATATTGGATACTTAACCATTGGTATTTCTCAGGAAGAATCTTCTTCCGTATTGCATAATTTGTTTATTGTATTGTGTTGTACATATGTAATTTTAGTTTTAATTCTCTACATCATTATGTACTATGTTGCCTCAAAAGCAATAAAACCTGTACAACAATTAATAAACAGTGCACTATTGATAAATGAATCTAATATAAATTCCAGATTGCCCTTGCCAAAAAACAAAGATGAAATATACAAACTGGCAACAACTTTTAACGAATTGCTGAATCGTATAGAAAAGAGTATGCAGCAACAAAAACAATTTACAGCGGATGCATCACATGAAATGCGTACACCACTGACCATAATAAAAGGAACACTAGAAGTATTGCTAAGAAAACAGCGTACACCGGAACAATACGAACAGAAAATAGATGAAGTGATTACTCAAACTGACAGATTATCTCTTTTATTTGATCAATTATTGCAACTTGCACGTGCTGAATCAAACAATACAATCATTAAGAAAGAAAGTATTAAACTGAAAGAAAAAATTGAACAAATTATAAAAACTAATGATTTACTGTTGAATAAGCACAATCATGTAAGTTATAATATTCCAGAGGATTGTTTGATAGTTGCAGATTCAGCATTATTAAATAGAGTTTTAGAAAATATCATCTCAAACGCAATAAAATATAATACACCAAACGGAAATGTATTTTTTGAGTGGAATAAAAAAACTAATTCTCTATTGATAAAAGATGAAGGAATTGGAATTTCTAAAGAACAACTACCCTATTTATTTAATCGTTTTTATAGAGCCGATAACTCAAGAAGTTCAGCAATACAAGGCAATGGCTTAGGTTTATCTATAATTAAAAGATTATGCGAATTGCAGCTTATTAATATTTCTGTAGAAAGTACAGAAAACAAAGGCACTACTTTTACACTCCAATTTCCGGCTTAATTCTTTAGCTAATCTTAAGGTTATACAAATTAAGATGCAATCTAACTGGTTGCATCTTTGTGTTATTAATTAAAACAATTAAAATTCACAACAATGAAAAATCAAACAATTCTAAATGGCTTTATGGCAATCACATTATGTCTTTTATTTACTTCATGTAATAATGCAGAAAAAACAAATGCAGATACAAATGTAACTGCTGATGCTACGCCAATTAATCCTATGATGGATGCTATTACTACAACAGACACTTTAAAAACTATCGAAGCAAATGAAGCAAATGAAAAGGTTGAAGCAAACGAGAAAGAAGAAAAAAATGATAAAGATGATAAAAAATAGTTAGCCATATTTCTTAAGCAAATCTTAAGTTATCTAACAGCTAATTCCAAGTCACATCATTACATCTTTTTATAAAATTAATAATCACAAAAAAACAAAATAATGAAAACAAAGTTAATAATTCCTGTCATTCTAATTGCAAGCTGTATCATATTTATTTCTTGTAACAATAACGATGCAGCCAATGCAGAAATGAAACCGCCAACAGAAACAAAAAGCACCGAAAGTACTGAAAAACCTGTAAACACTGACGAAGCTAAAGCTAAAACAATAGAAAATATGCAAGCTGCTTTTAAAGGCGAAACCAATGCATCTGCAACGTATGCAGCATTCTCAAAAAAAGCAAATGAAGAAGGATATAAAGAAATAGCAATGTTATTTAAAGCAGCATCCATGGCTGAAAATATTCACGCACAAAACCATAAAGTAGTATTAGAAGAATTGGGTGTTACAGTAAACGACGTTACACCAAATGTAACTGTAAAATCTACTAAAGAAAATTTAGAATATGCCATTTCTGGTGAAGCTTATGAAGTTGCAGAAATGTATCCATCATTTTTAAAAATGGCTAATGCTGCAAATAATCAAATAGCAATGGTGAGTTTAAATTATGCTTATAAAACAGAAATAAAACACAAAGCATTTTATGAAAAAGCATTAGCAGCATTAAACAGCAACAATGTTAAATCATTACCAAGTGTATATTTTATTTGTCCGACTTGCGGAAATACGTATGAAACAACTGCACCAAAACGTTGTGGCATTTCTATGACAAGTGGAGAAAAATTCATCAAAATTAATTCACTATAAAATTCAATAGTATGAGTCAGGCACACATTCACTTAATCGTTACGCACTTACCAATATTTGGATCTTTGCTAGGTACATTTGTTCTAATATTTGGTTTGTGGACAAACAGTATTCAAACAAAAATTGCGTCATTTTTATTATTCATCATTTCTGCAATTGGAGCTGGAATTGCTTATGCAACTGGTGAAGGCGCAGAAGAAGCAGTTGAAAATATTCAAGGTGTTACAGAAAACATTATTGAACAACATGAAGATGCAGCTATGTTTGCATTAGTGAGTCTTATTGTTTTAGGTGTTTCTTCATTATTGGCTATTGTCGTAGCAAATAAAAATAACATCCTATCTAAATCAACTTCTTTAGCAACATTATTATTAGCTGTAATTAGCTTTGCATTAGTAGCAAGAACTGGTTACTTAGGTGGTCAAATAAGACATACAGAAATTGCAAGTTCAATTGGAACAGCACAAACAAATGGCAATGAAAATGGTGGAAATGATGATGATGACTAATCTAATTCCATAGCTTATCTGATTAATTTCCACTACATTGTAACTCCTTTTACTTTAAAAGGAGTTATGATTTTTATTAAATTATAAAATATCTTAAATTTAAAACAAATGAAAAATAAAATCAGTAAAAATTTACAAACAGAAGTAGATGCTTCATACTTATATAAAAGGTTGGCTCAAGTAGAGTCAGATCCTATTGTTGCCAATGTTTTTAAACAAATGGCTGAAATAGAAAATGAACATGCAATAACATTTCTTAAAAAATCCAATATTGATGGAAAACAGCAATTACCAAAACCATCTTACAGAGCAAAAACATTTGATTTAATTGGAAAAGTTTTTGGTTATGATTATGTCTTAGGTGCGTTGATGGATACAGAAAAAAGCATCTCAACAGCAATTATAAATGCAAAAAACAAAAACAACATTGCAATTACAGGAACAGAAACTAACCACGTAAAAATTCTGCAAAACATACTTGAAAAAGAAACAAATGTATCAGGACAAACATTAGCTCGATTTGAAAAAAGACATCGCTCTGTTGGTGGTAATGCACTTAGAGCTGCAGTTTTAGGTGGCAACGATGGTTTAGTTTCAAATTTTAGTTTGGTGATGGGTATTGCCGGTGCTACAACCGGTGGAAATGGTGTCTTACTAGCTGGTGTTGCAGGGTTATTAGCAGGCGCACTCTCAATGGCATTAGGTGAATGGATTTCCGTTAAAAGCTCTCAGGAATTACATGAAAATCAAATGCAATTAGAAATGGATGAACTCGAAATTAATCCGGAAGGTGAGCAAAAAGAATTGGCTTTAATTTATATAGCAAAAGGTATTCCATCTGAACAAGCAAATACTATGGCAGCAGAAATTATGTTAGATAAAAATCATGCACATAGCATTTTAGTAAAAGAAGAATTAGGAATAAATATAGAAGAATTAAAAGGTTCTGCTATGGAAGCAGCCATTTATTCTTTTATACTTTTTGCAATCGGTGCTTTAATTCCAGTATTGCCATTTGTATTTCTAAGTGGAAATATTGCCATTATCATTAGCGTAATTTGCAGTGCCATTGGATTATTTTTAATTGGTTCAGCAATCACACTATTTACAGGAAAAAGTATCTGGTTTTCTGGATTTAGACAGGTTTTATTTGGTTTGCTGGCAGCCGCAATTACATTTGGTATCGGTAAATTAATTGGCGTTTCTCTTGCTGGATAGTAGTTATTTAAAAATAAGAGCTCAATTATGTTAATGAGATTTTAATTTTTTCCTACTTAAACGGATTTCTCACTTCATATTCAGGTGGTTTGATTCTTTTAAGAAAAGAAGGCAATACCATATTAAACAATCTATTATGCATCTTTAAATAAGCACGCAACGGTGTTGGTTTCGCCCCAATAGTGGTTTTTATTTCCGTAGCCGTTCGTCCAAAATGAATATTTTTTATTTGATGGTTGATAGCAAATTCAACAAAATCCAATAACATTCGATTGTAAAGTTTATATTGTTTATTTACATCGTAATTCAATCCAATATAATGTACATGCAAAGTGGCTGTTTCTACATGAAACAAGCATGAAAAACCAACCAAGATATCATTCAAAAAATAACCAGAAATCACGCATTTATCGTTGTATAATTTTTTTACATTTTCAAAAAAATCAATATCTAACATTGCCATGTTGAATGCCACATTATTAACTACATTTTTATATAAGGCATAAATTTCATTTTTATAAATGCAAATTTCTTCTTGCGTAAATTCTTTCCTGACAATAACAGCCGAAGTAGATAAAATCTTCTTCGTTCGCACCCGATATTTTGACGAAAGTGATTGCATATAATCAGCGATTGAATGCCAATCTTCATCCACTTGCATAAACATATCTGGCTCGGTAATAAACGGATGAAAAGCATGATCACAAAAACGAATACATTTGTCTTCGTCTTTTATATAAATATTTGCCAGTAATGATGCTGTAGGTTTTTTTTGAGTAAATGTAGCAGAAACAGCATCAAAAAAGTCAGGTAAAAGTTCAATAATTTCTGCTTCGTTATTTGCAATAATTCCATTGTCGCCTGTAAAAAACACATTTCCTAAATTCAGTAACTTCGTGTCTTTTTGGGAGATGTATTTTTTTACAGCTGTTTTAACTCCTTGCCGTTGCTTATTTTCAGAAGAATAATTTACTAAGTTTTTAAATGAAAAATCTAATAATTGAAAATATAATGCAGCTGCCAATTGCTCATTTTTAAATACCAATACATACCTAAATTGCAAAGTAGGTTGTATGTCTTGAATCATTGATAAAAATGCATGAGTCTGATAAAATGGAATAGTTGAGTTGATAGAATTCCAACTATCTTCGTCAATTTCAGTTAAAGTAGAATAAATTCTAAGTTGTAAATCATTATTTATTTTCTTTTCTACTAAATGCATTTGCTTGGCAAAAGTACTAAACGTTTGATAAGTTATTTTAGTTTTTCTGAATTTTAAAAGAAAATTTTGTATCTTGATAATTAAACAAATTAGTATGTTAGGATTTATTGCAGGATTAATTACAGCAAATGCTAGTGAATGGTATATTCACAAATATTGGTTACATGAACGTGGTAAAAATAAAAGTAGTAAATGGAGCTATCATTGGCACACACATCACCGAAAAGTTTTAGAAGAGAACTATGAAGACTCTGATTATCAAAAAAATATTTTTGATGAATTTAATGGACAAACACACGAAGTAGCATCGTTAGTTGTGGCTGCTGCTGCTGTAGCTCCATTATTTCCAATTGCGCCAGGTTTCACCGCAGCTATGTGGATATCACAATATAACTATTACAGAGTGCATAAGAAATCACATTTAGATCCAGCTTGGGGCTACAAATATCTGCCTTGGCACTACGATCATCATATGGCGCCAGATCAAGATAAAAACTGGTGCGTTACGTTTCCACTTTGGGATTATGTAATGGGTACACGTATGGTTTACAAAGGCACTGAGCGCGAGAAACTAGATATTGAACGCCGTTTGAGAAAAGCTGCTGTCAAAGGAACTCAATACAAGATGTATCAGAAAACGGAAGCTAGCAAAATAGCTATGAATTGATTTTGTTTTAGTGAAAATATAAATGCCATCGTTTTTAATGATGGCATTTTTTATAGAAGATGCTTCGATAATCTCAGCTTGACAGCATCGCTGTGTCTTGTCTGTGTCACACTGAGTTTATCGAAGCGTTCTGATTTTCTGTTTAATTCACCACAAAAACTTTGCAGCTTTTGCGTTCGCCATTTTGTGTTAATGAAATTAAGTACGAACCACTTGGCAAATTTAATTGATTAGTAGAAAGTTGAATTTGCTGGTTGTCTGTATTTAAAGTACCAAGCTGTTTTTCCATCAACTTCTTTCCTACTATATCAAATAATTCTAGAGCATAATTTGCAGTTGTTGTAGTGGCGAACTCAATGTTTACTATATCTTTCGCAGGATTTGGATAAACAGACAACTTAATTTCTTGTTGATTTGGGTTGGATTTATCTTGCTTCAATAAAATGCTTGTAGAAGCAAAACGTTTCATAGAATTTCCTTCAGCAAAAACGGCGATGTTGTAAATACCATTCGCAATGTTTAGTTTATTGTTGCAAACAAACGTATTTTTTTGTGCATCGTATTCGAATGTAATTGGAATAATTTTATCGTGTAGTAAATTTTCATTTTCATCCATATTTCTACTTAACATACCTTTTACAACAGTATTTGCAATTGATTCAGTCCAATTATTTAATTGTACTTCAAAACCGAGTACATCACCAGAATAGTAGGTTTTATTGGCATTTGTTTCTAACTGTATGGAACAATTTTTTCCATCTTGCAAAAATCCTGTCAATAATTTTGAACTTTGCAGTGTGTATTTTTTATTAGGCAATAAAGATGTTAAATCTATTTCATGAAAAATTTCATACATCATTTTAACTGAATAATTCAATAGAATGGTTTGCACTAAATTGTTTTGTTCATCTAAAACTTTTATCGTTTCGTTTTGGTACTCACCTATTATGAATAATTTATTTTGAGCATCCGTATTAATTTGTATGGTTTTATCTTGAATTAATTGAATATCTGAAACTGGCTGATATTGCTCTATTTTTTCTGCTGGTTTTATTGGATTTGTTGTTCTAAAAGTTGGATTGTTTTTAAAGTATTCAATTTCTGGTTGAACAATATTCCAAGTATAACTCGACAACAACACATCAATATGATTTAAGTATGATTGCTGCGCTGGTGGTGGCTGCGAAATAACCGTGGAACCTGGTCGCAAACTAGAATAGTAAGGAGCCAAACCATCAGAAAAATTTGTATTTTTTGAAGGATTGTTATATTTGTCCTGAACTTGTACCACTTTTGAAATAACACCAGTTATATTCATAAATGTGCTCATTAAACTGCTGGCAAAATTGCCAAAACCAGGAATATCAATACACGCTGGACGATAATCTGGAAATACTACTTTTAAAATATCATCTGAAATGGCAGAAGGCAACACTGTTGGATGATCAGAACCGTGTGCAGCAAAACAATGAAACTTCGCAGGATTGTTATTCGGATGATTATCTATCATTGGACGAACCACACCGGCCATATAAGCAGTTTGCATTTGGTAAGTTCCTTTTCCTTGAAAGATCGGACCAACAATTGGAATAATTTCTAATACGCTTCTAAATAAAGGAAATGCAATCAGATCGGCAATCGGCGCGCCGTAATATGGTGTAGAAAGTGTAATAACACCTTGCACGCTGTCCCAAATATTTTCGTTATATAAGGCATAATCCATGTCGTAACCGCCTTTGCTGTGGCAAACCGCAATGACACTGTTGGTGTTATAATGCTGACAAGTTTTGCGAATCATTTCGGCTATTACTTTTCCATTCGATTCAAATTCATCGCTTACCGAATGAAAGAAAAACGCAGTGCGATAACCTTGATTGTATGAATTTTCGTACCATTTATTTTTTGCCATAAACCAAGCAAAACCATTATCAAACCAACCATGTACAAAAATTACTACTGGTTTATCTGCTGAATTTGGCGGAACAGCACCAAATACCACATTGTTTAATTTTGCAGGAACTTCATTGCAACGCAACTGCGCTGGTGGTTTTATTATAGAAGTAGTTATAGTTTGTGCAGTAAGAATGGTGCTAAAAAAAAATGTAAAAATAAATGTGTAGATTAATTTCATTGCTAAATTTTGAAGTATATAAATATACTAAAATTCAGATACAAAGTACTTTAAGAAATAAAAGATTTAATAATCATCAACTACACCTATTCCTTGTCGAACGATAAAAGGTTCGTCTTCTGTGCAATCAATAACGGTAGATGGTTTGTAGCCACCAACACCACCATCAATGACAATATCCACCAAGTTTTCGTAACGTTCGTAAATGGCATTTGCATCGGTGATGTAATCAATAATATCATCTTCGTGATGCACCGAAGTAGTGATAATTGGATTTCCTAATTCAGCAACAATCATTCTCGCAATATCATTATCAGGCACACGAATTCCAATAGTTTTTTTGTTGTTTTTAAATAATTTTGGAATCGAATTGTTGGCTTTTAAAATAAACGTAAAAGGTCCAGGCAAACAGCGTTTCATGAGTTTGTAGGTTGCGTTATCTACGTTCATGGTATAATCTGAAATGTGCGACAAATCGTTACAAATAAAAGAGAAATTTATCTTTTCGATTTTTACTTTCTTGATGCGACAAATTTTTTCGACTGCTTCTTTATTAAAAATATCACAACCTAAACCATAGACAGTATCTGTTGGATAAATAACCAAGCCACCTTTCTTCAAACAATCAACCACTTGCTTCATTTTGCGCATGTCGATATTGTGTGGAAAGATTTCGAGTAACATTGTACAAAGTTAATGATTAACGATGAACGTTTACAAAAAAAGTTCTGAACTCTTAAAGAGTTCAGAACTTTTGCAACTTTTATATCGATTATAAATAAACGCCTTCTGTTGGAAATGTTTTTTTACAACTTATCAATTTATCCATTGTTTTATTTTTTACCAGCCAAAATAGCTTGGTTAGGTAAGTTGTTATAAGCAGATTCAACAATATATATTTCTGCTCCAATAGCAATATTTATTACATTGATATTGATATTCATCCAGCCATAATGAAAATCATTTCCAACTTTATATCTAAATGCTATATAGTGCGTATTTGTATTATTAGGTATAGGTGATGCTTCAATTCCAGACCCAATTTCACTAGAAAACCATCCATAGGCATTATATAAAGTAAAACTTTGAGAAGTAAAATTTAGAGAATTATTGATGCTTTCGCTTACTGAAAATGATTTTATTTTATTGGTTGTAGGTGATACACAAAAATCTATATTACTAATGTTTGTCATCGTTACATTTGAGCAAGTGCTGGTAATTGTAATATCATTTACATTATCGTTATTAATATCCATATTATATGGTCCAATATCGCCACCACAAGCAACCATATCTGGGTTTTTAGCAGTGAAATGTTTATTAAATACTTTGTAAATAACGTTTGTACTCACAGGACCACCGGTTGGCAATGGTGTACATGCATTTACTAAAAACAAAAGAATAATTGATGGAAGAATTAAGAGTGATTTTTTCATGAGGATTTAATTTTTATTGTGATTTAATTTTTATTTTTTACCAGCTAAAATTGGTTGGTTTGGTATGGTGTTGTATGCAGATTCTATAATTTTAACATCATATGACAAAAAGCTACTTTTAATATATATTCTTATCCATCCATAATAATAATCACTGCCATCAAAATACCTGTAGCCAATATAATTTTCATCTCTATAATTTAATATATCAGAACTAAAACTTGGAAACCTTACATCACCAAACATTGGAACGAATGCTGTATTATTAAATGTTTCAACTGTATTAACTGGTCCATTTAAAGCAAAAGATTTTATTTTATCAACATGATTTATAGTATCAACAACTGTTGCAAATTCAATTCCATTTATCACTTTTAAAAGAACCCACCAACCAGTTGAATTAATCATTATGTCTTCATAAGAATCATTATTAATATCAACATAAAATGAATCCATGTCATTTCTTGCATTATCTAAATTTGATACATTGTAGCTTTTGTTATACACCTTATAAATAACATTACTACTCACAGGACCACCTGTCGGCAATGGCGTGCAGGCGTTTACTAAAAATAAAAGAATAATTGACGGAAGAATTAAGAGTGATTTTTTCATGATGATATTTTTATTGTGATTGATTTATTTTTTACCAGCGAGAATTGGTTGGTTTGGTGTAGTGTTATAGGTAGATTCAATTACGGTTACTTCATGTGTAAGAATATTAAAATCAAGTTTTACCCATGCATAGTTGTAATTATAGTTCGTGTCGTCATAAATCCTTAAACCTAAAATACAGGCACCATCTCCATTATTTGTGGTAATTATAGTTTGGATATACATTCCTGTAATATCACTAGTCATGATATACCGTCTATTGAAATCCCAATTGTTGGTTTCGCTTATTGGTTCTGATAAATTAAATTGGTCAAAAAGTGTTGGATTTGAATTTGTGTTAATTGCAAATTCTGTATAGTTTGCAGGTAATATAAACAGCCAACTAATAGTACCAACATCAATCACAATATAAAAATCAGGTATATTATCATTATTGACATCAATACCTGTTGAATCATATGCCAATTGGTATTTTGGTCTGAGAACATTTTAACCTTTTTGTTGTGTGCTTTATAAATTCTATTCGCACTTACTGGACCACCAGTTGGCAATGGTGTGCAGGCGTTTACTAAAAATAATAGAATGATTGACGGAAGAATTAAGATTGATTTTTTCATCTTGACTGCATTTAATGTGATTGATTACACAATATTATACATCATAAAATAAATATTCTCTTATAAATTTTTGCCATTGTCATAGAATACAAGTAGATAATAGCTTGGATTTTATAGCAAATTCTAAATAAGAATTTAAATATTGCTGAATTATAAAAAAAGCCGATTGTCATAAAAAGGATGGAAGTATTATCTTTATTATAAAATAAAAAAAGTCGCCAAAAGGCGACTTTAATATATTTAACAGTATTTGTTTATTTGAATGTCTCTAAAGTTACATCTGCAAATTGGCATACAAATCCACCAATTAAACAAAAACAAAGAATCCAATAGCCAGCATGTATTGCTATGTATTTAAATCCACGTCGTTCAAACAATGCATTAATGGCAACAATTGGCAATGCTAAACAAACACCAGAAATAGTACCATGTAAAGTTCCGTGTTTAAATGTTCTGAATTCATTTCCATAAGCATTAAAACCATCCGTAAAAAATTTTAATCCTTCAGCGTCATTGATTGCTAATTTGTGTTGTAACATACCCATAAAACCAAATTGGTGTATAACAACTGGTGTTAAACCAAATGCAATAAAGAAACCGAAGATAAAGGTGAGTCCAACTATTAATGGAAAATTAAAACCTTCTTTCATTTTGGCATCATCGAAACCATTTGTATTCATCCAAGCAGTTCCAAATACTTTTGGATTGTACCAAATGAAACCGACTAAAAGCGGAATTAAACCAGCCATAGCTGATGTAAGTAACATGTTAAAGTGCATAATTTTAGTTTTTATTGGAAGCAATTTATACCTTTTTGTTTGAATATATGTTAAGAACCAATGCTTAGTTTTCAACACATCGCCTATTCTTCACTCATGTATGGATATAAATAAGATTTTGCAGGAACGTAGTTTTCTTTTATTGTTCGTGGCGAAACCCAACGCAACAAGTTCCATTTGCTGCCAGCTTTATCGTTCGTACCAGATTTGCGCGCACCACCAAATGGCTGTTGGCCAACCACAGCACCAGTACATTTATCATTGATATAAAAATTTCCTGCACTGTTGGTCAGCTTGTCTCTCATTTGCTGAATCGCATACGTATCTTGAGCAATAATAGCACCAGTCAATGCATATTCTGAAGTAGAATCTACCAAATGCAGAATTTCATCTAACGACATTTCTGCATCATCATATACATAAATCGTTAAAACTGGTCCAAAAATCTCTTCTACCATCGTCACCGATTTTGGATCTTTGGTTAAGATAACAGTTGGCTCCACGAAATATCCTTTTTTCTTATCGTGTCCACCACCATACATAATGATGTTGTTCGGATCTGCTTTTGCATGATCGATATATTTAGTGATGCGTTTATAAGCTGTTTCATTGATAACCGCACCCATAATTACCGAGAAATCTTCAATATTTCCAACCTTAAATGTTTTCAATGCCTGATACATTTTTTCCCAAGTAGCGTCCCAAATTGATTTTGGAATATAAGCACGCGAGCACGCCGAACATTTTTGTCCTTGATATTCAAACGCACCGCGCAACAAAGCCGTTGCCAGCACATCAACGTCTGCGCTATTGTGCGCTAAAATATAATCTTTGCCTCCAGTTTCGCCAACCAAACGTGGATAGCTTTTATATAGATGCAAATTTTTGCCGATGGTTTCCCAAATTGAATTGAATACGGTTGTTGAACCTGTAAAATGCACACCAGCAAATTCTGGATGTGCCAGAATGATGTTTGTTGTCTCAACAGCATCACAGAAAATCATGTTAATCACACCAGCAGGCAAGCCAGCTTCGCGGAAAATTTCCATAATTGTCCAAGCCGAATAAACTTGCGTATTAGATGGTTTCCAGACTACCACATTTCCCATTAAAGCTGGTGAAACCGATAAATTTCCTGCAATTGCGGTGAAGTTAAATGGTGTAATAGCGTAAATAAAACCTTCGAGTGCGCGATACTCAATAGTATTACGAATATTTGGCGCAGAAACAGGTTGTTCTTTATAAATTTCTGAAGCAAAATGCACGTTGAAACGCAAGAAATCTGCCAACTCGCAAGCAGCATCAATTTCTGCCTGATATGCATTTTTTGATTGTCCAAGCATGGTTGCTGCGTTGATAGCTGCACGATATGGACCGGAAATTAAATCGGCTGCCTTTAAAAAAATAGCTGCACGATCTTCCCAATGTAAGTTTGCCCATTGCTCGCGCGCATTTAATGCAGCATCAATTGCCTGATGAATATGTTCGGTGTTGCCTTTGTGATAGTGTGCAATTTTATGCGATAATTCGTGTGGTGGAAAAACATCTACAATATCGTTGGTATGTATTTCTTTTCCGTTGATTAACATTGGAATATCATACACGGTTTCTTTTCTGCGTTTTAGTTCGGCTTTCAGTGCGATGCGTTCGTTGCTGTTTGGCAAATAACCTAAAATTGGTTCGTTGTGTGGTGTTGGAATAGGTGCAATTTTGTTCGGCATAAAGTAGATTTTTAGATGTAAGACATGAGATTTTTAGACTCATTATAAAAAACAAAGTTACAATTTTTTAGTTTAAATAAAATTGGTTGTTGTGGCAAGTAACATCTAAATAAAAATGTCGAAGAAATCAAAAGACCACTTCGACATTATTATAAGAAAGTAAATATTATTTTACAATCATCAACTTCTGTATCCAGTTTTCTTTTTCAGAATTCATGTAGATTAGATATACACCATTCGGCAAATTGTTCGCATCAACAATAATGTTACTTTTTTCAGAATGATTTACATTTTTTTCAAATACAGTACTGCCTTTCAAATCCATGATTTTAACATTCAAAGGAAAGATACCTTTTGCTTCAAAATTAATAGTGAAATTTCCAGTGCTTGGATTTGGATAAACATCTAAAATACCATCTTTTGAATTTGTATTTTTTATTCCTAAAATGATATTATCGATTAGCGTACCAGCCGTATTTGTTTTAATAGGATAGTTATAGTCAAAATAGATATCTGCAGTGTTTTTTAAACTATCGCCAACAACTAAGTTCGTTTTTGTTTTAATTTTAAACGCTACATAACCATGTTTCTCAGGATCGGTAGTACCTAAATTAATATTATCAAAAATGAACTGCACTTTGTTGCCATTGCTGATTACCGTATTGCACAAATGTGATGTAGAATTAATTTCTAAGGTATTGATATCAAATTTTGATAAATCAATAAAATCGGTGATAACAACAAATTCAGCGTTCGCTGTTCCGGTATTTTCAAAATTAATAACATAGTTTACATAATCGCCAATTATAGATGGTGTAACAACATCACCTTCTACGCAAAATTTTTCATTTGGATCATGGCTTCCTATAACTGGTTGTTTAATAATAATAAAATTATTTTGTGGAACTTCATCAACAACGCCATTCGCTAATTCTGCTTGTGCTGATAGTGATAAAATATTACCTATGTTTACAGCAGGAGTTTGCTGTGGAGAATTAGTACGCATAGTTATCAAAACTTCACTAGTTTGATTTGGCGTTAAATTAAAATTAAATGACAATTTGCCACTAGTGGTCGTAGTAGGTATTTTTGACGCACTGACAAAATCTTGTCTACTTTCATCATAATTAAAAGCCATTGTGCCACCATCAATATAATTACCTTTGTTAGATACTACTAACTTGTATGTTGCCTCAAAACCCGGACGTGGTCTAAGTACCGGAACAATTGTAACAGTAACATTATGATGTACACTACCACTAGGTTTTATGCAAAAATAGGAACCAATTGAATCTTCTGGTAAAGTTAACGAATATGACAATGGAAGTACACTATATAAATCTGTTCCAAAATTCAATTGAGGTGTAAGAATATAATTACCGGTATCAGTTACTAAGTTAAAATTTCCGTTTACATCTGAAATAGCAAAACCACTATCTACAGCGCTCTTTAGTTTTATTTTTAAATATGGAAACGTTGGGTCTGATGCTGAACATCCGTCATTATTATTATCAAATTTTATATTGCCAGCCAAAGTATAATGTGTACCATCAGCGCAGGCATTACATAATGTGTTTGCAATTGTGGTTTTATAATTATAAAGAGCCAACTTTTGTTTAATTGCATCCAAATCGCTGGTATCTGCACAAATAAATCGAAGTGATGGGTTATTATTAAATATGTAATACTGTGTAATGGCGCTCGCACTTTTAATTCCATTTTTCATATAAATAGATACTAACCTATTATTATTGCCAGCTTGCAACTTTTGCAAATCATTAATATTGCTAATATTTAATTTAGTTAGCTGATTATAAGTGCAATTAATTTCTTTTAAATTGAGGAGTGATGTTGCATCTAAATCGGTTAATTCATTATTGTTACAATACAAATACTGCAACAATACTAGATTTCTCAAATTTAAATTTTTAAATCGATTGTTATTACATACAAGCGTAACTAACTGAGTTAGATAAGTTAGTTTTATGGAATCAAGGTTATTATTTGAACAATTTAAGGTTTGTAAGTTCGCCAAACCAGGTAAAGTCATTCTAGAAATCATATTATTGCCAAACGATAGAAATACCAAATTGAGTAGATTGTTAATTTCAAGCGTTGTTAGTCGATTCTGATTACAACTTAAATTTATTAAATTCACTAAATTAGATACATTAATAGAAGTCAGCTGATTATTATTTAAAGTAAGTGTTTTTAGTGTAGTTACTGCATTCACATCAATATTGGTAAGACTGTTATTGCTGCACAAAAAGTATTGCAACTTAGGAAGATGGTTTAAAGAGATACTAGTTAAAAGATTATTATCACAATACAAATCAAACAATTTATTACAACCTGCTGTATTTATGTTTGTAATTTGATTGTAGTTGCAACTTAATGTAATTAGATTACTCATATTAGAAGCATCTAAATTGGTGATTAAGTTATTAGAACAATTTACTGATTCTAAAACTGAATTTCCACTTATTTTTAAAGTTGTAATTTTATTGTTTATACATTTTAAATTTTTTAGTTTAGTTAAATTACTTACATCTAAACTCTGAATCAAATTGTTTTCACAATTCAAAGTTGGTAAATTATTATCACCATTTACAGTCAATATGCTTAATAAATTATTATGGCAAGTCAATGATTCTAAACTAACCAAATTACTTGCATTTAACGATGTGATCTTGTTATTATCGCAATATAATTGTTTCAATTTCGGCAAGTTATTTACGTTCAAACTTGACAGGTTGTTATTTTTGCAGTCTAAAGTTTCTAAGTTCAAATTATTACTAGCATCTAATGCAGTAATCTTACAACCATAACATAGTAATGTATTAAGTTTAGGAAAATTAGAGATGTTTAAGCTGGTTAATTGAGTATTGTTA
Organism: uncultured Saprospirales bacterium; assembly: GCA_938008535.1. Lineage (GTDB taxonomy): Bacteria > Bacteroidota > Bacteroidia > Chitinophagales > JADIYW01 > JADJSS01. The sequence continues at coordinate 3,265 of CALLKF010000206.1, read as the reverse complement.
TAACATTTTAAAACTCTCAAATCAGTCAAACTATTCAATATACTTAAATCCGTCATTGAACTACCTATAAAATTCAATTCTCTTATGTTTGTAAAATATTGTATTCCTTCTAAAGATTGAATATTACTTGCATAACTAAGGTTTAATCTGTAAACTCTAAGTGCTTCACTTTGTTGAATTTTATTATCTCGATTAAAATCAATCACAATAGTATTTCCAAGTGAGTCAGTTGCAGTATAAGCGAACATACTTGCATTCATCCAAGTGTCTGGGAAGTTAATATCTTGTGATTTCGCTGTATAGCTATTTATAATACTTAAAAGTACTAATAGAGTAGAGAATATTTTTTTCATTTTTCTTCATTTAGTATGTTATTATAATCGTAATTTCAAACGGCAATTGAAATTACTATAAAATTAAAAAGTAACTTATTATAAAATATAATAATAAAACAATTCGTCAGTAATAAACAGATTTTCAATACTGAAAATGAACTATTTCACAATCATTAGCTTCTGTACCCAATTATCTTTTCCAGCAGTTATATTTATCATATAAACTCCATTTGATAAATCATTTGCATCAACAACAATGTTACTTTTTTCTGAATGATTAATATTTCTCTCAAAAACAGTGCTTCCTTTTATATCTAAAATTTTCAGGTTTACAGGATAAGTTCCTTTTGCTTCAAAATTAATCGTAAAATTTCCTATGTTTGGATTTGGGAAAACTTGAAGGTTACCTTCTTTCGTCGCTTTGTTTATTATTCCTAAAAGCACATCACTAAAAATAGACTTGAATGTATTGGTAATAATTGGCAAGTTATAATCGAAATAAATGTCAGCTTTGTTTTTCAAGCTATCACCTACTGCTAAATTGTTTTTTGTTTTTATTTTAAATGCTACATGACCATACTTCTCAGGATCAGTGATTGGTAAAAAGATGTTATCGAAAATAAATTGAACTTTATTTCCATTCGTGATTGTAGTTTTACAATCATGTGAAGTTGAAGTGATTTCCAACGTATTAATATCAAATTTTTGTAAATCGATATAATCTACAACCACAACATTTTCTGCAGGTTCATCTCCTACATTTTCAAAACGAATTACATAATTTACATAATCACCTATCAATGAAGGTGTAACTACATCACCTTCAACACAAACTTTATCATTTGGATCACAAGCCGCAACTGTAATTACTTTAATTCCAATTTCATTGTTTTGAGGAACATCATCAACAGCACCATTTGCTAAATCTACTTTTGCAGAGAATTGCAATAATTGATTTCTTTGAACAGCAGGATTATCTGATGGTGAATTGGTACGCAAAGTTATAGTAATTCCTTCTGATTCATACGGTAATAAATTAGAAAAAGTAAATGTAAGTTTGCCGCTTTCAATTTTATTTGGTGTTTTAGAGGCAATTACAAAATCCTGGTTGCTTTCTGTATAATTAAATGTTACAGACCCGTTACCTATTTGATTACCATTATTTGTAACTATTACCTTATATCTGGCATCAGAAAAACCTGGACGTGGTGCACGAATATTAATTAACGAAACTGATAGTTCATGATGAGTGCCATTTGGTACAATACAAAAATTTGATGGCAGCGAGTCTTCTGGTAATGAGACTTCAATTGATGATGGTGATGCCATGAAATAATTATTTGCATGTAATAATTGAGGTGTTATCGTATAATTCCCACTATCTACTATCATACTAAAATTTCCATGTCTATCAGCTAATGCATAACCACTATCCGTTGAATTTTTTAATTTAATTTTTAAATTTGGAAAAATTGGATCAGACGCTGTACAGCCATTGTTATTTAAATCAAATTTTATAGCACCATCTAAAGAATAATGAGTGCCATCGAAATTTGTATTGCAAAGTGTATTGATAGTAGTGTTGTAGTTATAACTGATTGCTTTTTGTTTTAAAGCACTAATATCAACTTCATCTGCACAAATATATCGTAATGTTGGATTGTTGCTAAATATATAATAACCAATTGCCGTCAAGCTATTCAATCCGTTTTTCATGTAAATTACAATCAATTTGTTATTATTTGCCTGCAATTTTTGTAAATCTTTTATATCGCTTATGTTTAGCTTGGTAATTTGATTATAGGAACAATTTACGTCTTTTAAGCTAATAAGTGATGTTGCATCTAACTCAGTCAATTGATTATTATTGCAATAAAAATTTTGAAGTAATTTTAAATTTCTGATATTCAGTTTTTTTATTCGATTATTGTTGCAAATGAGTGTAACTAACTTGGTTAAATAGGTAACATTTAGTGTATCTATTAAATTATTTGAACAATTAAATGTTTGTAAATTGACTAAATTAAATACATCAATCTTTGGTATCATGTTATTGCCAAATGATAAAAGAATCAGATTTGTTAAGTTGCTCACTTCAAGTGAAGTCAGTCTATTTTGATTGCAACTTAAGTTTAATAAATTAACCAAATTTGACACATTCAATGTTGCTAACTGATTATTGTTTAACGTGAGTCCTTTTAATGTTATTGCTCCGTTTACTTCTATGTTAGACAGATTGTTATTGCTGCATAAAAAATATTGTAAATTAGACAAATGATTTAGTGAAATACTCGTTAATTGATTATTGTCACAATAGAACTCACGCAAATTAATACAACCAAGAGAAATGATATTTGTAAGCAAATTATTATTAGTGTATAAAGAAATAAGTTTAGATAAATTACTTAAATCTAAACTAGCAATTTGATTATCATTACAATATAACGATTCCAGATTTATTAGTTCAAGTAGTGTTATGGAATTTAATTTGTTTTTAGAACAAGTTAAACTTTTAAGATTTACCAAATTATTTGCGTCCAAACTAGTAATTAAATTATTACTGCAATTCATTGTTTGTAATTTGGTATCGCCATTTATTGTTAAAGTAGCCAACTTATTATTCTGGCAAGTCATTGTTTCTAAGTTTGTTAAATTGCTTGCATTTAAAGATGTTATTTGATTATTCTCGCAACTTAATTGTTTCAACTTAGAACAATTTGTTATGTTTAAACTTGTCAAATTATTATTCTTGCAGTCTAGCGTTTCTAAACTAGTAAGATTACTGACATCCAATGCAGCAATTTTGCATCCATAACATAGCAATGTCTTAAGTTTTGAGAAATTTGATACGTTTAAGGTCGTTAATTGAGTGTTATTATAACATTTTAAAACTCTCAAATCAGTCAAACTATTCAATATACTTAAATCCG
>CALLKF010000205.1 GCA_938008535.1 uncultured Saprospirales bacterium | reverse complement strand
CTCTACCTGTTATGTTATTGTATAAAGTATTTATACCAACTGCGATGTTTGCATTTGGTTGAAATGGAGGTATGATAGGTCTGGTATATAAACTTCTATAACCAATGGCTATGTTAGAGTCGCCTCGACAATTATACATCGATTGATTTCCTATTGCTGTATTATAAGCACCAGTATTGTTTGTATACATACTTTCATATCCATAAGCACTATTGTAACTTCCAGTAGTGTTTGTTAATAATGCATTGAATCCGCTGCTGGTATTTTCATTTCCAACAGTTGAATTAGCTAATGTATAATATCCAGTAGCTGTATTTCCACGACCAGTTGTGTTTTTATTTAAAGCATTTGCTCCAGTCGCAGTATTAAACATTCCAGTTGTATTAGATTCTAATGCTCTGCTGCCGATTGCTGTCAACTCATCAGCAGTGGTATTGGAAGATAATGCACTAAAACCGACAGCTGTATTTGCACTACCATTGTTTTTATTCAACGCATAAGCACCCATCGCTACATTATAAACACCTGATGAGTTGTTGTATAATGCTTCGGCACCATTTGCTGTATTATAATTACCATTAAAATTTGAATGTAAACTCTGATAACCAGTAGCAGTATTTTTAATAGAATTATTATTAATTAAAGCACCAGAACCCACAGCAGTATTGTAATTGCCTATTGAAGTATTGTTTCTTAATGCTTGATTTCCAATGGCTGTATTATCCGTTGCATTTCTACTACCACCAGCCATGCCACCAAAAAATAAATTGTTTTTGCTTGGATCAATACGACCTGCCTGAATTCCATATGCTCTAAAACTTAATGGGACAAAATCAGTAGTACCTATAAAATTTATACTATCTATTGTACTGGTGTTTCCTGTTGTAAGCCAAGCAGGTCCATAATTCGCATTAATTAATAATTTTGCCCAAAATCCAATAAAATAGTAGTAACCAACACCATCAGCACCATAACCTGATATAGAGCCATTGGTATTATAAACTAATAAACCACTAGCTGGTGAAGGTATAGTGACGACATCAGATGTAGTTAATAAGTTAACACGAGGAATTAAAATACCTTTGTTGGTAGCATCTACATCTAAAATAGCGGAAGTATTTGGTGCAGCACCTGTAGAATTTATTCCTACATTTTGGCTTACAGCAAAAACACTGATAAAGCTTAAGATAATTGGTAGAATTATTTTTTTCATTATAAAATAGTTTTTGGCTATATAAATATACTTAATTATTTCGAGGATAAAATCACGTAAACAAGTGAATTTTTGAATTAATGTAAACAAGTGATTTTTTATTTGCATGTTACAAATCTTAGAAATTTGCAATACATTTACTTTATGAATAGGTTGTATATAATTCTCATTTTAGTATTGACTCAACATGCAAATGGATTCTGTCAAACAGTGCAAATTGATAGTATAATAAATCTATTAAATAAAAATAAAAAGCAAGATACAGTAAGAGTTGCAACATTAATTGCCTTAGCATCTCAGCTGGTAAACTCAAATGCTGATACAAGTGAAATTATATTGACTGAAGCAAAAAATATTTCAGATAAACTACATTATTTAAAAGGTCAAACTGAATATTGCATTTATATGAGTGCAATTAATTCTGAGAAAATTTCTTCTCAACGTATAGATTCAATTACACAACAAGGAATTCAATATGCAAAAAAATCTGGTGACAAAGTTTTACTTGGACGAACAATGAATCAACGTGGAAATTATTTTAAATTAATTGCTAACCACGATTCAGCAGTCTATTATTATTTAAATGCAAAAAATCTATTTGAAGAAGCAAAAAATTACACAAAGTTTACTGTTGCAATCACTAATTTAAGTAATGAATATTTTGTTTTAAAAAATTTTGAAAAAGCAAAAGCAACTGCTGAACAAGCATTGCAATATGCAAAGCAATATAACCAAAGTTTGGTATGTAATGTATTAGGAAAATTAGGCAATATAGCACTAGAACAACATGATTATAAAAAAGCAGAACAATATTATAAACAAAGTATTGAAGAAGGAACAAAAATCAATAACCTATATAGTAATTTAGGAATGATGAGCAATCTTGTTGTTTGTTATAGTTATGAAAAAAAATATACAGAGATGCTTGAGTTGGCTAATAAAACCTATACTTTAGCAGTTGAATTTGAAAGTCCTGAGAACATACAGTATGCACTAAAATCTTTAGCTTCTGCACAGTATTTTAATCAACAGTTTGAAAAGGCAAAAGCAACTATTCAACAAGAATTGATGTATAGTATCGACAATAAAATTTCCAACGATTTTCATGAAGAATATATTTTGTTGGCTGATATTGCTATTGCGCAACATGATTTTTCAGCTGTGGATTCTTTGCGTGCAATTGCTGATTCAATTCAGCAAATATACGTAAATGATGAGATCAGGAACCATACCATGGATTTAGAAGCTAAGTATGAAACACAAAAAAAACAAGCACAAATTATTTCGTTAGAAAAACAAAAACAAGCTCGCAATTTTTGGATTTATGGATTATTGTTTGTGCTTGCAGCAGGCAGCATTATTGGTTTTTTTATTTATAGATTTTTGAATCAGAAAAAAATAATTACAGAACAGCAATTACAACAACTTCAACAAGAAAAAGAATTAGAAGCTACTAAAACAGTTTTAAAAGTGCAAGAAGAAGAACGAGGCCGAGTGGCAAAAGATTTGCATGATGGTTTAGGTGGAATGTTAAGTGGAATAAAATTAAATTTATCAGCTATGAAAGGAAACGTTATTTTACACGAACAAGATGCAAATTTATTCACAAAGTCAATCTTGCAACTTGATAGTGCAATTGCAGAAATGAGAAGGCTGGCACATAATATGATGCCTGAATCTTTATTGAAATTTGGATTAATTCAAGCCATCCAGGATTATTGTGAAAGTATAAATGAAAGCAAAATTCTGCAACTTACATTTAAAGATTTTGGCATTAATAAACGCTTGGAAAACGATACTGAAATTATTTTGTATAGAGTTATTCAAGAGTTAGTAAACAATGCAATTAAACATGCACAAGCAGAAAACATCATGATACAATTAGTAAAAAATGATAATCATATTACGCTAACTGTTGAAGATGATGGAAAAGGATTTGAT
>CALLKF010000204.1 GCA_938008535.1 uncultured Saprospirales bacterium | reverse complement strand
ATTAGTGCAATATAAATTGCATGCAACTTACCATTGGAATTTGTATTTTCGCTCATAATAATTAATTTAATGTTGTTTACGTGGCGTAAAAATAAGCATAAACTTTTAATTTGATGCCGTATATTGCAATTAATAACAAAAAATAAATTTAATTAGAAATACCTATGTTAGACAATATCAAGCCGTTCGATATTCTTTTTTTAGATATAGAAACTGTTCCTAAAGTGGCAGATTTTAATAAATTAGATGTATATGAACAGGAATTATGGCTAGAAAAAAAAGGAAAAAACAAGACTGACGAAGATAATAATGAAGATTATTACTTCAATAATGCTGCAATTTTTGCGGAATTTGGTAAAATAATCTGCATTTCTGCTGGTTGGTTATCTCAAGATGGCATGTTTCAGCAATTTGAATTAAAATCATTTTACGGTGATGATGAACAAAAGTTACTAAAAGATTTTTCTTTTTTCTTACGTCAACAATTAGCAATAAACAAAAAATTGGTCTTATGTGGTCATAATATTCGCGAGTTTGATGTGCCTTATATTTGTCGAAGATTGTTGATGAACAACCAAAAACTACCAGATTATTTTGAAGCTATCCAAACCAAAAAACCTTGGGAAGCTGGGTTACTAGATTCGATGGATTTTTGGAAATTTGGCGATTACAAGAATTTTATTTCATTAAAATTGTTAGCATTTTGCCTTGGAATACCTTCACCAAAAGACGATATTTCAGGAAAAGATGTAGGAAAAGTATATTGGAACGAACAAGGTTTAGAGCGCATCAAAACCTATTGCCAAAAAGATGTGTTAACTGTTGCACAAATTGTTTTAAAATTGAAAGGATTATCCTTAATTTCGGAAAGTGAAGTGAAAATAAATAATTAGTAGTTAGTTTGCAGTGGTGCAGTATGCAGTTTAATAATGCATGCTGACTAAATACTGCCTATTGCCTACTAAATACTAAATACTAAATACTTAAAAAATGAACGAAATACTATTAGACGTAAAAAACTTAGTAACGGAATTTAAAACAGAAAATGGCACGCTGCGTGCAGTTGATGACGTTTCGTTTTCAGTAAATAAAGGTGAAGTAATTGGTATCGTTGGTGAATCTGGTTCTGGTAAATCAGTAACTTCGTTATCTATTATGCGTTTAATTCCAAATCCACCAGGAAAAATTATTGGTGGTGAAATCAATTATTATCGCGATGGAAAAACACCAATTAATTTAGTAAATATTCCTGATGAGCAAATGCGTGAATTTCGTGGTAATGAAATTTCTATGATTTTTCAGGAACCGATGACATCATTAAATCCTGTATTTACATGTGGAAACCAAGTAATGGAAGCCATCATGCTGCATCAGAAAGTTTCTAAAAAAGAAGCAGAAGCGAAGACCTTAGATTTATTTGCACAAGTAAAATTGCCAGATCCGAAACGTGCGTTAGATGCCTATCCACATCAGCTTTCTGGTGGACAAAAACAACGAGTAATGATTGCCATGGCAATGAGTTGCCAACCGCAATTATTGATTGCTGATGAACCTACAACAGCACTCGATGTAACCGTACAAAAAACTATTTTAGAACTAATTAATGAACTGAGCCGCAAAACAGGCATGTCTACTATTTTTATTACACATGATTTAGGTGTCATTGCAGAAATTGCTGACAAAGTTGTCGTAATGTATAAAGGTAAAATTGTAGAACAAGGTGCTGTAGTTGATATTTTTGAAAATCCAAAACATCCATATACCAAAGGATTGCTGGCTTGCCGACCACCATTGGGCAAACGATTAAGCAAATTGCCTGTAATTGCTGACTTTATGGAAGAAAAAGACGGCAACATTATTGAAAAAACTGCCGATATGAATGCGCTGGTAGAAGCGTTTGTTGTAAGCGAAAATCAAACTAAAAAACGATACGAAGAGTTGCAATCGCACCAACCAATTTTGCAAGTGAAAAATTTACATACCTGGTTTCCAAACAAAACGAATATTTTTGGAAAAGCTATTGATTATGTGAAAGCAGTTGATGATGTTTCGTTCGATGTATATGAAGGTGAAACGCTAGGTTTGGTTGGTGAAAGTGGTTGCGGAAAAACTACACTTGGTAGAACTATTTTGCGCTTGGTAGAACCACATAGCGGTAAAGCCATTTTTGATGGAAAAGATATTTTTAATTTAGGTCAAAATGAGTTGAAAGAATTGCGTGAGCACATGCAAATTATTTTTCAAGATCCATATTCTTCTTTAAATCCGCGTATGACGATTGGCAACGCAATTATGGAACCCATGCAAGTGCATAAAAAATACAGCAATGATTCGGAGCGTAAAGATAAAGTTATTGAGTTGTTGGAAAAAGTAAACATGAAAGCCGAACATTTTATGCGCTATCCGCACGAGTTTTCTGGTGGTCAACGTCAGCGTATTTGCATTGCACGTGCATTATCGTTGAAACCAAAATTCATTATTTGCGATGAATCGGTTTCTGCATTAGATGTTTCCGTGCAAGCTCAAGTACTGAACTTGCTGATACAATT
>CALLKF010000203.1 GCA_938008535.1 uncultured Saprospirales bacterium | reverse complement strand
CTGTCTTTTAATTTATATGATCTCCAAAAAGAAGGAGGGCATACACCTGCCATTCCACACTTCCAAAGTCCTATTTTTTCGGTTATTGCTAAGACCATCATTGATTTTAATAATGAATCTTTGCTGTATGTTTGATAATGCCAAGCCCATCCGTTACGAATCAACGTACTGTCCAGTCGTTGATTATTAACCCAAATATCAGCAAGAACTCTACCATACAAATCCTTCCCGGAACTGTCATAAGAAACCATCCTACCAAATAATAATTTGCTTGTATTGACGAATGATAAATATCCATAAGGTTGTTTTAATTCAGGTGCATCCACATTTTTAAGACGTACAGTAAAATCTGTATTTCCTTTTCTAAGAACATAGGTATCGCCATCTTTGACACGTACAACTCTTGCACTATCATTTGCTGATAACTTCAAATAGAACACCAACAAAAAAGTGATAAATAATATCCTAAAAAATCGAACCATGCTCCAAATATAAACACATTGGATTTACTTGTAAAACAAGGACTTCCGAACTATTCCGATACTTCCGTTTATTCCAATACAACATCTTTTTTCCTGTCATTTTATTGCGTATATTTGTATAATTGAGTGCTAAATCTTATACTATTTAAAATTGTAATTGTGTTATGGAAAGAATTTGTATTTATCCAAAAGACGTACAGATAGTTACTGGTAAAAGTGAACGCTGGGGCAGAGAAATTATTAAAAAGATTAAATCTAAGTTTAATAAGGAAGACCACCAATTAGTGACTATTGATGAATTTTGTACTTATTTTGGGTTAGAGGAAAATAAAGTAAAACAGCTTCTTAGGTATTAATATCCCCCCTAAAAGAATGAATCTCTTTTTAAGAGACACTATGGTTGGATTCCTGCGTGGGTATTAAAACTCAATCAAATAGCCACTTTACATTCATTTGGTAAAATAGCAGGCTGAAGTATTGAAACGTTCAAAACCCCTTTCAACTCATATATTTTGCTCAATCTGTCAATAATTTGGTTCGATAACTGTCCTCTATGGGCTACCAAAGCAAAAAAAAAGCACCTTGTTCTTTCAAGGTGCTTTTTTTATTGGCAATATTTCTTAATAATTGCATCTGCCTTTTCATATCCTAAATCGCTGGCAATTTTTAAATCTTGGCAACCATCTACTTTTTTGCTTAATTCCAACTCTAAGATTCCACGACGATAATAGGCCTCTAAATATTCTTCATCAACATCAATCGCTTTAGTATAATCAGAGAGTGCACCTGTATAATCTTTTGTTAATTTTCGCACACCTGCTCTCAATAAAAATGCTTCTTTGTATTCATCATTTAAATAAATCACCATAGTGTAGTCATAAATCGCATTTAGATAGTCTTTATTTGCTTGATTTGCCATTCCACGTATGAGATAAGCATCTTCATAATATTCATCTTGTTTGATAGCAGCATTCACTTGAGTAATCGCACCTTCATAATCTCGCGAAACCAATAACTTAATACCACTGAATAAATATTCTTCTGGTGTTGGTATTGACTTTTTTGTCTGACCAAAACCAATCATCGTACTAACAAATAAAAAGATGAAAAACTGTATTTTCTTCATGGAATAAAGTTACTAAGATTTTAGATTATAAATTATGATTTGAATTTAGAATAAGATTATCATTTAACACACAAAATGCTACCTATTATTTACAATACTGTTTTATATAATAATTTGCAAATGTTTCTTTTAACTCAAGTGCACGAGCCAAATCGTTGCAACCGCTTTCTTTTTGATTGGCGTTTATTTTTGCAACACCTCTTTTTCTGTAAGCAACACCATCATTAGCATTTATTGCAATAATTTGTGCGTAATCAGCAATGGCTTTTGTAAAATCTTTTAATTTTTCATATGCTTGAGCTCTATAATACATTGCGTCTACATCTTTTGAATTTGCATCAATAGCAATTGTCAAATCCTTTATTGCACCTAAAAAATCATTTAATTCAATAGCAACTGCACCACGATTGTAATAAGCTACTAAATTATTTGGAAGCAATTGGATTGCCTTTGTGTAATCATCATATGAACCTTTAAAATCTTTTAAATAGTTTTTTGCGATAGCTCTATTATTAAAAGCATCTTCATTGTTCGGATTTAATTGAATAGATTTTGTAAAATCATCTATTGCACTTTGATAATCTTTCAAATTCAATTTCACCATTCCTCTGATTTGCCATAAACTAGCATCTGTTTCATTTGCTGATAAAAGTTCATTGTAAACTAGTATTGCACCTTTATAATCATTCGCTGCAATTTTCAACTTGCCTAGATTTACATAAGCAATCGTATATTTTGGATTCAATTCAACACATTTTGAAAGATCTTCTATTGCACCATTTATATCATTTAATTCAATTTTTGAAAGTGCTCTTTCATTATATGCTTCATAATAACTTGGCTGAAATTGCATAACCAAAGAAAAATCATCCACTGCACCTTTGAAATCTTTTAAAACATATTTTGCTAATGCTCTTCCATAATATGCATTTACAAACTTGGGATTAAATTGAATAGCATTGGTATAATCAAAAATTGACTCTTTATATTCTTTTAATGCTTGCTTTGCATTTGCTCTTTCTAAATAAGTATTTGCATCAGTATTTCGCAAAGCAATTGCCTTATCAAAATCAACAATTGCAATGGTGTAATTCTTTAAATTGCTATTTGCTTTTCCTTTATTGTAATATGCTTCTGTATATTTTGGATCAATTTTTATAGCACTATTAAAATCTTCAATAGCACCAACATAATCTTTTAATTGCGCTTTTGAAATTCCTCTGTCATTATATGCTTCGCTGTAATTGCTGTCTAAATTAATAGCTTGTGTATTAGCAATAATCGCACCTTTAAAATCATTTTGCTTATACTTTTCTAATGCTTGATTGTAAAATTTAATGGCTTTTGTATGATTTTGAGAAATCGCACAATTAAATACAAAAAGATTAAAGACAAAAAAGGATACAACTTTCATTTGGTCATTTTTATTTATTCTGATTTATACAATTTTTGCCAATCTTGTTCTTGTTTCCAAAATAATTCTTCATTTTCAACTTTCAAGTATACCGATTTTTTAAGAGACGATGTAGTTGGCATCAACATCCAAATTCTTTTCTTTTTCTTTTTTACAATAAATTTTTTGAATTGTTTTAAAGGTAGATGGAATTAATGTATAACCTTCGTTTGTTTTTTCAATTTTACCTTTAATTGTTGTTGAACCTTTATTTGAATCATCAACATCCAGCGAATTACGAACCAATGTATATTGATTATTTGGTTTTGCAGTAAGAACAAATGTATTTCTGCAACATGCATATTTTCCTGTTAGTGTTGTTTGCGAAAACGCAGAAATCGAAAAAATAAGTAAGCTAAATAGTAAAACCTTCTTCATGTATTTTATTTAAAAATCAAAAATATCAAAATCTATTCCAATATTAGTAACTTAGATAATAATTTCTTTATGCATGTCTAAAAAAGATTATTTATTTGAGTTGATACAATCGTTAGACAAATCGGAAAAACGATATTTCAAGCTATATTTTTCAGGTGATAAGAAAGAGCAAAAATATATGCATTTATATAATGCTATAGAAAAGGCAACCGTTTATGATGAACGAAAAATAAAAAGCTCCATAAAAGATGAGTATGTAAGCAAACATTTTGCAGAAACAAAATACTATTTATATCAATTGATTTTACGTGTTTTAAAGAATTACAGAACTGAAAATTCTGTTGATAATTTATTAATTGATAAAATACAAAACATAGAAGTTCTCATTCAAAAAGCATTATGGAATCAAGCTATTAATGAATTGGAAAAAGCAAAAAAAATGACGTATGACTATGAACGTTTTGAGTTTTTACAATTGCTTTTTTCTTATCAAGCAAAAATAATTGTGTCAACGCGTTTACATGGAATTTCGGAAACTGATTTACAAGATTTATTGAATGAACGACAAGATGCGCAACTAAAAATTACACAAACACAAAACGCACGACATAAAGTGATGCAATTGGTGGAAGCGCGCAACAGAATTGGTTATATAAAAACAAAAAAAGACATTGCATTTTATGACAATATTAAAAATGAAATTGAACATATATTAGAACATGCTGATTGCAACATTGCAAAAATATATGCAATAGAAAGTTTGGTGTTTTATTACAATCATACCAACAAAAAAAAAGAACAGAATTTTTATTGTAAAAAACTCGTTGAATTACATACACAAAATCCAAACATCAATGCAAGTAATCCATATCAATTGCCTTCTGCTTTACATAATTTATGTTTGAGTGAAATCAATTTATTGAATTTCGATAATGCATTATTCTGGATAAAAAAAGAACTCGCCTATTTAGAAATTATTCAAAACGATGCTGAAATCAAATACAAAGTAGAATGGAGTTTAGCATCGCTACAATCCTTTTTTTATAATGTTTCTGGACGATTTGACGAAGGAAATGCAGTTGCGAACCAACTCCTAAAATGGATTGAAAGTACTGAACAATTGGACAATACAAGTCGCTGGCGATTTTATGGAAATTGCGCAGAAATATTTTTATCATCTAAAAACTATAAACGATTTTTTTATTGCATGCATAAACTGCAAGAATTCTGGAACAACATAGATTCGTATCACAAAATCAACTACACGGTTTTGCAAATGATGGCACATTTAGATGAAAAAGAAATTGAATCTGTTTTATATTCATATAATTTTTTAGAAAAAGAAATCAATACCATTCGCGATAATCAACCAACTATTATTGAACAAATTTTATTAGATTTTTTTAAGCAATTACAAGATAAAAAACAGGTAAAAAATCTTACACAATTAATTAAATCAACACATTTGTTGTTGAAAGAAAATGAACAAGAAATACAAACTGGTGAGTTTGAATATGCGTTGTGGTTGGAGCAAATGCTGACGAAAAATTCATTTGAAAATTTAGTTCGACAAAAACGTAAAACACAACAAGCAGACGTTGAACAATTTTGGAATAACGATTTAAAAATTGAAATTGACTTTGAACAATTTAGAAAAAGTTTGCCTAAAAGAATTCGGTAATTATTTTCTTACTAAAAATTTATACTCTATTCTTTCATCAATCAACTTTGTTTCTACATCTTGAATTTTATTCGATTCTAAAGTAATTAGAAACGAAGATTGATTGTCTACCTGTTGTTCAACTATAGTTGCCTTTGTATTATTTATAAGTTGATAGACTTTATTAATACTTGTATAATCGCATCTTATTTCATAATAATTCATGATTTTCTGTTCGATAATTTGTGTTGATTGCAATGTCATTTTTGCACATTCTTTATACGCATCTATCAAACCAGAAACACCGAGTTTGGTGCCGCCAAAATATCGCACCACAATTACTAAAACATTGGTAACCGAAAACGAATCGAGCTGTCCGAGTATTGGTTTTCCTGCTGTTCCATTTGGTTCGCCATCGTCATTTGCTCGATAATTATTTTTATCCAACCCTAAACGATATGCATAACAATGATGTGTTGCTTTTGGATGTAATTGTTTTAGTAATTCTAATTTTTCTTTTATTTCAAATTCACTATTTACCGAAAAAGCAAAGCCAATAAACTTACTAGCTTTATCTTTGTAAAGTATATTTTCAATATTTTGTATTGTGAAATAGGAATCCATTTTAACAAATACAACTTCAAACAGGTAAAGAAAAAATTCTATTTTATCAATCCAATAAATACTATACTAACTATTGCTAAGAGAAATCCAATTAATTTCTGAATTGAAAATTTTTCTCGAAATAATAAAAATCCAATAACTGCAGACAAACAAACAACACCGATATTATTGATTGGAAAAACAGTTGACGAATCCCAATTGAATTTAATTTTTAATTCTTTTAATGCTTGTATCCAAAAGTAAAGTGAACCATAATTTGGAATACCTAACACCAAACCAGCTATTACATTTTTCCATTGAAACAAGGATTTGTCTCTTGCATTTAATAAAAAACTACACAAAAATGCACCAAAAAAAATAGTCACCGTTGCAACATGTTCTAGTTGAACAGGAATTAAATTTAATCGAATTAAATTGAAGCCAGTATCACAAGCACCACTGCCAAAAAACACAAACAAACACATCAAAATATACTGTTTTTTTTCTGCCGATGTACTTGTATTTATTGACTTTTCTTTGGTATAAGTAATTAAAAAAACTGCAACAATAGCACAAATAATTCCAAGTATTTTGTTCCATGTAATTGCATCACCTAAAAATACTAATGCAACAAAAACAGTAATTACAAAAGAAATTTTAAATAATAAACTCGTGGTGGCAACACCTAAAATTGTGGTTGCTTTTCCAGTAATGTTAAAAACAATATAAAACAATGAACCTAATAACAAACAAGCATACCAACCATTCCAATTAAAATATTCTGTAGCTCTTGGTAAATTTTCAGCAAAAAGCAAACCTGTTACACAACATACTAAATAATTAAATACAATTCCATGAGGTGTTTTTATGTTATAATTGGAAAACAATCGTAAAATAACAACTAAAGAAGTTGAACAAAGAATACTAAGTAAAAGATAAATCATGTGTGTTTTTAAAAAGTTGAATTAAATTATTTTCTAATTGAAACGATTGCGCCAAGCTTCCAGTAAACATTGGTGCTTTGATAAACTGCTCAAGACTCACGACTAATGACTCACGACTCATTTCTTCATCAGACGAAATCACAACAGCTTCGTTCCAAGCATTAGCATCAATAAATTGTTGAAGCACATTTGCACCACCTTCTATTAATACTGAAATGATATTTATTTGATAAAGATGTTGTAGTAATTGGTCAATAGTCAATAGTTGATGGTCAATAGAATGAAAGAAAAATGTTGCTGCATCTTCATTAAATACATGGTAATTTTTTGGAATTCCATCTTCATCACCTAACACAATTCTTATTGGATTTTTACCTTGCCAATGTCGGACGTTTAACTTCGGATTATCAGTAAGTACAGTAGTTTTGCCAACTAAAATTGCCTGATGTTCTGCGCGCAACTGATGCACATATCGTTTTGATAAATCATTGGATATTTTTATTTCTTTATTTTTAATTCCAAGAAAACTATCTTTTGTTTGCGCAAATTTTAGTGTAATAAATGGTTTTTTATACTGATGAAAATGTAAAAAATGTTTAATCAATTCTTTGCCTTCATCTTCTAAAATTCCTGTAATCACTTCAACATTATTTTCTCTCAAACGTTGAATTCCTTTTCCATTTACTGCGTCAAAATTATCTTGTACAGCAATTACTACTCTTGGAATTTTATACTGAATAATTAAATCTGCACAAGGTGGTGTTTTCCCAAAATGTGCGCATGGTTCTAAACTTACATATAAGGTAGATTTTGAAATCAACTCTTTATCTTCATCTTTTACCGAATGGATGCAATTTACTTCTGCATGTGCTTCACCATATTTTGCATGAAAACCTTCGCCGATAATTCTATCATTGTAAACTAATACTGCACCAACCATTGGATTCGGAGCCACATAACTTTCGCCTAATTTCGCTAATTGGAAACATCGACGCATGTATTGTTCGTGATATGTTGAAATTTTTTGAGGCACTTATAACCAATAACTAATAACTAATAACTATTTTCAACAAAAATACAAAATTGAACGTAGAACACTATAAAAATATAATTTTACCAATTTTAGCTGAATCTTTCGATGAAAGAGAAGCAAGCAATTTGTTTAAATATGCGTTGGAAGATTATTACAAGAAGCGTTTTTTAGACATCAAAAATTATGATATTGAAGATGATGAATTAGAAGAATTGAATTATATTTTTGAGAAAATCTCCAACCACTATCCTATTCAATACATTTTTAATAAAGCTGAATTTTATGGTTTAGAATTTTATGTTGATGAACATGTTTTAATTCCTCGACCAGAAACAGAAGAATTGGTACACTGGATAATAAGTGAAGGTGAAAATGAGAATGAAAGTGTTTCAGATAATACAAAACTAAATACACCTTCACTTTCACCATCACTTTCACTTTTAGATATTGGAACAGGTAGTGCTTGCATTCCAATTGCAATTAAAAAAAATAAACCAATCTGGAATGTTGCTGCAATTGATATTTCAGAAAATGCATTAGAAGTGGCTCGTGTAAATGCATTAAAACATCATACAGAAATTTATTTTTTTCAGGCAGATATTTTATCTGAAAATTCCAGTGATACGCGACTTACTACTTACGACATAATTGTGAGCAATCCACCGTATATTCCTAGAAAAGAGAAAGAATTAATGTCAACATCTACTGTTCATTTTGAACCACATTTAGCATTGTTTGTTGAAGATGAAAACCCTTTACTTTTTTATGATAAAATTGCAGATTTCTCCAAACAACATCTTACAAAAAATGGAAAACTCTATTTTGAATTAAACGAATTTAATGCAACTGACGTAAAAGATTTGCTGCTTCAAAAAGGATTAAAAAACATACAAGTCAAAAAAGATTTTGCTGGAAAAAACAGAATGCTGCGATGCGAATTATAATTTAATAAATCGTGACACGATAAACGTGGCACGACAAACTCTATTTTTGAATCATAATTTTCTGAACGGATTGTTCTTTTTCGCTTTCAACCAAAACAAAATACATTCCAGATTGCCAGTTCGAAGTTTCAATATTTTTTTCGGCAGCATAATTCTTTTCTATCACTTCATTATACACTTCTTCACCGTTTATATTTACAATTCTAACCAATATATTTTGATTTCTGAATGCTGATAAATCTATAGTAAAATTGCTGTTTGCTGGATTTGGATAAACAGCAACATTCACTTCATTCTTATTGGTTTTAATAGCAGTTACTCGAGTCGGTCCAGAAAAAATATCACCGTTCCAGGCATATTCAATTGTTTTGCCATCTACCACAATTTTTGAATAATAAACCCATTGCAAAGTTGGTGTATTAAAATACCATCTTTCTTCATATTGTGATTGTGCAATTTTTTGTTCAAAAGCATCAAAACTACCATACATATCTACATTGCCAACCATAAAAACCCATGTTTGACCATCTGGATTTTCGCAAGCACGAACTCCATTTATTTCACCAGTACAATTTCTGCGCACCGCAACATAACCATTGCCTTCGCGACCTAAAATCCAATTTCCAACTTCGCGTATTTCATCAAACTTATTGTTTTGCCAAAATAAAGCAACATCTAATTTATCACCTTTGTGCCCAAATAATGCCAATCCTTTTTCAGGTCGATACATAACTAATGCAACATTGTCTTTTTGTTTAACATAAGGCAAATGTATATTAGCATTGTGTGATGGTCTATTGTCCCAATCTACATTTGGTTTTCCGGAAAGTGTAAACACCGCTGAAGTTCCTGTGTTTACCATGATTGGAAATTGCTGATATCCTAATTTACCTTTCCAAAAATCTTGTAATGAAGATAAGGTGATAGCTTTATTTTTAAAAATGGAAATAGTTGGATTATAAATACCAGAACTTTTACTAATTGGACTAGCAACTTCAGCTGCAATGGGTGCAATAGCAATCGGTAGCACAGAAAATTGTCTATAATCATCGAATTCAAAATGATTCCAAAGATTTAAATCTTTCAATAATTGAAAGGTAGCTGTTGCAGTTAATGGATCAAAATAAGCACCAGAACTCCATTGGAAAATTGTTTTGTCATTTTTGGACATCAAATTATTTATGTTAGAAATACCATTTTGCAAGGTATGTCCTATTGTAAAAGTTGTGTTTAATGTTGGTGTCCAAGAATTTGTAACTGCACTTACTTCTATTGAAGACGTTGATAAGAAGCCACCAGAATGTGAAGCACTGGTTGGAATTTCGCCAAATCCAGTTAATAAATAAATTAAACTATTGTGATTTTGATTATAAGCAGATTCATATTTTCCTGGATAATTTCTACCAGCAATTGGAAAGAAAACACCTTTGTCATTCGTTAGCTTTATTAAATCTTTTAGCAACAATTGTGCTGCTTGTGTAGCCAAATCTTTTATTTCAGCATCTTGTGAAAAATCAGCGAGATTTAATAAACCAGACAAACAATATGGTGCGTATGTTGATGAGTAAAATTCATAAAAACCATACTGAATCTTTAAACGCAAATAATGTCTCAATCTTTTATCCAAAGTGCTGTCAATTATTTTACCATATTTTTCATGCAATAACCAATCAGAAGACATCCACATAATCATGTGGTTTTCTGACCAATATTCTCTATTGTCTTCATTTTTCTCTAGCCAAAATGGAAATGGTCTTAGCACTGGCAAAATTAAGCTGTCATATTCACCATGCGAAAACTCTAATACTCTGATTAGTTTAACAATATCAAAATCAGCAGTACTTCTGTTTGTCAAATTAACTAAGATAGTATTTAGTAATCCTGCATCAACTGGAATTCCTTTAAATGCTTGAATAGTTAAGGCATCTGGACTTAAATTAGTCAACGCATTATCCATATAACTTTGTTGGCGTTGCGTATAAATAATATCGTTTGCAATTGCAAGATGAATGGTTAGTGCAAATACTGCTAGAATGTAAATTTTTCTCATTAGAATATATTATGATTTATTTGAAGATATTAAGATACTTCATTATTTTTAAAATCTACCTATAAACGATTAATTATTTCCAGATGGTTTTTTCTTTCCAACCTGAATTTCGTTTACCAGAAGGATTCTCAATACTATATTTTCCTATATAAAGGATACCAACTACTTTATCTGCTTCAGCAAATCCAAAATATTTTTTAAATGCATCATGATAACACATTCCACCGGTGCTCCAAAAAGTGCCAATTTGATGTGCTGTTGCAACTAACAACATATTTTGAATAGCAGCTGAAGTGGCTGCAAGTTCTTCTGTTTCAGGAATATTACTTTTGTCACCACGTTTGTTTACACAAATTATCACGTGTGAACAATTTTTTGAACGAAATTTTATTTTCTCATATTTCTTCTCTAAAAATTGCTCCGTTGGAGTTAATGATTTAAATAATTCTGCATGAAACTCGCCAAAAACAGGTGCTGTATCTCGATTATACACTACAAATCGCCATGGTTCAGTAAATCCATGCGTTGGTGCCCAATTTGCCGCTTCCAGCATTTCTTCAATTAGTTCGTTTGGTATTGTTTCACCAGTAAATAAATCTGGATCTATCGTTCTTCTTGATTTTATTAATTCTAAAATGTTCATATTGCTAAAAATTTAGTGCTTACAAAGTAAATAAATTCTGCATAATACAATAATGTCTTTATTTTTACGATAATTAAGTGATTAAACGAGTTTGCATATATTGTCTTTTAGTTTGTTGTTATAGCCATTT
>CALLKF010000202.1 GCA_938008535.1 uncultured Saprospirales bacterium | reverse complement strand
TAGATAACGTATGGAGAGTATCTGCAAGAGTAGATTTCAAAGAAAATAAATTTAAGCTTTCTCCATTTTCTTTAAATACCTTTTACTGTTTTTTAATAGGGTTGTTGTTTTATTTTATTGCAAACAATATTCCGCATCTGATGCATTCATCTCTAATTACTATTTTTATAAAAACTTCAGTTTTCTCCATATTTTATTTACTATCCATTTATAAATTTAACATATCATCAGATATTAATGAATATGTAGACAAATCAATATCATACCTGAAAAATAAATATCCTGTATAAATTTTTTATTATGCTAACACTCTTTTCAGAACCAAGTTTAAGTCCTTACTATAATATTTACAAAAAGACAAAAAAAATAAAATGGAAATTGCAAGGAAAAACATTTCCTGAATTTGCAGGTCATCCAGCTGTTGATAGAAGTGTGTGTACAGGATTAAAAGAACTCGGAATTCAGTTTAATTATAATCCTACAAACAAAAACGATGTAGCCAATCACGTTCATGTATTAGCCAATATTGATGCACTTAAAATGGCAATAAAACTTAAACAACAAGGCAAAATTAAATGGCTAACTGCAGGTGTAAATTTAGTAATTTCATCTGCAGATTTTGGTGGTATTATTGCATCACCTGAGATTGATATATACACGGTAAACTCTGAATGGGTAAAAGATTTTTATATTCAGGAAAATCAGGCACTTAAGAATAGAGTAACTATTTGGCACGCTGGAATTGAAGATGAAAAATGGAATATAAAAAAAACTATTAACGAAAATACTTCGCCAAGGTTTTTATTTTATCTAAAACGACCTGAAAATATATTAGTACAGGAATGTCAGGAAATACTTTCTGAAAATTCTTTGCATTATCAAATCATTGAATATGGTAAATATAAATTAGATGATTTAAAGTTAATGTTGTCAGAAAATGATATTGTTATCTATTTTGTTGAACAAGAATCACAAGGAATTGCCTTATTTGAAATATGGGCAACAGATACACCTACTTTTGTTTGGAATCCAGGATATTGGCAATATCAATCTAAGAATTTTAGAAGCTCTGCAGCACCTTATTTGACAAATGAAACTGGATATTTTTTTAGAGATAAATTTGAATTTAAAAAACTTATTCAAGATAACTTGGATTTATCAAAATATGCGTCAAAGAAATGGATTGTTGAAAATGGCACAGATAAAGCAGCAGCAACGCACTTTCTTAATGCTATAAACTATGAAATCTAATCTTTATTTTTGAACTCAAATAATCTAAAAATTAAATACATGAAGAGTAAATTTTATCACCTTTTTTTTGGTAAAAAACGTTTTCAAAGAATATTCGAAAAAATATACCTGTTTTGTTTGTCAGGTATGTATTATGGTCATGGTGGTAACTTTGAAACAAGTGGAGAACTTTGGGTGCTGAATTTTATAAAATTTAAACTAAAAGATATAGACAAACTTATTTTTTTTGATATTGGAGCTAATCATGGAAAATATTCTTTAGAATTGCTTAAAGTATTTAAAAATAAAAAAATAAAAATCCATGCTTTTGAACCATCACCAAATACCATTAAATATTTTTTAGAGAACACAAAAGGAATAAGTGAAATTACAATAAACAATTTTGGACTCAGTGATGAAGCATCTAATTCATTATTGTATCAAGTAGGAAACATTGATGGTTTGGCTTCTGTTTACAACAGAAAATTAGACTATTTTCATAACAATGAAAAAGTAACACACACAGAATCTATTGAATTAAGAACGATTGATGGTTATTGCAAAGATAATGGAATAGAAATTATTCATTTTATGAAATTAGATATTGAAGGTCATGAACTAAATGCTTTAAAAGGCGGTATAGAAATGATTCAAAAAGATAAAATAGATTTTATACAATTTGAATTTGGAGAATCCAGTATAGATTCAA
>CALLKF010000201.1 GCA_938008535.1 uncultured Saprospirales bacterium | reverse complement strand
TAGTGTACAATTTTAACAAGCTTTTTATTTTGGAATAGATTATCTTTGTTCTTCATGTTAATTTTATGAAGAAACTTTTACTTTCCATTGTAATTTTTATCACTTTCCAAATTACAAAAGCTGACCCAGGAACTTACTACAACGGTGTTGATACTAATAAAACGTGTGCTGCTTTAAAAACTGAGCTATTTAACAAAATCTCGGCGAATACAATTTCCTTAAGTTATAGCTCAATGGATGATTATTATTTTAAAACTGATTCTAAACCTGCAGAATCTGGTGGTGGCTCGGTAATTGTTGATAGATATGCTTCTGAGCGACCAAACGGATTAGACTCTTGCAATTTTAGATTTATAACTAATTTTTGTGGAGCTGGTGGAACTGCTACATTTCAATGTTCTTGTTATGTAAAAGAACATTCATTTCCTTCTTCTTGGTTTGCTGATCAATTGCCAATGCGTTCAGATATGAATTTTGTTTTTCCTGCAGATAATTATACCAATAATGAAAAGTCAAATTATCCGTTAGGTTATGTGCAAACACCAAGTTCAACTAGTTATAATGGTACAAAAGTAGGTACATCAAACACAACTTTAAATTATGGTTTTAATGCAACAAAAGTTTTTGAACCTGCTGATTCTTTTAAAGGCGATTTTGCTCGTGCCTATTTATATGTGGTTACCAGATACGAAACACTTGCAACAACTTGGACTTCTAATAGTAGTGCAAATGACGTATTGTCTGGAAATACATTTCCATCTTTAGATTCCTGGATTTTGAAACTTTGTGTAAAATGGCATAAACTAGATCCGCCAAGTGCATTTGAACGCAAACGTAACGACTCCATTTTTTCCATTCAAAATAACAGAAATCCATATATAGATTTTCCGAGTTTGGTTGAAAAGGCGTTTGGTGTAGACGGAAGTGCCATTTGTGTTCCTTTAGGCGTAAAACAAAAAAGCAATACGTTGAATTTCTCTGTTTATCCAAATCCAATTAAAGATGGAATGCTAACTATTGATATAGAAAGAAACGTAACCAACAATGCTTCGCTAGAAGTAATTGATATTGTAGGAAGAAAATTGATTGAACAAAAAATTGCTACCAACAATAAGCAACTCACCATTGATGTTTCATCATTGGCAAAAGGCACTTATTTATTAAATATTATTGATGATGGAAATAATTCTATCCAGAAGTTTATTAAAGAGTAATTACCGTGTCATCCTGAGTTTGTCGAAGGACTGCTTACCGAAAAGGCTTCGATAAACTCAGCCTGACAGTGCAGTGCAATTCATAAAAATAATGATAAATACACCATTGTCATCCTGAGCTTGTCGAAGGACTATTCCTCAACCTCACTTGCCTCGTCTTCATGCTTGCCGCTAGGTGTTTTATAAATAATATAATCATTAAAACGTGCTTCGCTTTTTGAAAACCACTGGCTTTTCGCCGAGCGACAATATTTTTTCAGTTGATCAAACAGCGCGTTGCCCATCAGCACGCGGTCTTCCTGCGCAATGCTGCGGTCGGCAATCATGTCGTTATGGTCAATCAATAATAATTTAAATTCTTCGCACAAGGTAGTTAGCGCGTCCAGTTCTGCAACGGTCAATCCTTGCGCGGACAAATCAGCGAG
Source organism: uncultured Saprospirales bacterium (assembly GCA_938008535.1). GTDB lineage: Bacteria > Bacteroidota > Bacteroidia > Chitinophagales > JADIYW01 > JADJSS01. The sequence continues at coordinate 35,063 of CALLKF010000201.1, read as the reverse complement.
GTACAAAGTAGCGCGCTTCACCACGCGCAAGGCACCAACATACAAGTTTGCATCGTCGCGGTTCACTAGATTTTTGGTAGCAAAACTCTTGTAGCGCGCCGAGCCGTGCCCAAATTTATTCTGCGCACGCAGCAATACCATGGCAACCGCTTCTTTAATAGCGTTCGCCTTTACATTCTTGCGCTCGGTCACATCCATTTGCTCGCCTTCCAGTTCAATATCTGTCGGAAACGCTTCAAAATCATCGATTTGTGCATCCAACGCATCCAGTTCAACTGATGAGATGCCGAACTGTGTCAGTTCAGCCAAGTCTCGGCGCATGAAAGCAACTTTAGCTTTTGAAATAGTAATGAGTTCGGCATCATCTAATTTGTATAAACGGTTTACTACTTTTTTGATATTCATAATTGTCGTGTTTTATATCCAATTTAGCTATTTTTTTAATAAATACACCATTTACACATACTTTTTAAGTATTTTTAATAATTAGAATGAAGACAGCTTCAATTAGAATAAGGATAAAGTAAATTAGAATGAAGATAAATTTAATTAGAATGAAGATATGTTCAATTAGAATGAAGATAAAGTTAATTAGAATAGGATTAACTACAATTAGAACGTAAGTAATTTTAATTAGAACGAAGATAAATTTGATTAGAATGAGAATATCTTCAATTAGAATGAAGATAAAATGAATTAGAATGAGAGTAAAGTTCAAAAATTATTGCTTTTCTTATGCCGTTTTGTCGTTTTACTGCCAACTTTTCTAAAGTTTTAAAGGTTAGAAAAGTTAACAAAAGTAGGTTTATGATTTATAGGCGAGTTTGATTATATTTGGTGTAGATATAGAGCCACTTTATGGCATAAAGCCAACCATTTTTGGTAGTATTTATCTCATTTTGTGGCTTATATAAATAAGTTGTGACCAATAAGAAAAAAAAACAAAAACAGATGCCAAAAATTAGAATCTCTACTGCTCAAATAAAAGTCAGTAATTCTGTTGAAAAAAATGGTGTCGAAATTAGAAAACAAATAAAAATAGGTAAGTTACAAGGGAGCAATATTGTTCATTTTTGTGAAGGGGCATTATCAGGATATACTAAAAGTCAATTAATTAATTATCAAAGAATTGATTTCCCGAAAATCAGAATTGAAATCGAAAAGATAAAACTATTGTGCAAAGAATTAAATATTTGGGCAGTAATTGGTTCAGCACATGAACTCTCAAAAAGTCATAGACCCCATAATAGCTTATATATAATTTCAGATGAAGGAGAAATTATTAATCGTTATGACAAAAGAAAATGCTCTCATAATGAATTGACAAATTGGTATACTCCTGGATTCGAATCATGTAATTTTGAAATATATGGGATAAAATTTGGATGCATACTTTGTATCGAAATACAATTTCCACAATTATTTATTCAAGCAGAAAAAGAAGATGTTGATTGTATCTTATTTTCATCTTATTCAAGAGAAAAAATGTTTGGAATTCAGGCTCAAGGATATGCAGCTACAAATAATTATTGGATAAGTATGTCAGTACCAGCAAATGAAAGTGAAAAATTACCAAGCCAATTTATCAGTCCAAATGGAGAGGTTCAAAATAAGTGTAGAAGAAATTGTACCTCAATAATCACTTGTGAAATAGATACAGAAGATGAGAAATGGAAAACTCCAATTAAATACGCTAAACCTTGGAGAAGGATTGCAAGAGAAGGGAAAATTTATTCAGAAAAGAAGGTAATCGATAAAAGAAGTAAATTGAAAACTATAATTTGAAAAAGAAGTACTGGTCACAACAACGTGTATGATGTTCATTGCCAGCAAAAGCTGGCAACGGCACATACACAAGACCGTTTAATTATTTAGCGCAAATTGTTAGTTGAAAACCAACAATAGCTATAGGTTTCTGATAATCTATTATTTCACTTCTTTCAAAAAAGTAAGGTAAGTAGGAAAGTGGTCGCTGTAACCAGCGTTGTAAATGTTAAAATCCCAGGTTCTTTTTGGGTATCCTTTGTATTTTCCAGTTTTGGTTACCATAAAATCTTTACTGAAAATATGAGCACCTTGGTAAAAATAGCCATCTTGTTTGTTATTTAACCAGCCGCTCGAAAGGACAATTTGGTCAAATAAACTCCATGAATCATTATAACCTAAAGTTCCAATACCTTTACTGTAGTAGGCAACCCAAGGATTGTATAAACCACCATTGGTGCATTTATCTTTTTTATCTACGCATTTTAAAACTTTCACCATCGATGGATCGGTAGGATTGTCGTTCAAGTCGCCCATATCCAAAATTTTAGCATTTGGATTTATCGCTATCAAGGAATCAATAAATTTTTTGCCAATTCCTGCTGCAAATCTGCGCAAAGGAGCAGTAGCTTCTTCGCCACCGCGACGTGATGGCCAGTGATTTACAAATATGTTTACTGTGTCTGTATTGCTCATTACACCTTTTACGTATAATATATCTCTGGTTGGACGCCAATCTTTTACTACTTCTTTTAAATTTACACGGATTGAACGACTTTCTAAAACCCTAAAATATTTTGGATTGTACATAAAACCGCAATCAACTCCACGCAAATCTGGACCATCATAGTGCACAATTTGGTAGTTTCTTGCTTTTAATTTTGGATGATTGGCTAAAGTTTCCAACACTGTTCTGTTTTCAATTTCAGCACAACCAAAAAAAGCCAATCCATCAGGCGATTTATCTGTTCCGATTTGCGAAACTACTTCTGCTAAATGGTCTACTTTATCTAAAAATATTTTTCCATTGTAATGATAATTTCCTTCAGGTGTAAAATCATCATCATCTACATTCGGTTGATTAATAGTATCATAGAAATTTTCAAGGTTATAAAAACCACCAACTATGATTTTATATTGTTTTTCTCCTGCAAATAATTGACTAAATAAAACAAATGATAATAAGAGTAAAAATGTATTTCTCATAACGCAAAAATAAGGATTAATTGTGATTGTTTAATGTGGAAAATATGAATTGTGTTGGCATCTATTATTTGATAATTATCTTTACCTTTGTTAAGGATTGTTAATCCAAAACTTAGCTACTCAAAATCAATACCAATTTTTATGATTAAAAATTATTTGTCTGTTTTTCTTTGTCTTTCGATATCGTTTACGCTTTCAGCGAAAATAAAATCAAAGCAAGATACAACAGCTATTCAAACCATTGCAGAAGAAGTCAATGCTGATTCTTTAATAAAAGAAAAATTAGAGGATGCAATTCCAACTATTACGTTAGAAGATGAAGAAACAAATGACGAAGGTGGATCAGACCAAGCAGTTTCTCCAGTTTTAAATGCAGGACGCGACCCATTTATGTCAGCAGCTTCGTTTAACTTTGGTATTGCACGCTTCAAAATAAGAGGATATGATGGCGATTATTTTGATACTTATATGAATGGTATTCCAACTGAATATATAGATAATGGATTTGGTGCGTATAATTTATGGGCTGGCTTAAACGATGTAACCAGAAACAGAGAAAATGTTTTAGGTTTACGTCCATCTACATTTGCTTATGGCGGAATTGGTGGTTTGTATAATATTGATTCTCGTGCAGGAAAGCAACGCAAGCAACTGAGTGTAACCTTAGGAACATCTAACAGAACGTATGATTTGCGTGGTGGAATTACTTATGGAACAGGTATCACTAAAAAAGGATGGAGCGTTTGTGCTTCTTTATTTGGCAGATGGGCAAAATCTGGTTATATAAAAGGTACTTCTATGCAAAGTATTTCCTATTTTTTATCAGTACAGAAATTTTTTAAGAAAGAAAATATCTCATTAACTATTTTCGGTGCGCCAACCAAACAAGGAAAAGCTGCTGCCACCACACAAGAAGCGTATGATTTAGTGGGTTCTAATTATTATAATCCAAATTGGGGTTATCAGAATGGAAAAGTGAGAAATTCAAGAGTTGAATACAGACATCAACCTACTTTTATTTTAAATCATGAATGGACTCCAAAAGACAATATGAATTTGACCACAGCATTTGGCTATTCTTTTGGCGAAAGAAGTCTTTCTGGTATTGATAGAAATATTAATGTAGATGATCCACGACCTGATTATTACAAATATTTACCAAGCTATGTAAGTGATAGTGATGAAACAGTAAATAAGGATCAAGTTACAGAACAGTTTTTACTGCATTCTCAAGTTAATTGGGACAGATTGTACGATGTGAATCGTTTACCTGCAAGAGATACCACTATTAATGATGTAAATGGTGTTGTTGGTAATACGATAAATGGTAAAAACTCTGTTTATGTTTTGGCAGATAATACGCAATATTATCATCGATTTAATTTTAATACAGTTTATAACGTAAATGTTAAAAAAGTAGATATAACTGCTGGTTTGTCTTATCAATTTCAAAAAGTAAATAATTACAAACGTGTTAAAGACTTATTAGGTGGCGATTTTTATTTAGATCAGAATAGCTTTACAGAAGACTCATTAAGTACAAATGTATCAGCTACTTATTCTGATATGAATCAACCGAACCATGTGGTAAAAGTAGGCGATAAGTTTGGCTATAATTATGCTTCTGTTGTACACAAAACGAGTGTTTGGGCACAGGCAAATCAACATTTAAAACATATCGATTGGTTTGCAGCAGCAGAGTTCTCTAACACAACACAATATAGAGTTGGATATTACAAAAACGGCTTAAATCCAACAACATCAGAAGGTAAATCAAAAACATATTCTTTTAACAACTTCTCTGTAAAAGGTGGTTTAACGTATAAAATAAACGGTAGACATTATATTTATGCAAATGGTTCATACCAAACTAAGGCACCGTTTTGGGACAACTTGTTTATTTCGCCAAGAACAAGAAACATTGCCAATGACAATGTGAAAAGCGAAAAGATTGGCTCTTTTGAAGGTGGTTATGTTTTCAATTCACCAAAAATAAAATTAAGAGCAACTGCTTTCTTCACCGACTTTAAAGATGGCTCTAATATTTTAACTTATTTTGATGATGATTATTTTGGTTTGGCAAGTTATACTTTAACGAATATCAACAAAAGACATTTTGGTGGTGAGTTAGGTGTAGAAGCACAATTGTATAAAGGAATTAGCGCTAGTTTCGTTGCAGCAATTGGAAAATATTATTACACAAGTCGACAAATAGGAACACTTACTATTGATAATCAACCAGAATTAGTACAACAAGAAACAGTTTACAGCAAAGATTTTTATGTTGCAAATATTCCACAGCAAGCATATACATTGGGTCTGAATTATCGTTCGCCAAAATTCTGGTATGTTAGTGCTAACGTAAATTTCTTCGATCGTTTTTATACAGAATTTGCTCCAACGCATAGAACAGAACGTGCAACTAATTTAGTTCCTTACCAATCAGATCAGTGGTACGGAATTGTAAATCAAGAAAGATATAACAAAAAAGGACAATGGACATTGGATTTATCTGGTGGATATTCTTGGAGATTGAAATCAACATTCCGTAAAATGAGTGGCAAAAATGCAGGAAAATATTACTTAGTATTAAACACAGGTATCAGCAATTTAACTAACAACAAAAAATTTGTGGTAAGCGGAAGAGAGCAATTACGTTTTGATTATGGAGACAAAAATCCAAGTAAATTTCCAAACAAATATTCTTACGCGTTCGGTATCAATTATTATTTAAATTTAACGTTCAGATTCTAAAATTAATTCAAGAATAAAATAATTACAATAAAATATAAATTTTCAAAAAAATGATAACAAAATTCAGCCGATTATTAATAGTGTTTGCAGCAATTGCCTCTTTAACAATCACCTCTTGTAAAAAAGATAAGTTTGATGAACCACCATTTAGTACAACAGATCCAGCACTCGCAAATACTACAATTGCTGACTTAAAAGCATTGTTTACCAGTGGAAATCCAATTACCATAAACGATAATTTAATTATTGGTGGTGTAGTTACTGCTGATGACAAATCAGGAAATTTCTATAAACAAATTGTAATTCAAGATGCATCAGGTGCAATTCCTGTTTTAATTAATAAATCTGGCTTAAATTCAGACTATCCTGTTGGCAGAAAAGTATATATTAAATGTAATGGTTTAGTATTAGGTCAATACGGTAACAATGTACAATTAGGTGGTTTTGTTGATTTATCTGGTTCTCAACCAAGCGTTGGCAATATTGCTAGTGCGCTAACAGATAAGTTTGTTGTAAAAGGACCTTATGTTGGACCCATTGCACCAAAACAAATTGCACGTATCAATGATTTAAATTTCACTACAGATCAGTCAATGTTAATTGAATTGGATCCAGTTGAGTTTTTAACAAGCGATGCAAACCAAGTATATGCTGATGTTATCAACGAATCATCTTTAAGCAGAAATATTAAAGATTGCTATGGTGATATTATTGCCATCAGAACTAGCAACTTTGCATCTTTTGCAAACCAACTTACACCAAGTGCAGGCACAAAATTAAAAGTGATTGGTGTATATAGCGTTTTCAATTCTGTACGTCAATTAGCTATTCGTGAAGTTACAGAAGTTCAAACCTCAACAACACCTTGTGGCGTTGATCCAGGTTTGCCAACTATCTCAATTGCTGATATGAAAGCATTATATACTACTGTTGGTTTACCAATGATTATTAATAGTGATTCTAAAATTTCTGGTATTGTAACTGCAAATGACAGAAGTGGAAATTTCTACAAACAAATCGTTATACAAGATGCAACAGGTGCAATTCCAATCTTAATTAATAAAAAAGAATTGTATAAACAATTTGAAATTGGCAGAAGAATTTATGTAAGTATTAATGGTTTGGTCATTGGACAATATGGCAAAAATATTCAATTAGGTGGTTTTGTAGATAGCTCATCTGCAACGCCAGCAGTTGGTGATTTAGCTGAAGCATTACTACCAAACCGTATATTAAATGGCGCGTTAGAAACACCTATTGTGCCAAGAAAAATTAGCAGTTTGTCAGAATTAAATTTAACTTCAGATCAATCAACATTAGTAGAATTAGATCCAGTTAGTTTTCAAGCAGCTGCAGTTGGAAGACCTTTTGCTGACATAGCAAATGGTGCTTCTTTAAGTAGAAAAATTCAAGATTGTGATAATAGCACATTAGATGTTCGAACAAGTAATTTTGCAGAATTTGCAAATCAGAATACACCTTCTGGCTCTTTAAGCATTGTTGGTGTTTACAGTATTTTTAATACAAGCAAGCAATTAACTATTAGAGAATTAAGTGAAGTTGTTACTTCTACAACAAGTTGTCCAACTGTATTATTATTACAAGATTTTGAATCAACGCCTGGTTCTGGTGTTATTTCAATAGCTAATTGGACAAACTTTGCAACAGCAGGTACAAAAAACTGGACAAGTACTGGAACTACCAATAAGAATGCTAGATTTTCTGCGTTTAGTTCAACAACTCAACAAGCTTCAAATATTGGTTGGTTGATTACACCTGCAATAAATTTAGATGCTTACACGAATGAGTCTTTAACATACCGAAGAAGCATAGGTTTTGTAACTGGAACTATAAAATTAGAAATATTATATTCTACTGATTATAGTGGAAGTGGTGACCCCAGTTCTGCAACATGGAATTTATTATTAGATGACGCACCTTTAGCTACATCAACATTTACTGATGCATCGCCAGTTTCTTTAAACTCAATAAGTGGTACAAGCGTTTATATTGCATTCAGATATACAGGTGGTTATTCAACATCACCAGAAAGCACTACTCAATACAATTTAGACAACATAAAAATTGTGGGTCAATAACAAGCACCACAGATTGTGAACAAAAAAACTACATCCATTTAAGATGTAGTTTTTTTTTGCAATTCTATTAACAACGCTCAATGTATGTTGAATTGTTATACAAAACCATTTTTAAATAAATCGTACATTGCACATCGTTAATCATTATTATTTTGGCTGTTACACTCGAAACCATTTGGAAAAATTTACAAACTAAAAAGTTTGAACCGATTTATTTTTTATGTGGTGAAGAGTCATATTATATTGATTTAATTGAGAATTTTATTGAAGAAAACGCTTTGCAGCCACACGAAAAAGATTTTAATTTTTCGTTGTTTTATGGAAAAGATACTGAACCTATTCAAATATTAAATGATGCGAAACAATATCCAACTTTTTCAGATAAACGTTTAATTATTGTGCGTGAAGCGCAAGATTTTAAAGCAAAAGACTGGGAAAGTTTTGAAAAGTATTTTGAAAATCCAGTTGATAGTACGATTTTAGTTTTTTCGCACAAAAACAAAACGTTGGATAAACGAAGTAAGATTTCAAAATTGATTGAAAAAAAATCAGTTTATTTCGAATCTTCTAAAAAGACAGACGAACAATTGCCAGCTTGGATTGCTGGTTATGTGAAGAAGAAAAACTTCAAGATATCTTCTGGCGTTGCACAAATATTGGCTGAAAACTTAGGAAATGATTTATCTCGCATAGCGAATGAAATAGATAAATTGTCGGTAATGCTATTAGAAGGTGCTGATATTACTGAAGATGTAATTGAAAAGTATATTGGCATTTCAAAAGAGTATAATATCACAGAATTTAATAATGCTATTATTAAGCGCGATTTCTCGAAAGCGATGAAGATGGTATTGTACTTTGAAAAAAATCCGAAAGCTGGACCGATTATCGCAATTTTGGCTTATATGTACAACCATTTCAGCAAATTATTTGCACTGCATTACATTAAAGATGTGAAAGCGGCAAGTGCTGTAATGGGTTGGATGCACGCAGATGTAAGTAATGGTTTGCGATATTATTCTCCACAAAAAACACAAGAAATTTTACATATACTTTGTGAATACGATGCAAAAGCCAAAGGTTTATACGCTACTAACAATTCTTCCAACTCAGATTTAATGAAGGAATTGGTGTATAAAGTGATGCATTAATAATTATTTTTCTACTATTTACAAACACAATTTGTTTGAAATCATCTAATTTCTGATAATTATTATTTTGTTTTTACCAAAAAAAATTAAGAATCTCCAATTATTAATTAATAATCAGCAGAAATGAATTAAAAATCATCAAAAAGTAATTAATAATTGCCAATTATGAACTCATATTTATCAAATATGAGTTCGTTTATGATAAAATCGAGTTTATAATAGATGAAAACGAATTAAAAATCATCAAAAAGTAACTAATAATTGCCAATTATGAACTCATATTTACCAAATATAAGTTCGTTTTTGATAAAAATTAGTTTATAAATGACAAAAAGTAATTCATAATTACAAATCATAAATTACTTTTTGGCAAATCAATAAAAATTTTATTAGATTGTTTAAGACAATTTGGTCATTGCTTTATCACCTTGTGCTGCGAAGAAATGCGGATATGCTTGCTTCAATAGCATCACGAACATATCGTGAGGTATATCGTGAAAAGTGCCGTACTCTTTTAAATATTCCATAAATACTTCACCTTTTTCATCGTATTGTTGAAAGATAGAATCATGTACACCATCAAATTCTAATGGTTCTACTGCTAAATATTTACATAATGCTTCGTTGAAAGCAGGTGTTGCTTTTATCCAATTATCATTTAAATAAATATCTACACATGCATGAAAAACCAACACATCGGTTTTCAATAGTTCTACTAATTTCTCAACACCAATATGATTTTTCACATCAAAAAAACAAAAGCGCGCAGGAATATTTGCTGCACGCAAACAAGCCACCAGCAAACATGCTTTTTCGATACAATAACCACTTTTATTTTCACGGTTAAATAATGAACTTGCTTTTAATGCGGTATGTTTTAAATCGATATTATATGGATTGTAGCGCCAACCATCGCGCACAGCATTGTATAATTTAATAGCGTTTTTTGTCTTGTCGATTTCGTTGCCAATGGTGTTTTTTACAAATCGGACAATATCTGGTTGTGTGCTATCTACAAAATAGGTTGGTTCTAAATAAATTTCTAATCCTAATGGTGCGTTGTTCATGTTAAGCAAAAATAGTTTTTATCTTTATAAAATTTACGTTCGTTGATAGAATTAAATGAATAATAATAAACGCATAATAGGTTTAGATGTTTTAAGAAGTGTTGCCATCATATTGGTGATGTTGATGCATAGCGGTTCAATGTTTCTTCCATTAGCAAAACTTCCATTTGTTGGCAATATCGTCGGAAAGTTATTAGCCATTATTATTCCTGTAGGTTATTTAGGTGTTGAATTATTTTTTGTGTTGAGTGGATATTTAATTGGCAATATTTTGATAAAATTATTTGCGAACGATAAAATACCGACATTTAAAATTATCAAACAATTCTGGATAAGACGTTGGTTGCGTACTTTGCCAAACTACTATTTAGTTTTACTTTTAAATTATCTGGTATTTGTTTTTATTTTAAATAGTTATCCATTCAATTGGAAATACTTATTTTTTATTCAGAATTTTATTTCTGTTCAACCATCTTTTTTTCGAGAATCCTGGAGTTTGGCAGTAGAAGAGTGGTCGTATTTTTTATTGCCAATTATTATGTTTCTAAGTTATGTATTATTTAAAAAAAGAAATTCAAAGTTTTTAATTTCACTTTCAATTTGCATAATTATTTTACTTTCATTTTGTGTCAAATTTGCATTTTTACTGAATAACTTTCATCAATTTATTCCATTTGATGAGCAACTCAGAAAAGTGGTAGTATTCAGATTAGATGCAATCATGTATGGCTTTTTAATGGCTTGGTTGATGCATTATTTTTCTTCATTTTTCATAAAACATAAAATATTATTTCTACTACTTGGAATATCTTTTTTAGCTATTTTGGTTTGGTATTTTTACATAAATGGCAATTTTGAATTAGATAACCAAACCACAAATTTCTATTTCGTTTTCATGAATAGAATGTTTTGGATTCCTTTTGTAGGTGTTAGTTTTTCTTTGACTATTCCATTCTTTGCAACTTTAGTTTCGTTCAAAAACAACATTTTGAATACTGTTTTTATATTTATCAGCAAGATTTCGTACTCACTTTATTTAGTACATTTTCCAATTTATGCGTTATTTTTCTTTAAAAAATTACCGTTTCAAAATATTCAACAATCAATGTATAATATTATTGGCTACTTTACAGTTAGTTTTGTTATTGCTTATTTTTTGTATCGTTTTTGGGAATTGCCTTTTTTAAGATGGAGAGACAATAAGTTTAAAAATTAAACTAAATCACACACTCTGTTAATAACGAATAAAATTAAGTACATAAAAATTCTTAAATTCGCACACATGTCTGAAAACTTAGAACAAAAAACACCAAAAAAATATAAACCGTCATACATCTTTGCTGTAATAAGCATTGCTATGATATTATTTTTGGTTGGTTTATTTGCGTGCAGTACTTTATTTGTTCAACGTGAAATGAATAAAATAAAAGAAAGTGTGCAAGTTGATATTAATTTGAAAGAAGATGTTACAGATGCACAAAAAACGGCTATTTCTGCTTATTTAAAAAAGCAAAATTTTATATCAAAAATAGAATACGTGAGTAAAGAAGTAGCCGCAGAAAAATTTTCACGCGAACTGGGCCAGAATTTCAATGAAACTTTAGGATACAATCCGTTATATGATGCATATTGGGTAAGTTTAAAAGCTGATTTTTCAAATCCAGAGTTTATTAAAGATGCCAAATCTGCATTTTTAAGTTTAGCTGGCGTTCAAGAAGTAAGTTATTCAGAATTAGCGATTAAAACTGTTGGTGGTACTTTGCAGCCAATAACAATAGGTATTTCAATTTTAAGCATTGTATTATTAGTGATAGCTTTCTTCATTATTGATAACACCATACGATTAATGATGTATTCTCAACGATTTTCCATTAGAAGTATGCAGTTAATTGGAGCTGATAACTGGTTCATAATCAAACCATTTATACAGAAATCTGTCATTGTTGGTGTAATTAGCGCATTTATTGCAATAGTTGGTTTAGCAGTGCTTATTTATTTAACAAATTATAAATTTTCAATAGAAATTTTGTATCAAGATTTTGTAAATTTGTCTTTTCTATCAATAGGATTAATTTTATTCGGAATTATCATTTCTATTATCAGTACGTATTTAGCTGTAAATAAATACCTTAAAATTAAATTAGACGAATTATATTAAACATAACCAATGGCAAAGAATCAACCTAAAAGTATACCAGCTACAAAATCAACTGTAAAACCAATCGCAGGTTCAGTAAAATCAACTGTAAAATCAACACAAAACAGCAGTTGGTTAAAATTGCCAGGTAGTCAAAATACACAATTGTTATTTGATAAAACGAATTACATGTTAATGGCAGTTTCTGCACTATTAATTATTATTGGTTTTGCTTTAATGAGTGGTGGAAACACCGATCCAAAAATATTCAACGAAGCAGAAATTTATTCTTTCAGAAGAATTACGCTAGCTCCAATTACTATTATCATCGGATTTTTAGTAATGGTTTTAGCTATTCTGAAAAAACCTGTAACAGCAATTGCTGAGTAATTTTTTCTTACGACTTACAACTTACACTCATGACTATTATCCATGCTATTATCCTTGCAATTATTGAAGGATTAACAGAATTTTTACCGATTTCATCTACGGCACACATGAAAATGGTTGATTTTTTAATTGGAATTCCAGAAACACCATTTCGAAATATGTATGAAGTAGTGATACAATTTGCAGCTATTTTGGCAGTTGTGTTATTGTATTGGAAAAAGTTTTTCGATTTTAAAAACATAAATTTTTACGTCAAATTATTAATAGCTGTAATTCCTGCATTGGTTTTTGGTGCCATGTTAAAAAAACACATCGACGCAGCATTAAGCAACCTCATGTTTATTGCCATTGTTATGATTGTTGGTGGAATTATTTTGTTGTTTGTAGATAAATTATTTACCAAAAATAAAATTCAAAGCGAACAACAAATTGATATAACAACTGCATTTAAAATTGGATGTTTTCAAGTATTAAGTATTGTTTTTCCAGGTTTAAGCAGAAGTGCAGCAACCATAGTAGGTGGTATGTCTATTGGTTTAACGCGCAAAGTAGCTGCGGAATTTTCTTTCTTTTTAGCAGTACCAACTATGTTTGCAGCAAGTGCAAAAAGTATGTTAGATGTTTATCAAGAAGGTGAATATGCATTTGTTTCAGCTGATATTTTTACACTGTTAATTGGTTGCGTAATTTCATTTATCGTAGCGTTTTTAGCAGTGAAATTCTTTATCGAAATCTTACAAAAATTTGGGTTTAAATTTTTCGGTTTTTATAGAATTATTTTAGGTTCAATAATTTTAATTTTATTGTTGATACATAAATAAATACTTCGCAAAAATGGAAAATTACAATTTTGTAGAAGGCGAAGTTATCTTAATTGATAAACCTTTAGACTGGACTAGTTTTGATGTAGTTAATAAAATTAAGTTTGCATTGAAACGTAAATTTGGCGCTGTAAAAATTGGTCACGCAGGCACTTTAGATCCAAAAGCAACTGGCTTGCTGATTTTGTGTACAGGAAAAAAAACAAAAGAAATTCAGCAAATCCAAGATGCAGACAAAACATATACTGGTTCTTTTTTTTTAGGCGCAACTACAGAATGTTTTGATACCGAAAAAGAAGTTAACCAAACCTTTGATATTGCTGGAATTACGAACGATGCAATTGTACAATGTGCAACTACATTTGTTGGCGAACAACAACAATTTCCACCAATTTTTTCAGCAGTAAAAATTGATGGAAAACGTGCCTATGATTTAGCACGTGCTGGCAAAGATGTGGATGTAAAATCAAAATCAATTACCATTTATAAATTCGATATTACGAAAGTTGAATTGCCATTGATTGATTTTTATGTTGAATGCACGAAAGGAACATACATCAGAAGTTTGGCAAATGACTTTGGCGCAAAATTGAATAATGGTGCATATTTATATGCTTTACGACGAACAAAAATTGGCAATTATGATGTGAAAGATGCTTTTACAGTAGATAATTTTTTAAAAACAATAGAATAGTTAACTTTGCGTTTGAATAATTTCTTTAATTAAACTCACGACTTTAAACTCACGACTCACGACTAGAAAATGCAAATTCATTACGGTTTAGATAATTTACCAACGTTTAAAAATGCAGTGCTTACTATTGGTACTTATGATGGTGTGCATTTTGGTCATCAGCAAATTATAAAACGCCTGAATGATATTGCACAAGAAATTGATGGTGAAAGTGTGATGTTGACGTTTGATCCGCATCCAAGATTGGTGCTGCATCCAGATGATGATACACTTAAACTGATTTCTACAATAGATGAAAAAGAAGAATTGCTCGAAACATTCGGCTTGAATCATTTAGTAATTGCTGCCTTTTCCAAAGAATTTGCTTCGATGGAAGCAAGTGAATATGTAGATAAAATTCTTATTCAAAATTTTCATCCAACAAAAATAGTAATTGGTTACGATCATCATTTTGGAAAAGATAGAAAAGGAAATATTGACTTGTTGCGACAACTTTCTGCCAACTATAATTTTGAAGTAGAAGAAATTTCGGCACAAACGTTAGATGAAATAAAAGTGAGTTCTACTAAAGTCCGCAATTTTTTATTAGAAGGAAACATTAAAGAAGCCAATAAATTATTAGCGCATCCATTTTTAATAAAAGGCAAGGTAGTGCATGGTGATAAAATCGGAAGAGTACTTGGTTTTCCAACAGCAAATATTGAAATTTCAAATCCGCATAAACTCATTCCTGCATCTGGTGTGTATGCAGTAAAAATAAAAATTGAAAACCAGTTTTACAAAGGTGCGCTCAGTATTGGTTATCGCGAAACAGTGTTTGATAATAGCAAACTAACGATTGAAGTTTTTGTACTCGATTTCGACGGTGATTTATACAAAAAATCTTTAGATATTATCTTTGTCGACTACCTTCGACCTCAAATAAAATACGAAAATTGGGATTTGTTGAAAATTCAGATTGAAAAAGATGTAGTTGCTGTTAGAAATTCAATTGTTTTGTTGTAATTTCATATTACAAAAACCATTAATATGCTATCCATTCAACGTTCAGTAACTTGTCCGTGGTGTAAATCCTATTATCCATCAGCACCTTTAGTTCCTAATTGTGTCAATTGTGGTGGTCCTTTGCCTAAAGTAGGTGCCATAAAAGGTGAAAAACCAGATGAACCACCAAGAGTGTTGCCTAAAAAATTTGTGCATCAAGTAATGTTTTGGCGCAATACACACACTATTATTGGTGTTATTTTTATTACAATCGGTATTCCAACAATTGCAGCTATGGGTTTTGGTTTGATCTTCGTTGCAGTTGGTTATTTTTTATTCAGACATGGTAAAAAAGTAGGTCAGGAAAAAATTCAGGCACTGGAAAAAGGAATTGCAGTCGATGGAAACATTACAGATATTCATCAAGATACCACACAATCTATAAATGGCAGACATCCATATATAATTCAATATACGTTTACAACAATAGATGGTGTTGAGCAACAAGATTCAGTTACGAGTTGGGACGACAATAATGTATTTAGAAATCATGGCGATGCAATTTGGATTGTGTATATTCCAGAAAATCCAAAAATCAGTTCGCCGTGGCCACCAATTGTGTAACTTTGTAGCATGACAACTTATATTTGCATTCTTCGTGGCATTAATGTCAGTGGAAAAAATAAAATTCTGATGCAGGATTTGAAAGCATTATTTGAATCCATGAATTTCAAAAATGTAAAAACATACATTCAAAGTGGAAACGTGGTTTTTGATGCAAAATCTGCGAAGAATTTAGAAACTATAATTCAAAAAAAAATAAAGGAACAATATGGTTTTGATGTTCCGATAATTATTAGAACGGTTGATGAAATAACAAGTATTCTAACACAAAATCCATATCTCAACCAAAAAAATATTGAGTTGGATAAATTGCATATTACATTTTTATCAGAAACACCAACTAAAGAAAATTTATCCAAAATAAATACTTACAACTTTGAACCAGATGTGTTTGAAATTATTGGAAACGAAGTGTATTTGCATTGTCCGAATGGCTATGGAAACACCAAACTCAGTAACACTTTTTTTGAGTATAAATTAAAAGTAACAGCTACCACACGCAACTGGAAAACGGTGAATGAGATTGCAAAGTTGTGTGAGCAATAGATTAAAAAATGAGACAATAACCAACTACCAACGAACAATCTCTATTGGCTATTGACCAAACACCATCGCAATATGTGGAATATCGTCTTCCATATATTCACGGGAAACTCTAGTAAAACCAAAGCT
This sequence comes from uncultured Saprospirales bacterium, assembly GCA_938008535.1. Taxonomy (GTDB): domain Bacteria; phylum Bacteroidota; class Bacteroidia; order Chitinophagales; family JADIYW01; genus JADJSS01. The sequence goes on along the minus strand of CALLKF010000201.1, from coordinate 18,700 downwards.
TTCGTAGAATTTTTGCAAGTATGCCTGTGCTGAAATTTTAATGGACAAATGCGGAAAAACCTGTGTCATTTTTTGCATGGCTTGTTCCATCAATTGTCTGCCAAAACCATCTTTTCTATAAATTGGTTTACTTACTACTCGACCAATTGACGCATAACCATCGTAAGAAATTCCTGCTGGAACTAAACGACAATATGCAACTAATTCTTGTTCTTTATACAACATCAAATGAAAACATTTTTTGTCTTTATCGTCAATATCTTTGTAAATACAATTTTGTTCCATCTGAAATACTTCTTCACGCAATTGTAGAATATCGTACAATTCTTGAACAGTTAAATCATCAAAATATTTCAGAATGGTTTGTAGCATTTTTTATAAATATATCAAAGATTTACAAAGAGAAAAGTAAAGAGATTTATTTTAAAAGGAATAGAATATTAAAAGTAAAAAACACGTATTAAAACTCTGTGAAAAAAATCCGTGTTCTTTATTATTTTATTTATTCACCAAAATACTCAGCGTAAATATTTTCAGTTTCTTGTAGTTTAATAGAATGTAATTTGCAACCTTCAATATTTGGCTCTAATTCATTCCAAATAATTCGAACTAAATTCTCTGTAGTTGGATGAATATTTTCAGGAATAAACGTTACATCTAAATTTAAGTTACTATGGTCAAGTACATCAATAATTACTTCTTTAATAATCTTACTTAAAACTTTTACATTGATGATAAAACCAGTCTCAGGATCTGGTTCACCTTTTACTGTAACATACAACACATAATTGTGTCCATGCCAGTTTTTATTGGCACATTTACCGAAAACGGTATCATTTTTTTCTTCAGACCAATGGTTATTGTATAACCGATGCGCGGCATTAAAGGTCTCACGTCTTGTTAAATAAATCACGAAGTAAAATTAAGATTTATGATTTGAGATTTGAGATTTGACACGTTATTTTTTAATTAAACTCTATATTTGCTTTTAATTTGATAAGAAATCTCAAATCTTATGTCTGAAATCTTAAATCCAAGAATCACTATCGTTGCTGCCACAAAACTCGAATTACAACCATTATTGGATGAATTTCAGCCAAAATCAACTGATTTTATTGGTTTATTTGTTGCCAACGAAAATTTACATTTTTTGATTACTGGAATGGGTATGCTCAACACAGCAGCACATTTGGCTTTATATACTGCAAAATATAACCGCGATTTTTTTATCGATGCTGGTGTTTGTGGTGCATTTAACAGAAATCTAAAAATTGGTGAAGTAGTGCAAGTAATCTCAGAAACGTATGGCGACTTTGGTGTGGAAAATGATGAAGAATTCCAGGATTTTTTTGATTTAGGTTTTATTGATAAAATGGAAGATGCATTTCAATATAGTTTGTGCGAACCAATTTTATCAGATTTTCATAAAAAAATAAATTTACTAAAGGCAACGTCTATTACAGTAAACAAAGTACATGGAAACGAAAAAACTATAAAGATTATTGAAGAAAAATACCAAGCTGATACCGAAAATATGGAAGGTTTGGCATTTTATTATGTATTGAAATTAATACAAAAACCTGGAATTGAAATTCGTGCGATTTCCAATTATGTAGAAAAACGAAATAAAGAAAATTGGAATTTGAAATTGTCAATTCAAAATTTAAATAAAGAACTTGTAACTATTATCCAATATTTAAAATAAATACGATGCTTAATTTATTATTAGCTGATTTCTTTGAAAGAGATATGTTGAAATTAAAAGAAGAAATAAGTTTGTATAAAGATGAAACCAATCTTTGGAAAGTAGAAAATAAAATCTCTAATTCTGCTGGAAATTTATGTTTACATTTAATTGGCAATCTAAATCATTTTATTGGCGCAACACTCGGAAATACTGGCTATGTGCGTCAACGTGAATTGGAATTCTCTTCTAAAAATATTCCACGATGTGAACTGCATTCTGAAATCGACAAACTCATTCCAATAGTAGTAAATACATTGAAAAATTTAAACGATGCAGATTTTGAAGCAAATTTTCCGTTAGAAAAACATGGTCAAATTGTCAAAACAGATTATATGTTGTTCCACTTGTTAACGCATTTAAATTACCACATTGGACAAATCAATTATCATCGTAGATTGTTGGAATAATATGACACTATCACTTTCACTTTTTCCATCACTTAAATTATTTTTTCTATCTTTGCGATAATGCAAATTTACAGCAACATACTAGAGACAATTGGCAATACACCAATTGTGAAACTGAACAAAATTACTGCACATATTCCTGCAACTATTTGCGTTAAAGTTGAATACGGAAATCCAGGTAATTCTATCAAAGATAGAATGGCATTGAAAATGGTAGAAGATGCCGAAAAAGACGGCAGATTACAACCTGGCGGCACTATTATCGAATGCACCTCTGGCAATACAGGCATGGGTTTGGCAATTGTTGCTTGCGTAAAAGGTTACAAATGTATTTTCACTTCAACAGATAAACAATCACCAGAAAAGTTTGATATTTTGCGCGCCATGGGTGCTGAAGTAATTGTGTGCCCAACTGCAGTTGAATCTGCAGATCCACGTTCATATTATTCAGTTGCAGAACGATTGTCAAAAGAAATTCCAAATTCTGTTTGGATGAATCAATACGATAATTTATCAAACAGACAAGCTCATTACGAAAGCACAGGTCCGGAAATTTGGCGACAAACAGATGGCAAAATAACGCATTTTGTTACTGGAATTGGAACTGGTGGTACCATTACAGGAACTACCAAATTCTTAAAAGAACAAAACCCAGCTATAAAAAGCTATGGAATTGATACGTATGGTTCTATTTTAAAACAATTTCACGAAACAGGTACTTTTGATCCAGCAGAAATTCATTCATATATTACAGAAGGAATTGGCGAAGATATTATTCCAAAAAATTACGATTTTTCATTGATTGATTTTGTAGAAAAAGTTACTGACAAAGAAGCAGCATTAATGCAACGAAGATTAGCAAAAGAAGAAGGTTTGTTCTTAGGAAATTCTGCTGGTTCTGCGGTACAAGGTGTGTTGCAAATTCATGAGAAATTTCCGTTTACAAAAGATGATTTGGTAATTATTGCCACACACGATCATGGTTCGCGCTATATTGGCAAATTCTTTAACGATAAATGGATGAAAGAAAAAGGTTTTATTGATTGAAATCAGCCAATCTAATTCACCAATTCTTTTTTTATCAACATCTATTTAAAAAAATATTTTTACACATGTATAAGAAATCTGCAATTTTAATTCTACTTTTCGGAACTGTTTCTAAAATGTTAAATGCACAAACAATATCAGTAGCAGATAATCTGGCAAAAAGCAATAAATTATATGCTGTAATTGTCGTGTTATCAGTTATTTTAATTGGCATTTTTATTTATCTTTTTACTTTAGAAAGAAAAATAAAGAAACTGGAAGAAGAATTAAAAAAGTAAATTAAAAATGAGCGACATTAAATTTTTTCAAAACGTACAAACCTACGTAGATCAGGCTGCTGCCTTCACAAATTTTCCAAAAGGACTTATCGATCAAATCAAAGCATGTAATGCTGTTTATCAAATCAATTTTCCCGTTAAAATAGGCGATAGGATTGAAGTAATCGAAGCGTATCGCGTGCAACATTCACATCATAAATTACCAACCAAAGGTGGTATTCGCTACAGCGAAATGGTAAATCAAGATGAAGTAATGGCGTTGGCTGCACTGATGACTTATAAATGTTCGGTAGTAGATGTTCCATTTGGTGGTGCTAAAGGTGGTATCAAAATCAATCCTAAAAATTATACAGTTGAACAACTTGAAAAAATAACACGTCGTTATACATTTGAGTTGATTAAAAAAGGTTTCATCGGACCATCTTTAGACGTTCCAGCGCCTGATTATGGAACTGGTGAGCGCGAAATGAGTTGGATTGTGGATACTTACATTCAATTTAATCCATCACAAATTGACGCTGCAGGTTGTGTAACTGGAAAACCAATCTCATTAGGTGGTGTGCATGGTAGAACAGAAGCAACTGGTCGTGGTGTTTTTTATGGTTTGCGCCAAGCTTGTAGTCATGCTGAAGACATGAAAAAATTAGGTTTAACGGTTGGTATTGAAGGGAAAAAAGTAATTGTACAAGGTTTTGGAAATGTTGGCTATTATACTTCTAAAGTGATGGAAGAAAATGGTGCGCTAGTTGTTGGCGTTGCTGAATTTGAAGGTGGTTTGTATAATGCTAAAGGCATCGATATTGAAGATTTGAAAAAATACCAACTTGAAAATAAAACCATACGCGATTATCCAAAAGCCAAGTTTATCAAGCATTCTAACTTATTGATGGAACATGAATGTGATATTTTGGTGCCAGCTGCCTTGGAAAATCAAATTACCAAAGAAAATGCACCACGTATTAAAGCAAAAATAATTGGCGAAGGTGCAAATGGTCCTGTAACACCTGAAGCTGAGCAAATATTATTAAAAAAAGGAATCTTAATAGTGCCTGATTTATATTTAAATGCTGGTGGTGTTACCGTTTCTTATTTCGAATGGTTGAAAAATTTATCGCACGTTAGTTTTGGTAGATTAGATCAACGTTTTCAAGATTCTTCTTTCAATCAGCTAATGAATATGATTGAAAAAAATACAGGTAAAAAAATATCAAAAGAAGAAAGAAACATTATTCACGGTGCCAGCGAATTAGATTTAGTTCGTTCAGGTTTAGAAGATACGATGATGTATTCGTATGAAAACATTCATGAAATTTGGAAAAAGCATAAAAAAATCAGTTTAAGAACTGCAGCTTACGTAAATGCAATTAACAAGGTAGGTGCTTCTTATATGGAATTAGGTGTGTTTCCTTGATTCAGAATTTTATTTCTTTTTGGTAAACATACCTAACATTGTTTTTCCTTTGAAAAGATAAAGTACATTCTTCTTTACTTTGTAAGTATTGATATTTTGTAACATATACAAAAACTCAGGTTCATTAGAATGCTTTCTACAAGTGTTTTTGGTCACTTCAATATTTGAAAAGGCAATGTTTTTTTCATCTTTTGTGTAAGTAGCAGAAAAGGTATTGCAACTGGTGCTGCCAGAAATTTTATTTGCTGCAGTGTTGAATTCTAAATTTTCTTTTGCTAAAGAAAAAGTCTTTATCTCATTTTTAGTCTTTAACTTATACAAAATCCAGCGTGAATTATCTTGAATGGAACTATTTGATTGTTCTTTTATAACTGACTGATTAACAGTCTTTGATTTTATTTCATTCAATACATACTTTATCTGTGTTGAATCAAAAGGAATAGCTGGTTCAGAAACACCTTGTGTTTGTATTTCTAATAATATGCAATATTCTGTGCCTTCTTCATACACAAATCCTTCAATTTTATGTTCAAAAATTGTCCATTGATCCGTTGGATTATCACGAACTAAAAAACATTTTTTTGTTGTATCATCCATGCAATTCACTCGATTTGCTGCAATGTAAAGCACTTTTAAGTAAACAGCTGAGAATGTATCAATCGAACAAAAAATAAAAAGCAATAAAACGTATCTTTTCATAAAGCAAATAAAGTGAATAATTTTCATACCTTTTAAACCTTTTTATTAGTTGAAACGAACTATTTTAAAAATTTTGTCGTTCATTTGTATATTCTATTTTCTTAAATGTAATATAAGTCTATGATACTAGTCGAAAATCTGAACTATGAATATCCGGAAAAGCGCGCTTTAACTGATGTCTCATTTGAAATTGAAGATGGTGCAATTACTGCGTTAGTTGGACCAAACGGTGCTGGTAAAACAACTTTACTGCGTTGTATTGCTGCATTATCAAAACCAATTAGTGGAAACGTGATGATTAATGATTTTAATGCAATCACACAACCGCGCGAAGTGCATGCACAAGTTGGTTATTTACAAGATTTATTTGGTTTATACGATGATTTAACTGTTTTGCAGTCGGTGCAATTTATGGCACATAGTAGATTGGATGCCAACAGCGATTTTGATGCTGCTGTAGATTTAGCTATCCATCGTGCTGGTGCTTTTGATTTTGCTGATAAAAAAGTAGGTACGCTTTCACGTGGTATGCGTCAGCGTGTAGGTATTGCGCAAGCCATCATACACGAACCAAAAGTATTATTGTTAGATGAACCTGCATCAGGACTTGACCCAGAAGCGCGTTATGCGTTGTCTGCTTTATTGTTAGAATTGCAACAAACTGGTATGACCATCATTGTTTCATCTCATATTTTAGCTGAATTGGAAGATTATTCATCAGAAATGCTAGTAATTCAGGATGGTAGAATGATTGAACATCGTTCTTTATCTAAAGAAAAAACAGTTTCAAATCTATTAGCTTTAGAAATCGGATTTACTAAATTAGAAGAATCGCATTTTAATACGATTGCACAAATAGATGGCGTTTCAGATATTACTTTTTTAGGAAATAAAATTCAATTGAAACTAGACACCGATACATTGACAAAACAAACCTTATTAAAACAACTGATTGCTAATGATATGCCTGTTGATGATATTACAGAAACAAAGGTAAACCTGCAAGACGAATACATTAAAACAGTTGAAAACTATAAAAATAATAAAGCATGATAAACATGAATAAACTTTTGAGATGGAACGCTGAATTTGCGAAAAATGTTTGGTTGGAAATTTCTACACAACGTTTATTAGCCATGCCAGCGATTATATTTTTAATAATCGTGTTGATTTTTATGAATGTAGATTCGACAACGGCCGCAAATAGTACATTAAAATATGTTTCCATCGGTGGATTTGTTTTTTTAGGTATGCTTTGGGGAATTAAATCGGCATCAAATTCCATTTTAGATGAATACAACGAAAAAACCTGGGATTGGCAAAAGATGAGTATTATCGGTGCATGGAAATTGACTGTTGGTAAATTATTCGGAAGCACCATCTATAACTGGTACAGTGCGTTAATTTGTTTAGTCATTTATTTATTTACTTGTTTACAAGATGGTACTTTAGATCAAGGTTTACCAAATGCAGCTTTGCTAATTCTATCTATGATTTCATTACATGGAATCATAATTTTAATGGCGTTACAATTGATCAGAAAATCGGACGGACGCATAAAAGTAAAAAGCAACCGTGTATTTATTATTGCATTTTTATTATTTGGCTCTGTTTCCAGACTTATATTTTTTGGCATTTTTAGTGCATTTTCATTTACGCAAATTTCTTTAAAATGGTATGGAATTCCTTTTAATACAGTGATCATTTCGTTGTTAAGCAGTTTATTTTATTGTTCTTGGATTGTGGCTGCAGTTTATAGAAACATGCGTGCAGAATTACAATATTCAGATAAACCGAATTGGTGGTTGCTTTTTATTGCTACTAATTTTTTATTTCAATTCGGATTTTTTATTGGATATGATGGCATGTCGTTTAAAATTAGTTTATTAGTTGCAATAGCATCTTATTTCGCACAGTTAGTATTTATTACATATATTTTAGCGTTAACGGAACCAAAAGATGTAGTAAATTTTAGAACCTTGCAAAATGCATGGTTGCAAAAGAAAAAAGATTTATTTCTTCAAAATGCACCACTTTGGATCATCACTTTACCAATTGCATTTTTGTTTGGATTATTAACAGTGATTTTAGTTATTGTTTTAGGACAAAAAGAAATCACACAAAATATTCAGGAAAAATTTGATTTTGAATTAACGAGTGTCAGTGTCGCATTTCTTATTTCTATTTTTGGTTTTATCATTAGAGATTTAAGTGCGTTATTGTTATTTCATTTTTCGTCGAATGCAAAACGTGCCAATGTTTCCATGTATTTTTATTTTTTCTTGGTATATTTTGTTTTACCAATGCTATTTGCAGGAAACGACAATTTAACGGCTGCATTTTTTCCAAGTCCGAAATCATCTACAATTTTAATGGTTACATTTCCGTTAATTGAAGCTGCCTTTGTAGGTTGGTTTTTATTAAAAAGATGGAAAGAAATGAATAGTAAGGTTTTGGCGTGATTTCTTAAAAATCTCTAACCACCAAATAATCGACTAAACTTTTAAGCACTTCTTTTTTTTTGTTGTCTAAGTTTATTTTTGCCAATGCATTCATCGATTTTTCTACATAAAAATTACGTTGATGCAATGCAAAATCTTTTATTTTATATTGTTCAAAAATGTTTAAAATTACATTTATTTTTTGAGAATGGTCAATGTGTTTATCTGCAATAATTTGATTGAGCTGGTTATCATTATTTATATTGCTTCGTTCTAATGCTTCAATAAGTAACAAGGTTTTTTTATTTTGAATGATGTCGCCACCAGGTTGTTTGCCAACTAATTTTTCATCACCAAAACAATCTAAAATATCATCCTGGATTTGAAATGCAATACCTAAGTTTTCAGCATATTCATACATTAGATCAGCATCATCTATATTAGCATTTCCAATAATAGCACCGATTTTCATACTTGCAGCTAATAAAACCGAAGTTTTTAATCGAATCATTTCAATATAATCAGCATGCGTAACATGTTGTTTCGTTTCAAAATCTATATCATATTGTTGTCCATCACAAACTTCAATCGCAGTTTTTGTAAAAATATCATAGCATGTTCTGAAATATTTATCGTCTAATTTTCCTAAATATTCGCACGCTTTCACCATTAACACATCACCACTCAAAATAGCAGTATTCAAATTGTATTTTTGATGGATAGTTTCAAAATTTCTGCGCAAAGGCGCATCATCCATCACATCATCATGTATTAACGTGAAATTGTGAAAAAACTCAATTGCCAATGCAGCGTTCATTGCATCAGTCACATTTCCACCAAAAATTTCAGTACTTAAAAGTAACAAAACTGGTCGCAACCGTTTGCCACCAATTCCTAAAAAATAATTATTTGGTTCGTATAAATTCTTTGGCTCACTCGTAAAACGTGCGTCTTCTAAATGTTGCAAAAAAATATCACGTAATTCATCAATGCTGTGCATGCTTAACAATTTGTAACAAAAATAATTGATTTATTAAAACTAAATTTGATTTGTTGCATTATTATTGATATAAATCTTTTATGGAAAAAAATATTACATCTCAATCTTTTAATACTGTTTTAGAAAATACGTTGCAAACCTGCAACAATGATGAACAATATCAACAATATACATCTAGAGAGAAAATGCTGGCATTTATGTTTACTTTTTTGCAACAGTTAAACGAAAGTGATGCAATTTTTATTCAACAAAATCGGCTTTCTTTTATAAAATCAATCAAAGTTGAATTGTCTGTATATTTTGATGAATTAATTTTTAATGCAACCAATTCAGGTGAAATTCAAGCGCGACCATTTATTGCTAATTATTATCAATCCATTTTAAATACTGCATTTTTATCAGTATTAAATTTTTGGTCGAATGATAAAAGTGACGACAAACAAAATACAGATGTGATGGTTGAAAAAACAGTGCATTTCGCATTTGATTTATTTGCGCCAAATGCCATAGATTCTGGATTTGATTTGGTACAGAGTTTGTTTAAATTAAGAAGCTAAAATGTAATGCATAAATTATGTCAGAACAAAATAAAATACCAACTTCAAAAGTAGCGCGTGCAAGTCAGGTGTTTCGTACCAGCATGAAAGTTGGTGCAAACTATATCAAACATTCAGCGCAAAAGGCAATAAATAAAGACGTTTCAGAAGATGCATTGAATGACAAAAACGCGGAAGAGTTATTTAAATTGATGAGTCAATTAAAAGGTAGCGCGTTGAAAATTGCGCAATTAGTAAGTATGGATAATGGTTTGTTGCCGAAACAATTTGCTGAAAAATTTGCAAAAGCACAAAATAGTGCGATGGCGTTGAGTACACCGTTAGTCATTAATACCTTTAAAAAATATGTCGGAAAACATCCTAATGAATTGTTTGATAGCTTTAATTTAAATGCAGTTCATGCTGCATCTATCGGTCAAGTGCATGAAGCAACAAAAGATGGAAAAAAATTGGCTGTGAAACTGCAATATCCAGGTGTTGCAGATAGTATCCATTCAGATTTGAATATGGTGAAACCAATTTTTTTACGATTTATTGGTGTGAAAGAAAATGCTGTGAAGCACTATTTTGATGAGTTTGAAGAACGATTAGTAGAAGAATGTGATTATGATTTAGAATTAAAAAATGCGATAGAAATTTCAGAATTTACGAAGCATATTCCAAATTTAATTATTCCAAAATACTATAAAAATTTATCTGGAAAAAAGATTTTGACAATGGATTGGATCGATGGAATTTCTTTGTCAACGTATATTGAAACAGAAAAAAATCAAGACAAAAAAAATCAGTTAGCGCAAACATTAATAGATTTTTTATTTTGTCAGATTCACGAACATCAATGTTTTCATGCTGATCCACATCCTGGAAATTTCTTAGTTACAAAAAACAATGAATTAGTTGTTTTAGATTTTGGTTGTGTAAAACGAATTCCTAAAGATTTTTATACGAACTATTTTTTGTTATCCAAAAAAGAAGTTAGAAATGATAAATCAAAATTTATAGATGTTTTGAAAAACTTAGATATTTTGCGTGATGGTGATTCTGAAGTGGAATATAAATTGTTTTATGAAACAGCATTAAATGCAGTCGAGTTGATTTCATATCCAACGCAGTTTGAAAGTTTTTTTTATGGTGATAAAGCTTATAATCAGAAATTACAAACTCAAGGCGAAGCTATTTTTAATAATAAAGAATTTAGAAAACCAAATTCTATTCGTGGTTCCAAACATGCAATTTATTTGCATCGTGCATTTTTTGGTGTGTTTTCTATTTTACATAGATTAAATGCAACGGTAAAAATGGATAATAGTTTTATGGAAAAATTGAAGTTTGTGTAAGTAGCTTTTTTTTCTGATTTTTAAACGCTATTTTAGTAAATCAGAAAAATATATGAACCATTATAAATTTTTTATATGTTGCTATTGTTGTTTTGTATTTTATTTTACAAATGCACAAACAGTTTTTTCTGAAAAGTTTGACGATACTTTATTTTTGCGAAGTTGGAATTTGACTTCAAAAATTGAACATGCTTATTTCTTAGGAACTAATAATACAAGGTATGTTCGATTTCATCCTAAATTTCAAAATGAATTTATACAAACACCAATTATAAATTTAGCGACTGGAAATTATAAACTATTTTTTGATTGGAGCGAAGCAGAAAACTCAAATCCAGATTTGGTTCAGATTCAACTTAGCATCAATGCTGGTTCCACTTGGCAAACATTAAAATCTATTACAGGAGGAAACAACAGAATTTGGCAAAAAGATTCTGTTGATTTAGGAAATAAAACTGGAACAATTATTATCCGTTGGAAATATTTTTCTTCAACTACTTTTCCTTCACAGTATTTTAATTTAGATAATGTAAGTATCAATCAATATTCAGTTACAGCATTAAAACAAAATAAAAATGTTTTAAATTTTGCAGCTTTTCCAAATCCAGCAACTGATAAATTTACATTGCAATTAAATAATTTATTACAAAAATCTGCCAATTTAAAAATTATAGATATCAACGGAACGCTTGTAAAATATATGAGTTTGAATAGCTCTTTCAATTTTACATCTGAAATTGATATTTCAAATTTTGCAAAAGGTGCTTATATTATTTCTGTAGAAACAGATGAAAATATTTTTACTCAACCTTTAATTATTCAATGATAAAATTTATGCGAAAATACTGGTTCATTTTTTTTATTCCATTGCTTATATTTCCATTTTTGAGTAAAAGTGCTGCAGTTGGTGTTTTCTATGATATGAATTTAGAATTTAATCCAACAGTTCCACCTTCAACAAATTACACGATTGGAAATTTTAAAATTGATTGGAATAATAGTGTTGGACAAATCAGTATTTCACATGTTGATGAGCCAACAAAAATAATTTGGCAATCAATTTTAAACAAAGCATTTTGTGGTGCCGCAAAAGGCAACGAAACCATTACCGAAAAAGCTGGCTCTTTTACAATTGTTGACAGTAAAACGGCTATCACACAAAACCAAAAAATTGATAATATTTCTTCAAATGGCACAACTGTAATTATTTCTGGAAGTTTTATTTCTGGTGCAAATTCTGTAAATTATACACTTACTTTTTCAGTAAAATCTGATAAACAATTGCATCTTTCTTTAACCACCAATGATGCATCATATAACAGATTATATCTAACATATTTTACCTCTTCACAAGAGCAATTTTTTGGCTTAGGTGAACAACCATCGTATTTTAATCACAAAGGAAAACGTGTTCCTATTTTAATTCAGGAACAAGGAATTGGTCGTGGTGATATCACCAATCCATTAATAAAATTAGTACTTGGCGCATCTGTTGGTGATGAATATACTTCTTACAAATCGATACCACATTATATTTCATCTTCTTCAAATTCATTGTATTTAGAAAATTATGAATACTCAGAATTCGATTTCACCAAAACAGATAAAGTCCAGGTTGAAGTGTTTACCAATAAACTCGAAGCCAATATTATTTATGCAAAAAATCCATTAGATGCTATTGAAGAATACACCACATATAGCGGTAGAATGCGTGCTTTACCAGATTGGATTCAAGAAGGTGCTGTTATAGGAATGCAAGGTGGAACAGATAAAGCATATCGAGTCTGGAAAATTTTGAAAGATGCTGGTACACCAATTTCAGCGTTTTGGCTACAAGATTGGATTGGACAACGCACAACATTAGTAGGCAAACAATTATGGTGGAATTGGGAATTAGATAATCAGCAATATCCAAAATGGAACACATTGGAGGATAGTTTAAAATCAAATGGTATAAACATGTTAGGTTATGTAAATCCATTTATTGTTGCTGTTGCAGGCAATAAAACTAATTTCAGAAGAGATATGTATAAAGAAGCAAAAGACAATAATTTTTTGGTTTTAAATCCAGAAGGAAGTCCTTATTTGATTCAAAATACATCGTTTAGTTCTGCAATTTTAGATTTAAGCGACACGAATTGTGTTCGTTGGATAAAAGATATTATTAAAGATGAATTAATTGCGCGTGGACAAAGTGGCTGGATGGCCGATTTTGCCGAAGCGATGCCTTTTGATGTGACCTTGAAAAATGGAGAATCACCAATGATTTATCACAATAAATATCCTGAAGAATGGGCAAAAATAAATAGAGAAGCCATTGAAGAAGCTGGTTTCGGTGATAGTATTGTATTCTTTTGCAGAAGTGGATCGGTAAAAAGTCCTAAATATGCCACACTATTTTGGCAAGGCGATCAATTGGTTGATTGGACAGAAAATGATGGTTTAAAATCAGCTGTTATGGGTTTGTTATCTGCTGGATTATCTGGTTTTAGTATCAATCATAGTGATATTGGAGGTTATACTTCAATTGGATTTTTAGGGATTTCACTTTTAAGCAGAAGTAAAGAATTATTATATAGATGGATGGAAATGTCAGCATTTACACCTGTTTTCAGAACACATGAAGGTCTTGGTCCAGATAAAAATTATCAGGTTTATCAGGATACTGCAACGGCAAAGCATTTTGCTCGAAACGCAAAAATTTATAAAGCTTGGAATTTTTATAGAAAACAATTGATTCAAGAATCAACAACAAAAGGTTGGCCAGTTTGTAGGCATCTATTTTTACAATTTCCAAACGATACAAATACTTATAATCTATCGTTTGAAGAATTTATGGTTGGCAGCGAATTATTAGTTGCACCAGTTTTAAATCCAAATACAACATCAATTGCTGTTTATTTGCCAGCAGGAAAATGGGAAAACTTATGGACAGGAAACGTCATTAATTCAACTGGACAATCTTTTCAGATAAATGGTTTAAACAATAAAGCAGCTGTGTTTTTTCAACAAGGTTCTGTTGTTGGAAATCAGTTTAAACAAAATTTAATTGCTGCTGGTATTTTTTAAATACGATAACAAAATGTAACATTTTTATAAATCATTCTTAATAATTTCGGTATAGTTTTTGCCTTATTAAAATTATGAAATACATTTTCATTTTATTATCTACACTCTTTTTAACTGCATTTACGTTGCCACCACGCAGCGCACCAGAATATAAAACATTTTATTTTTGGAATGAAAATCAAAAATTAAAATGGTCAGATTTTCAAGGAAAATCTTATCCAAATGCAGCAGAAATGGCTATGACTGCTTCTTCTGTTGAATATTCTTATTCCGCAACGGGTTCAAAATTTAAGTATGAAGTGCTTTGTAAATTTTTTCCAAAATTATCATGGAAACAAGATGTAGAATTGAATGCGTATATGTTGCAACACGAACAAACACATTTTGACATTACTGAGTTATATGCAAGATTAATGCGCAAACGTTTGTCTGAAGAAATCAAAGTTTCAAAAGATATTGCAAAAATTCCTAATATTGGTAAAGAAATTACAGTTCAATGGAAAGAAGAACAAAATACTTATGACAGTGAAACTGAACATAGCATCGATACTGAAAAACAAGCCGAATGGAATGCGAATGTACAAGAGCGTTTGTTAGCATTGAAAGCATTCGCAAGCAAGTAACTTTTTTCCGAATAGAAATCTGTTTTTTTTTTAATTTTTTTCTTTACTTCTTAGCGTTCTTTGCGTGAAATTATTCTACAAAAATCGGTTCATATAATTCAGGAATAATCTTGTTTTCTTGTGCAATTTTATACAATGTATTTACTGCAAATTCACCATCAAATCCTAAATCCAAACTGTATTTATTAACGTATAAATTGATGTGTTGCTGACAAACTTCTGCACTCATTTCCTGTGAGTATTGCGCAACAAAACCTTTAGAAGAATCAGGATTTTCAAAAGCAAATTCAATACTTCGTTTAATGATGCGTTCAACTGCTAATTGCGTTTCGATTTCTATGTTGCGTTTAATAGCAATACCACCTAATGGAATCGAAACGTTATAGGTTTGTTCCCAAAATTCTCCTAAATCAATGATTTTCTTCAAACCATGTTGTTCGTACGTAAATCTGTTTTCATGAATAATCACACCAGCATCAAATTCATCATTCAACACTTTATTTTCAATTTCAGAAAAAATAATAAATTCTTTGTTTACAGCAGTTGGATATTTTAGTGAAAATAACAAATTGGCTGTAGTATATTTTCCTGGTATACAAATGTTACTTGTTTCAACTTCTGTTTGAGTTAATATTTTTTTACTGATTAAAAGTGGACCACAATTATTGCCTAAAGCACTTCCAGAATGCAATAAAATATAATGTTCAGACACATACGCATACGCATGATAACTTAGTTTTGTAATATCAAATTTTTGCTGAAATGCAGATTGATTGAGTTGTTCAACATCAGCAAAACACACCTCAAATTCCAAACCTTCTGTATCTATTTTATGATGAATCATCGCATCAAAAATAAACGTATCATTTGGACAAGGCGAGAAGGCAAGCGTCAGTTTTTTCATTTTGTAAAATTACAGCATATAATTAATAAAAAAAATCTTTGTGTTCTTTGCTTCTTTGCGTACTTTGCGTAAAATAATTCGTGGCACAAAATAAAAACATATATCTTCTTGGAATTGTTTTAGCAATTGTAGTTAATGTATTTTCGTGGCACTTGCCATTTTTTTGGGACACTATTTTAACTTCAACCATCACACAGCATTTTTATGAATATGGTTTTGGTAATTTTGTTTCACCAAGTCAATATGATGCTGGACATCCACCAATTTTTTATATTTATGTAACTGGTTTTTATCACATTTTTGGAAAGAATTTATTTGCAGCACATTTATCGATTTTACCATTTACTATTTTAGGAATTGTTTCTTTTATTCAGCTTTTACAACATTTCTCATTCAGTAAACAACAACAAATTTTTGGCGTTGTTTTATATTTTTCTATTCCAGCAATTATTACGCAAAATATTTTAGTGAGTTACGATGCAGTTTTGTTAAGTCTATATTTAGCTGCATTAGTTGGTTTTCTAAAAAATAAAAAAATATTGTTTTTATTTCTTTTAATCGGAATAGTTGGTATTAGTTTGCGTGGTTTATTTTGTTTAATTAGTTTATCAATTACTATTTACTTTTTTCTTAAAAAAGACATCAAGAATTGGTGTAACTGGAACCTATATTTCGTTCCATCAATACTAATCATTTCAATTTGGTATGCATATCATTACATGCAAACTGGTTGGTTTCTATCAACAAATGCTGATGGTTGGAGCAATCAACGTGGTTTGGTAAATACAGTTGGATTTTTAAAAAACAGTTTATCTATTGCAAGATGTTTTTTTGATTTAGGCATCGTGATTTTATCATTACTTAGCTTTTTTTATTTCATTCAAAAAAAGAAAATTGACAACTTTATTTTAATTGCATTCGTTCCTGCAATTATATTTTCGATTTCATTTTTACCATTCTCAAATCCAATTAATCATCGTTATTTTTTAATTGTATATGTGTTGATGATTCCAATTGTCATTCAATTTTTATCGAATAAAAAAATGATTCTTTCTGTTTTAACTATATTAGTTTTATGGTTTGGAAATCTGCAAATCTATCCAGTTCCAATTTCCAACGGTTGGGATTGCACGTTGCAATGCGTCAACTATAATTCTTGCATGCAAGATTTTTATTTTATGAATAACAGAGAAAAATCTGTTGACAGAACTAAAATTGGTTCAGTGTTTCCAATGATTGCAAGCGTATATCAAACAGAAATGTTAGACGATACTTTAAGATTGATAAATGTAAATACTAAATCTATCGACTCAATTTCATCTATTTTGTATTCAAATGTAGGTAATGATTTTTCAGATGAACAAATAAAGCAATTAAAGAAATGGAATACTTATGCAACGTTCAAACATGGATTGGTTGAAATAATATTATTATATCAAAATCCTAAAAATAATTCAAAATAATTCATAATTCATAATTCATAATTCGTAATTTCACAACGTGGAAATATCTGTAGTAATACCAATTTTTAATGAAGAAGCCAATATTCATTTATTACATGAACGCTTGGTAAATGCTGTTACTGCTGTTACCAATGATTATGAACTCATATTTGTAAATGATGGTAGCAAAGACAAATCTTTACCAATTATTAAAGAATTGTCTACAAAATTTTCTCAAGTAAAATTTATTGATTTTAGTAAAAATTTTGGTCATCAAATTGCTGTTTTTGCTGGTTTGGAACATGCACAAGGAAATACAATTGTTATCATCGATGCTGATTTGCAAGATCCACCAGAATTGATTAAAGATCTGTACACAAAGTTGCAACAAGGTTACGATGTAGTTTTTGCTCAACGCGAACAACGTGTTGGTGAAAGTTGGCACAAATTGCTGACAGCAAAATTATATTATAGAGTTTTAAATCGTTTATCTGAAGTAGAAATACCTTTAGACACAGGCGATTTCAGGATTATTACCAAAAAAGTAAAAGACATAATTGTGTCGATGCCAGAACACAATAAGTTTTTGCGTGGACAAATTGCGTGGACAGGTTTCAACCAAACTTCAATTTTATATAAAAGAGAAGAGCGCCACGCTGGAAACACGAATTATCCATATTCAAAAATGCTCAAGTTTGCATTTGATGGTATCACTTCTTTTTCAAACATTCCGTTGCGATTGGCTACTTACTTAGGTTTTATGGTTTCATTTGTTGCTTTTTTGGTAATTGTATATACATTATACCAAAAATATTTTAAGCACGATGTAGTACAAGGTTGGTCATCGCTAATGGTCAGTATTTTATTTATTGGTGGTGTGCAATTAATTTGTTTAGGTATAATAGGTGAGTACCTTGGACGAATTATGGACAACGTAAAAAAACGACCATTATATATCGTGAAAGATTCGAACTGCAAGTAATTGATTATTATTTAATTAGTGTAATTTTATTACTAATTACTATTTACAAACGCCAAAATTTGTATTGTATATATTTTATTAATTTGAGTAATTTTGATTTAATGAAATCGAATTTAAATGAAGAAAGCAACTTATTTTTTATTGATTATTACAGCAGTTACATTGAGTTGTCAATCAAAAATTGAAAATAAAATTATTGAACAATATGTAAATAATTATCCAAAACATGTAAAAGTATATTTTGCAAACGACGGAATTAATTATATTTTAAAAAATGAATATTTTCTGTTTAAAAATTCTCAATATAATTTTTGCGATAGTTTTTATTCAAATATTGAGTTAAATAAAATTGATACTACATTAAGTCAACTATATCAATCAAGTGGATTTATTTATTACAACACAAATTTTTACACCTATTATGAAAATAAAATTATTAGCTATGAGTATTGTTATATTTGTTGTGATAATGGTGGTGGTGATTATAAACCATTAGATAAATTCTCGTTTGAATACGATTCGTTAAATAGATTTACAAAGATTTATAGAATGCCAATTCTTTCAAGATGTAGTGGTTTGTTTGGTGAAATAGATTTTAGTTATTCTAAAAATAATGATACTACTTATGCTTATAGTTTTGCAGATGGTTGTGGAACTTTTGACACTCTTATTTATAATGATTCTTTACACGTCTCAAACATACCATGTTTCGGTACGTTTTATCCGTTGAGTATTTCATGTGGAAAATTTTATACT
>CALLKF010000200.1 GCA_938008535.1 uncultured Saprospirales bacterium | reverse complement strand
TTGCTTTTAAGCAGTTTTGCTGTACTGTTGTATACAATTCTTTATTATGCAATAATTGATTGATAGTGTTTTCTACATTATCAATAGTCATTTCTTCAACCAAAACACCTATATTATATTGCTTATTCAGCGCAATGTATTCAGGAAAACCAATCATTACCTGCGGAATGCCGGCTTGTATATAATCAAATGTTTTGTTGCCTAGTGAATAATAATAACTGATGCCGCGGTTTTCCAAGAGATTAATTCCTATGGTTGCCTGCTGTGTAATTTTTTTAAGTTCATCAGGTGTTTTCTTACCTAACAATTTCACTTTATTTTCCAGTTTTAATTTTTTAATGCTATGTTTTACGTGTTCCATTTCATCGCCGTCACCTGCAATATAAAAAGTGGCATCATTTATCTTCAGCATGGCAAGTAACATTTCATTTAAACCACGACCGATGTTTACAGCACCTTGATAAAGAAGATAGTTGTGAGTTGTGAGTTCTGAGTTCTGACTTATTGTTTTAATTGGAAGATTTCTTACAACTTTGCAATCTACTTTATATTTTTTATTAAAGATTTGCGCGATAGAATTGGTTACTGTATAAATAGCATTTGTTCTTTTTACTAATAATTTTTCAATAAAATACCAAACAGATTGCTTGAATGGTTTGCCAATTAATTCAGGCGATTCAGGAAAATATTCATGTGCATCATACACTACTTTTTTACGTTTTATTTTGGCTGCTAAAACCGCTGCAGGTAAAGTATCTAAATCGCAGCCACAAATTATATCGACTTCAGCAAACAGCAAATAAAAAAATAATCTAATATTAAATTCTGCATAAAACAAAAATCCTTTGTTGAAAAAACAATTTAATCTGGTTTGTAAAAAAGGAAAGGTAGCAACTGGTTTTGAATTTTCAAGTAATCTGCCAACTAATTCCACCTGAAAATTATTATTTGCTAATGTAGTGCAAATACGCTGCATACGTTGGTCGAAAACCAAATCATTTGTAACACAGAGTATTATTTTTTTAGACACTTTTTAGTTCATTTTTATTGTTTACAAGCAACATCTTTTCATCTAATAAAAAACGAATCACTTCTCTATATAGTTGGTTTTCAAAATGTGCATTTTTAGGTAATAAGGTTTCCATTGACGTCCAGTTTTCTGATGTATTTTTTAAAATAAAATCTTTTGCATTCTTAAAATCTTCAGTATGGTGCAGCTTTTTATTTTCTTCTAAACAAACATCACAACGATTGCATTTTATTTCATTTTCTTCACCAAAATACGAACAAATTATGGCTTGTCGGCAAGATTTAGTTTGCTCTGTAAAATGCAACATAGCTTTCAATTGATCAAAATATATTCTTTTGCGTTCGTTGATATATTTCGTATTGATGCGCAAATAATCTTCGTGCAAACGTTCTTCTAACAGCGTAATTGTTGGCTCTTCGTTGGCTGAAATGTAAGTAAGCAATTTATTTTTTTGTAGAAATTTTAGTTGATTTACAACTTCAGTAACCGAAATTTTTAGTTGCTTTGCTAACTGTTGCTCGCTAATTTTTGCATAGTGATCTACAATTCCACCATAATTTCTCAGCAATGCTTTTATTATAAAATCATACGATGCATTTGCCACTTGAAATTTATATAAATCATGTTTATCCACGCGAAACACCACGCGCGAAGGCATGTAAATACTATCACTGAGCTGCATGTAATTTTCTTGTTCTAAAATTTTTAAGCAGTTATAAGTCAGTGTAATTTCTACATTAAACAATTTTGAAAAAGTATAAATATCAAAATCTCGCGTGGTCATTTTTCCGCTACCAACAGCAATTTTAAAATGATTGCAAATAGCATTGTACACTTTTTTTATATTATCAACAGATGGAAATTTTTGATGCTTTTTTTGTTCTAACGTATCAATATCATTTTGATTAAACAACAACGCAGCATAAGATAAATTACTATCACGACCAGCTCTTCCAGCTTCCTGATAATATGCTTCCATGCTTTCTGGAATATCTAAATGAATCACGAATCGCACATCCGCTTTATCGATACCCATTCCGAATGCGTTAGTGCAAACAATAACTTGTGTTTTGTTTTTTATCCAATTATCTTGTTTCTTATTGCGTTCATCATACATCAAACCAGCATGATAAAAATCTGCTTTGATATTATTTTTTTGAAGATATTCTGCAACGTCTTTCGTTTTATTTCTGCTTCTAACATAAATAATTCCTGTTCCTTTTAGTGTAGAAATAATATTTACCAATTTCGGATATTTTGCTTCTTCTTTTCGAACAACAAAACTTATATTTTCTCGTAAAAAAGACTTTTTAAAAACGTTATAACCTTTTATAAATTCTAACTTTTCAATAATATCTATTTGAACACGCGAAGTTGCAGAAGCCGTTAACGCCAAGACAGGAATTTTCGGATGGTATTTTCTAATTTCAGCAATTTCTAAATACGGTGGACGAAAATCAAAACCCCATTGTGAGACGCAATGTGCCTCATCAACTGCAATTAGATTGACATTCATTCTTTTAAAACGTTCAACAAAAATGTCTGTTTTCAATCTTTCTGGAGAAACGTACAAAAACTTATAATAACCAAATTGGCAATTATCTAACACCATATCAATTTCATGGTAAGAAAGTCCAGAAAAAATAGCTGCAGCTTTTATGCCTCTTTTTTTAAGTTGAAAAACTTGATCTTTCATTAATGCTATTAAAGGCGAAACCACTATACAAATTCCATCTTCCATTAAAGCTGGAACTTGAAAACACAGCGATTTTCCACCACCAGTTGGTAATAATGCCATCGTATCTTTTCCATCCAAAACAGACTGAATTATAGCAGCTTGTGGTTCACGAAAAGTCTCGTAACCAAAATAGTGTTGTAGTATTTCTTGTGCTGTTTGCAAGATGCATCAAAAATACAATTTGTAAATCTGAAAAATAGTATTCCAGATGATAATTATCATAGTAGGTTTGAAAAGGAATTTGTATTTTGGAATAAAATTATAATATATGCAATTAATAGAAAGCGAATTAATCTTAAATCCTGATGGTAGCATTTATCATTTAAATATTTTACCTGAAGACATTGCAGATACTATATTTTTGGTTGGAGATCCAGATCGTGTGGAAGAAGTATCCAGGTATTTTGATACCATTGATGTAAAAAAACAAAAACGTGAGTTTGTAACACATACTGGTTATATAGGTAAAAAACGGTTGACTTGTTTATCGACAGGAATTGGCACCGATAATATTGATATTGTTTTAACTGAATTAGATGCATTAGTGAATATTGATTTAAAAACACGTGCCATTAAAGAAAATCTGACTACGTTAAATTTAATTAGAATTGGCACTTGCGGCTCGTTACAACATGATATTCCTGTTGATAGTTTTTTAGCCAGTGAATATGGTGTTGGATTAGATGGATTATTAGGTTTTTATAATTTTGATGTGTCTGATGAAGACTTGCAATTTTTAGAACCTATAATACCAATTGTACAGAAACTTGGTGTTCATCCAGTAATTGTTAAAGGTTCTGATACGCTGTTGAATACGATTGCTAAAGACATAAGAAAAGGTGTTACACTTACCAATTGTGGCTTTTATGGACCTCAAGGCAGAACTGTTCGAATTGCTCCAAAAGATAAAAAATATATTGATGAGCTTTCTGCTTTAACTTTGCCGTACAACAGAAAACTAACCAATATGGAAATGGAAACTTCAGCCATTTATGGTATGAGTAAATTATTAGGTCATCAAGCATTATCGCTCAATGCAATTTTAGCAAACAGAGTTGATGGAACTTTTAGCAAAGATCCACATGGTGCTACAGATAAATTAATTCGTTATGTTTTAGAACAGATTGTAAAACATTAATTTTTCTCAATTTTTTTTATGAAGACTTTATCTTTGGTTTTTATCTGAACGAAATAGGTTCCATTAGGAAATTGTGTTGTATTTAAAAGTATGTTACTATTATTACTTTTATTATCAGACGAATAAACAACAGCTCCAATTGTATTGAACACAACTATATTGATTGATTCGTTTATATCTTCGCTAAAATGTATTGTTAGAGTTGAAGTAGTTGGATTTGGATAAATTTGAACATCTAAATCTTTATTGGTGATACAACTATTTTTAATGGTGATGATTGGTGAATAATTAAATGAATTATCTAAATCCACCATTTTTAATTTGTAGTAAGCCAAATTATTATTTTGTATAAATCCTGAAGAATACGAATTAAGTGTTGTTTGATAATTTCCTTTAGAACTTATTTTTTCGATCGAATTAAATTCATTTCCATTTACGCTTCTTAAGATTTCAAAATGAGAAACATTTATCTCTGAGGCCGTTTTCCAAGTCAGTTTAACTTCATTGCAATTATTTATTTCACCATTAAAAGAAATCAAATCTAAAGGCAATACATTGAAAATAGTTAATAAGAAACCGGCAGAGACATTTTGATGATGCAAAGCTGAAACTGTATTGTCTCCATTTTCTGTATTTGTCAATGATGTATTTATAGTAACCAACATAGAAACATAGGAACTATCGATATCACTATCTACTGTACCTGAACCTTGATTCTGCAATGTTTGGCCTTGAAAATATCCTAATTTAGTAAACGCTACTTTATATGTTCCAGAAGGCAAACCATTAAAAGAATATGCGCCAGTTCCATCTGTAGTATATCTTCCTATTACATTATTATTGTTATCATATAGAATGATATAAATACTGTCTAAAGGTAATGATTCATCATAAATACCATTTCCATTACTATCAAAAAAAGCAATACCACTTATGGAGCCAGTTGCATTAGCAGCAGTGCAGATGAAATTGGATAAACTATTAGACAAACAAGTGGCAGCCACGGCTGCTGCACAATATCCATTAGTACAAGAATAAGAACCAACTAATGCTGAACCATCAATATACGTTAATGTAGAACCAGTTCCTAAACCATCACTTGTTTGAATGTAAATATCATCAAATGTAGCATTTGCAACACCACTTGCAGCATGATTCCATAATGCTCCTAAAAATCTTACATTATTTGTGTTCGTAACGTAGGTATTGTTCACTGTAGCAGAACCAATTTGCGTTGCTGTTAACCGTGGATCGGTTCTTGGAAAAACGCTTGCACCAGATTCAGCAAACAAACTCCAGGCATCCGTAGTAGGATTATAAATGACTTTGATACTAAAATATTCAGTTCCTGCGTACGTACCAGCACTAGGTGTTGATGAAATAATATTGGTGATATTGGCATTAGCATCTAAACCGCCTGTAAATCGAACTAATCGAATTGGATCTGATGTTCCAGTTTGTCCAATTAAAACAGCATACCCATTTCCTATAGCAATGTTAGAACTAGTTGCACCGAGTACAAATCCAATTCCATAATTCCATCCAGCTGCTAAAGAATCAAAGCCAGACAACCCGCTTCTATTTGGATGCATGTTCCATGCCCAAGTAATACTTCCAGCATTATCCGTTAAGCCAGCAGTGGTGTATTGAGTCATGGTTCTGTAATTCCATTCTCTTCCATCCACTGATACAGAATTTAACTCTAAAGCATTAGAGGTAATTTTTGCTCCAGTTACAGCAGATTCTTTTTCAATCCAACTATTACCAACGGTATTATTATTTGTTCTCGTAAAATCATCAATCGATATCCAATTATAGGTAGCTGGACCTGCAATATTTGCTGCTGTAGTGACACAATTACTCATTGTAAAGTTTGCATCAGATTGCAAATCTATTCCAGTTGTTGCACTGTTATTAATGAAGGAATCATTAGCCAATGTAAATACACTCGTGGAATTCTCTACAGCAATAGCACCACCTATACCTGAAGTATCTTTTTTAAAGGTAGAGTTTGAAATATTTAATTCACCGTAGTAACTAAAAATTGCTCCACCTTTTGCACTTGTGGATGTTTTATTTTTTTCAAAGATGGTGTTGGTTATAGTTAACTTTGGTCGATTGGTATTGGTATGTCCACTAACACCAATTAATGCAATGGCACCACCATTTCCTACGCTTGTTGTTTTATTACCATAGAATAATGCATTTGTTATAGATACATCAGTTCTTGCAGCAGCAGTCAATCCTGTATTATTGGAATAAATATAGATGGCGCCACCACCATCATTTGGTGAACTTACACCAGTAGTTTGCACAGTATTATCAAAGAAATACGTTCCATCAATGGTAACTTTACTATTATTTCCAATATGAAGTGCACCACCTCTACCAGCTGAACTTGTAACAACATTATTTGCAAAAACACCACCAGTAAAATATACAGTTGTTGGTGTTCCATTTGAGATTGTTCGTCCGTTTATATAAACAGAACCACCAGAATTATCTTTTTGATTACAAACCATTTCACAACCTGAAAAATTTACAGTTGTAAAAACTGCTGCAGTTGCTGAATTTGATTGTATATTAATTGCATTGGTAGTTGCATTTTTTGAATTATCAATAAACTTGCAATTATTAAAAGTAACGGAAGTGTTACTGCTTGTAGAATTAATTAAGATGGCATCTAATGCAGTAACACCGTAATTACACGATTCAAAAATGCAATTTGTAAAAACTACATTAGTTGAATTATTAATAGAAACTGCTTGCGAATATCCTTTAAAGTAGATGTTAGAAATAGTAATATTATCTGCGCCGGAAATATTGATAAATTGAAGTGAATTACTGGTTCCTAATGCTTCCAACATCGTTAAACAACCTTGTGTAGAGCCCAATAATTGCAAGCCATTTAATGCACTTGTAATA
Organism: uncultured Saprospirales bacterium; assembly: GCA_938008535.1. Classification (GTDB taxonomy): domain Bacteria; phylum Bacteroidota; class Bacteroidia; order Chitinophagales; family JADIYW01; genus JADJSS01. The sequence continues at coordinate 30,041 of CALLKF010000200.1, read as the reverse complement.
GTCGGCATATAATCTAAATCGTGACCATCACAATTGTCTCTAACTTCAGTAACGGTAGAATCATAATCCCAATTTTGAATATACGCATCCGGTAAAAAATAGATGGTTTGATTGGCAGTTCCATTTGCGACTGCAGTGCTCAATGCTTTCTCAATGGACGCATATGGATCTGTAGCAGTTCCGGCAGCACCATTATCCTGAAAAGACCAGCCACAAGTACCTGTATTTGGATAGCGAATCGGATTCCATGGACCAACATAAATTTGAGCAGATGAATAATAAAAACTAAACGTAATCCATATAAACAGTATTTTTTGTATGCTATTTTGTAGATGTTTAGTCATAACTATTATTTTGAATTAACAATTATTTTTTTGACTTCACGGAAATTTTCTGATGAAACGGTGCAGATATACATCGCATTCGTTAATTGATTTGTGTTTATTTTCACTTCGTTATTTCCATTATAAAACATTAAAATTTCTGATGAAATTAATCTTCCAAACAAATCATACAACTGTATAGTTACTGGAGTTTCGCGTTCTGTAAAATATTTTATATGAATTTGATTTGTTGAATTATTATAGAATAATTGGTTTAGTTTAAAATCTTGAATACAGGTATTTTTGAAATATATTAATTTGCTGTTCGTTCTTTTACCATCAAAATCTACTTGTATCAGTTGGTAATAATTTTCTGCAGCATTTGTATAATCTTTGTAGTTGTATTGATTTTTTTGGTTGCTATTTCCATTCCCTTTAACAGTAGCAATAGTTTCAAATTTCATGTTTGCATCTGCTCTTTCTAAAAGAAAATAATCGTTATTTTTTTCAGATGCTGTTTCCCATTTTAATTCTGTGAAATCATTATTACATTCTGCTTTAAAAGAATTTAATTCAACTGGAAGAATACAATTATTTGTAATGGCAACTGAGTCCATAGAAGAAAGTGAAGATGCGCCACATAAACTGTTCGTAGATGACCAAACATAGACATTTCGTCCAAAAGATAAACCACTCACCGATGTTGTTGGATTGGTTGGATTTGCAAATATACCTGAACCAGATTTCACCGTCCAAATTCCAGCACCTAAACTAGAAGATGCAGCCAAAGTTGCTGAAGTTCCACAAAAAGATTGATCAGGTCCAGCATTCACTGTTATTACCCCTGAATTTGCAGCAACGATATAATCACATGTTGAACCACTAGCACCATCAATCATAATATAATATTTTTGTCCGATGGTTAAACCTGTAGCATTGATTGTTGTATTTCCAGTTTGAGAACCATCTGTTGTAGCACATTGAGATTTTAAAGAAAAATTAGTTCCGTCAAATCCAAAAACGCCAATCTGCAAACCACTACCTGCACCGCAATTCGATATAGTAAAGTTGAATGACGCAGAAGTTGCATCAGCAATAAATGAAAGCCATGAATTATTTTCTATGGTACCACCAAAAATAAAATCATCAGGTCCACTCGAACAATCACCACCACCAACTAAATTATAAGGTGTATCTTCTCCATAGTAAGTAGATGTAGTTCCACAATAACCATTTAAATTACAAATTAACGGTGCTTGACCAAAAATATCTGACGCTGGTGGATTTCCAGCACATGTTGGTGGTGCTTCGCAAGCCACAGTGGCTACCCAACCATTATCTGTTCCTGAACTATTTGATTTAAATCGAACTGTTACACAAGTACTCAATGTAGCAATTTTTAATTGAGATGAATAAGTTGTTTGGTTCGCGTCATCTAAATAAGTAAGAATTGCAATTGGCGTTCCTGTTGTTGTTGTTCCATCATAAAAAAATAAAGTATCACCAGGTTGGTCAATATCGAAAGAATTCGAGCCACCAGAAAATGAAAAACTTAATGGCAAACCATTTGAAGAACAATATGTTGTAACTGTATTTTCATTATTGCTGTAAGCACCTGCAGAACCACCACTATCCATAAATGTACCACCACAAACACAATTAGATGTTGCGTTGGAAATAGTAATGTTTTGTGTAGTTGAACAAGCCGAATTATCTGTAACAACTACCGAATATGAACCAGCAGCTAAACCTGTTCTATCTTGTGTAACAGCACCATCATTCCAAAGATATGTGTAAGGAAATGAACCACCACTCACTGAAATATCAATGGTACCATTGCTTGCGCTGCAAGTAGCATTTGTGTGTGTTTCTGTTACCATCAAATTACTAACGATAACAGTATCCTTTCCAATGCAACCACTTGCTGTATTTGTTACTGTTAATATATATGTTCCAACTAAAGTTGCAGTTGGCTCAGCAATATTGGATGCACTTAAACCAGCAGTTGGCGACCATGCATATGTATTGCCTGCAATTGCTGGTGAGCCAATTATAACACCACTAACAGAACAAGACAACTGTTTATCAATGCCTGCATTTGCATTTACAAAACCAGTTACATTAACTACAACTGTATCTTTCGTATTTGCACAACTGGAAGTAGAAGTCCATGAAAAACTATTTAAACCAGCATTTAAACCACTAACTGTTGTTGTTGATTTGGTTGGATCTGCAAATGTTCCTGCACCACTTACAAGGCTCCAAAAACCGGAACCGGCAGGCATTGCGTTTAATGTATACGTTCCATTCTGAATACATAAAGTGGTATCTCTGCCAGCGTTGACTACACCAACGCCTGCATTTGCCGTAATGGTATAATCACAAACACTACCAGCATTTCCATCCATCATTAAATAATAAATTTGACCAACTGTTAAGCTAGTTGCAGTTAAAGTAGATGTTCCAACTGCCATGCCAGAACCAGAAGTAAAATTGCATGGTGATCTTCTCGTAAAAATATTAGTAACAGGATCATACTCAAAAATGCCAGCTTGCACGCCGTTGCAGCTTCCACCACCTGAAATAACAAATTTAAAACTTGCAGTTGTTGCATCTGCAATAAATGCTAACCATGAATTATTTTGCAATGTACCACCAAATAAGCCATCTGTTGGCGAAGGACAACCACCACCTGTTCCACCAAAGTTAAATGGTGCATCTTCTCCATAGTAGGAAGATGTTGTTCCACAGTAACCATTTAAGTTACAAATTAAAGGCGCCTGTCCGAAAATATCGGATGGTGGTGGATTGAGATTTCCGCTGCACGATGGAACGTTTCCGCATGAAATAACTGCACTCCAACCAACGGCAACTGTTGCAGCATCTGATTTCCATTTTATAGTTACACAAGTACTTAAAGTATTTAATTGTAATTCAGAAAATGAATAATCATCTGCGGCAGTTAAAATGGCTATTGGCGTGCCTGTCGCAGTTGTTCCATTGTAAAAAAACAAAGAATCGCCTGCGCCTGCTGCCATACTAAAAGTTCCGGCATTTGAAAAATCGAATTTTAATGGTAAACCGGATGATGAACAAAATGTAGTTGTAAAATTTTCATTGTTTGCATAATTTCCAGTTCCGTCTGTGAATGTTCCAGAACAGGTAGTATATGTTTTACCATTCATGGAATCGATTACATAAGTTTGAGCATTACTACTATTGAGTAAAAGAAAGAGTGCAATAAAGTAAAAAAATGATTTGTAGAATTTACTCATAGCTAACAATTTTCACAAATTTTCCATGTAGAATATATATTATCCAAAGTTAGAGATAAGCTATTTTTAATATCAGCAAAAATGTAGTATTTTTAGTAAGTCTGATTTATACATATTATGAAGAATCCGAATGTATTTGAACTTATCAAGTCTATGAATATGTCTGAAAAAAGGCAGTTTAAAATTTATAGTTCACGCCATGTTATTGAAGGTGAAAACAAATACATGTTGTTATTTACTTTGTTAGAAAGAATGGAAATTTTTGACCAGGATTTATTGGCTAACACGCTGAAAGATGCAGGCAAAAAAACGACATTTATGAAAGCCGATATGAATTTTCTGTATCAATCTATTTTAAAAAGTTTGGTGTTGTATCATTCTGGCAAATCAGCACAAATAATTCTGAATGAAAGTATTTCCATTATTGAAATTCTATATTTTAAAGGAAATTTTGAGCAATGTATTAAAGAGATAAACAAGGCAGCTAACATTGCAAGAAATGCTGAATTATTTTCATCCTTACTTAAAATAATCCAATATGAAAAATTAGTTTATAATCATCTTTCCAAGCACAACAGAACTGAACATGATATCATTCAGGACTTAATTTATATTCACCAGATCCAACAAAATATAATTGCATATTATGATTTACACAATACAGCCAATCAAGCAAGAATTCGCATAATAAAAACAAGAAACACGAAAGAGATAAAAACGTTTGAAAAATTGATGCAACATGAATTATTGCAGCATGAACAACGTGCCTTATCATTAGATGCTAAAATTAAATTTTATCAAGTTCATGCTATGTGGCATTATGTAAATCAAGAGAAAAAAGATGAACTTAATACTAATAAAAAAATCATTCAGCTTTTTGAAAAACATCCAATTTATAAAGACGAGCATTTAATCGAATACGTTAATACGTATGCCAGAATATTATCTATTTCAAAGGATATCAATGAACAGGTTTTTTACATTGAACTTCATAATTTCAGAAGTATTGAAGTACAAAATGAGAAGTTATATTTCCTGCGCATTTCTGCACAAATCTTCAATTTTTCTTACATGATTGAATTATCTATGTACATTCAAAAAAAGAAATTTGCTAAAGCTGCCAATATTATTAATGATATTGAATACGGATTAAAAAAGTATAAAACAATTTTGATTGCTTCCTATAAAATTACTTTTTTGTACATGCTGGCTTATTACTATTTTGCAACAGGCAATTTTGATAATGCCAGAAAAAGAATAAATACACTTTTGAATGAACATAAAGAAGAAGAACGTCCTGATATTTACAATTTTGCCAAACTCATTAATTTGCTTATTCATTTTGAATTAAAGAATTTTTCTTACATCAAATATAAACAACAAAGTATTTTCTATTATTTCAAAAAACAGTCGTCATTGTATGAAACTGAAAATATTATTTTAAAGTTTTTTTCTTTAGAGAAGAATTACACGGTGAATTTAGAAAAATCATTGCTAAAGCTAAAAGCAGATCTAGAAAAAACTAAAAACCATTCTTTAGAAAAATATGCGTTTAACTATTTTGACTGGATTGACTGGATTGACAGTAAGGTTTCAAAAAAATCTTGTATTGCAAATTTGTATCTCTAACATTTAATAACAATAGAAAAATTGTTGCTTTGGATTTAGTTTTCTTAAGAATAATTCTAATGCTTGTTTTTTATCATTATCTAGTTGGTACTGAATATTAGTATTCCAATATTCTTTCACCGAAAAATAGGGTGAATTATATTTTTTGTATTGATCTAGAATTTGATTTCTGTTGCTCCAGCCAATTTGCAGTGCTGCGTTAAAATCATCTAAAAAATCAAAGTCAATTTCTTTGTTGCTGACCCATGCTGCGAACACAAATGGCAGACCAGTGTGCTGCTTCCACGCTTCTGCCAAATCATATTCGTAATAAAATTTCCCTAAGCTGGCAATTGCTCTGTCTCCAATTATTACTGCTGCAATATTGTTTTTTATAGCGTTTTCATAACCTTCAAATGCAGGTAAAAAGGTTACATCGAGTTTCCAAAATTCTTTAAATAAAATTTGCACTAACAACACTGATGTTCGCGATTGATAATCTAAATAAACAGTATTTATTTCTTCAATCGGAACATTAGAAAACAAACAAACTGTTTTTACTTTTCCGTTTGCACCAATACAAAACGGTGAAACAATCTGTGGATTTTTTAATTGTGGAATCACTGCAATTGGCACTAAACCAATATCAACTTCACCAGTTAATAATTTTTGAGCAACTAAAGTTGGAATATCTAAACTTAATTTTATTTTATTTTTTATAGAAGCAATTTCCAATCCATGTAAAAATGGTTTTGTATTTAGATATGAAACTGCCGAAACTTTGTACATATAATTAATTTCTTGAACAATGCAAAAGTACAGTTTTTGATTTCAAATAGTAACATGAATTTTTGTTCAACTATTTATAGTTTAATAGAATACTTACACTTTTCATACATTCACATATTTAACAGCATTTAAATTCACTTGTTTAAGGGATTCAATGCATTTAATTTTATCATAACTTTGTACTATTCAATCATTAAAACAAAAAAATTATGGAAAAAACGATGCATTCCAAAAAAATATTACTGTATGTAAGTATAGTAATGAGTATTTTTATCTATTCATGTAATACTAATAATAATCCGACACCGAATGGACAATTAGCTGTTACAACTGCTACGCCAAGCAATATCACTGACACATCAGCAGTGCTTGGTGGAAATGCAACTAGTGATGGAGGTAGTCCAATTACTTCTAAAGGTGTTTGTATTGGTTTAAATCCAAACCCAACTGTTGACGACCCTGATGTGTTTGTAGCTGAAATGGGTACTGGTTTAGGTTCTTTTTCTGATGACTTTTCTCCTTTTGATCCAAACACTACTTATCATGTGCGCGCTTTTGTTTACAATTCAGAAAATATTGCTTATGGAGCTGATGAATCTTTTACAACTGATGCGCCAAGTGCTTGCAATATAATTAATGTTACACCTACAAATCCTGTTACTATATCAACACCAACTACTTGGACATCTGGAAATGTGTATGTAATCACCAGAGATGTTTCAGTACAATCTGTGTTGACGATTGAACCTGGTGTGGTTATAAAATTGCAAAGTGCTGAAATTGATGTATATTCTTCTGGTAGAATTATTGCAAATGGCAATGCTAGCAACAGAATTGTTTTTACTTCTATTACAGATGATTCGCATTGTGGCGATACCAATGGAGATGGCTCTTCTACTTCGCCACAAAAAGGCGACTGGACTGCTTTAGGTTTATATGGTGGAACTGGACAAGTTTATAACTATTGTGATTTTCTATACGCTGGCGAAAACAGAGGTGGCAGCTACTCTTCTGTATATATTTCTGCAGGTGCAACACCAGAATTCACGTTCGACAATTGTGTGTTTGCACATACATTATCGGGTAACAACACTGCTTCTATTGCATTTTATGCTCATGGTGGTTTAAAAAACAATGGCAACCAATTTTTGACAAACAACGCATTTTATGATAACGATATTCCAATCTCTATGCATCCTAAATATAACTTAGCTACTTCTAATATTTTTCATAATCCAAACAATACAACAGAAAAAAACAAACGTAATTTTATTTGGACAACAGATGATTTATTAAGCACTGCAGCAACTTGGAATATAACTGAAATTCCTTATTTAGTTACGCATTACAAACAAATATCTTCGCCAGGTGCTTTAGCCATTGGAGCAAATGTGGTTGTGAAATTTTTAAATACAACGCATGGTTTTCAACGTGCAACTTCCGTGGATATAACGTATAGTGGCTCTACCATTTTTACTTCTTATAAAGATGATGTGAATGGTGGCGACTCTAATGGTGATGGCAATGCAACTAGTCCTGCAACTGGTGATTGGTATGGTTTTAGAGATCCATCGATTCCAGGAACAGATAAATTTTTACACGGTTCGAATATAAAATATTCTACAAATTAGTTTACTGATTTTAATTACAGTACTATACATTCTTAAAACGTCTTGATTATTCAAGACGTTTTATTTAGTATGGATTTTCATCTGTTATAGGAACGAAAGCATTTAAATGTGTAACATCATTTTCTTTAATTAACGCGAAGTTTTCGCCATCAAATTCTACATGATATAAACAGGTATTCTGATGATCGAATTCATCCATTTGTGCTATTGACTTTTGTAGTAATAAACAAATGAGCACACGAAGCGTTCTGCCGTGTGTGCATACTAAAATGGTTTGCTCGTTGGTATTTTTTAATTCTTCAATAAATGGAATTAGTCGATTTGCTAAATCCTGTGCACTTTCGCCACCTTCAATCTTAATCTCTAGATTTCCATTTTTCCATTCATTGATGATGTCATAGTAAGTTTTCTGCAGATCTGGATGGTGCTCAACTCCTTCGAAAATTCCCCAATCTATTTCATCAATTTCCGGACGAACTAGATGTGGTATTTTTTTAGAAATGAAAGAATCAACGGTTTGCCACGTTCTTTTTAAAGATGAAGTATAGACTACATCGAATTTAATTTCTTTGTGCGCTTCGAAAAATAGCTTTGCTTGTTGGATACCTGTATCGTTCAGATCGGAGTTGACACCTCTACCCTGCACTACTTGCCTAACATTGAAATCCGTTTGTCCGTGGCGAATGATGTAGATGGATTTAGTCGTGAGTGGTGAGTCGTGAGTCATCAGAATTTGGATTTTGGGTGTGCAAATATATTAATTACAATGTTTTTTAAGCCAAAAGGTTTCATTTAATCTTTGTTGCGTGCATTTTTTATGGTTTCCGACGTTCCGAGTTGGTTTCGGGAGACACTGAGATGCTTTCGGGAAACACCGAGCTGCTTTCGGGAGACACTGAGCTGCTTTCGGGAGACACTGAGCTGCCTTCGGGAGACACTGAGCTGCCTTCGGGAGACACTGAGACGCTTTCGGAAGACACCGAGCTGCTTTCGGGAGACACTGAGATGCTTTCGGGAGACACTGAGATGCCTCTGGAAGACGCTGAGATGGGTTTGGGAGATATCGAGATGGGCTGCCAAAACATCTAATTGTTTTATTTACAATGACTTATGACTTTTGAGCAAAATTTTTGCTGTTTCTAATGATTTTTGAGGTGCTAACATTGGCGTAATATTGTCTGAACTGTGATTTTTGTGATTTATTTGATTGATTGTGATTTAGAGTAGTAAACTTTATGGAAAATGAGGTGAAGTCGGAGACTTCGCTGAGCTGATTTAAACTTATTTTAGGACTTGACAAAAGTAGGAAAATGCGAGTAGTGCAAATTATTTTTGGAAATTCTAATCATTCAAAGGGTTCTTCACTAAATTCAGAATGACATTGGTGATGTTATATAGTGTAATAAACCAATCAATTTATTTTTTCTATTTTTGCCGTTCATTTTTTAAAGGTTTATGGCTGGTTCACAACAAAATATTTTCAGTAAGATATATAACTTTATCCGTTTGTCGCTGAATGGCGAGCAGCAGGATTATACGCAAGGCAGTATTTCGCGTGCGGTGTTTTTGCTGGCTATTCCGATGATACTGGAATTGAGTCTGGAAAGTGTTTTTGCGGTGGTGGATATTTTCTTTGTGGGCAAGCTGGGACAAAATGCTATTGCTACCGTTGGCTTAACGGAATCAGTTATTACTATTGTTTATTCTATCGCTATCGGTTTGAGTACTGCAGCGACAGCTATTGTGGCGAGGCGCATTGGTGAAAAGAACCCGGAAGCTGCGGCTCATGCAGGCGCGCAATCGATGGTGATAGCAGGACTCATTACGATTGTCATTAGCAGCATTGGTGTGTTCTTTGCCGATGATATTTTGTCGCTGATGGGCGCGAGTGCTGATGTGGTTAGAGATGGTGCTATGTTTACACGCATTATGCTTGGCAGCAGTATTGCTATTATCTTATTGTTTTTAATTAATGGTATTTTCCGTGGTGCTGGCGATGCGGCGATGGCGATGCGCAGTTTATGGATTGCCAGTATAATTAATATTATTTTGTGTCCGATCTTCATTCATTACTTTGGATTAAAAGGTGCGGCCATGGCAACGGTTATCGGCAGAAGTTCTGGTGTTATGTATCAATGCTACCACTTGTTTAAAGGAAGTGGTATTCTTAAATTTTATAAACGTCATTTTACTGTAGACATACCTATCATTCAATCAATCGTATCAATTGCTTCACCTGCTACTATGCAGTTTATTATTGCTAGCGGCAGTTGGATTGTACTCGCAAAACTGGTAGCGGAAACAGGTGGCACTACAGCATCAGCAGGTTACCAGATAGCCATTCGAAATGCAGTGTTCTTTATAATGCCTGCTTGGGGCCTGAGCAATGCTGCTGCTACTTTGGTTGGGCAAAATTTGGGTGCGAAACAAATACAGCGCGCGGAAGATAGTGTTTGGATGACACTAAAATACAATACTATTTTCATGGCTTTGGTTACTGTGTTGTTTGTGTTCTTTTCTAAACCTATAATACATATTTTTACGCAAGATGCAGCAGTGGCTGCTTACAGTGTTATTTCGTTACAGATATTTGGAGCCGGTTATATTTTCTTTGGTATTGGAATGGTTTTAACGCAAGCATTGAATGGCGCTGGCGATACGAAAACACCTACACTTATTAATTTTGTTTGCTTTTGGTTGTTTCAAATTCCGCTGGCATATCTTTTAGCGATTGGCTTGGATTTAAAATCGACTGGTGCATTTTTAGCTATACCTATAACGGAAACGATGGTTGCTACAGTTTCTTTTTATTTTTTTAAGAAAGGAAAATGGAAAACGATTGAGGTGTGAGTTGTGAATTATGAATTGTGAATTATGTATTAAAGTTTCATTTTAATCATTATTTATAGTTAGAAGTAACAGATAAACATGGATTTATGTGCGTTTGGTAACATTCGGAAAGGTGCAAATGTAGTTTTTTAGTGTATCTTTGCATCAATAAAATAATTATAATGAATACAGGAATTGTAAAATTCTTTAACGAATCAAAAGGTTTTGGTTTTATTAAAGACGCAGAATCAAACAAAGAGTACTTCGTTCACATGAACGGTCTGGTTGACAAAATCAGAGAAAATGACGAAGTAACGTTTGAACTGGAAGAAGGAAGAAAAGGTTTAAATGCAATAAATGTTAAAATAGCATAGTTTTTGTTACCTATTACTTTACATGCCTCGCAATTGCGAGGCATTTTTTATTTGTTGTTGTTTGGATATTTTATTTGCTCAGAGAATACACTGATTTTCCCAGAAAATGATTTGAAAAACTATTTTGTTAGTGACTAAATTTTCAAATTAATTATACAACCTTGCTTTTTCCTTTTCGTCTTCTTCAAAAACGGTGTTGCTAAAATCATTGATGACATTATAAACTGTATCGCGTTCAATTGGTTTTCTGCCGACTGCTTTTATCAGGTTTACTAATTCGCGCGTAGTCATGCCTGGATGCTGCTCTTCGCTGCCAGCCATTGAATAAATTTTTGTAGTATCGTCTATTGTTCCGTCCACATCATCTACACCAAAGTTTAAGGAAAGCTGTGTGGTGTTTCTGCCAATCATTGCCCAGTAGGATTTGATGTGCTCAAAATTATCTAAGTAAATTCTGGCAATAGCATAGTTGCGCAGATCTTCTGTAATGGTTGCTTCCGGCAAGTGCTTCATTTCGTTGTGTTGGTTGCGAAATTTCAATGGAATAAATGCATTGAAACCATGTGTTTTATCTTGCAGTTGGCGTAATCTTTCCATGTGATCTACACGATGCGCAAAGGTTTCAATATGTCCGTACAACATCGTAGCATTACTTGGCAATCCAATTTTATGTGCAATTTCGTGAATTTCTAACCATTCTTCCGCACTGCATTTTCCACCAGCAATTTCATCACGAATATCTGCATGAAATATTTCGGCACCGCCACCAGGCATCGAATCTAAACCAGCAGCTTTCATCGCAATCATACCTTCTTCATAACTCATTTTCGCTTTCTTCAAGATATAATGATATTCAACTGGCGTTAGTGCTTTGATGTGCAAATCTGGTCGATGTGCTTTTATCGCTTTAAATAAATCGACATAAAAATTAAAATCCTGTTTTGGAATCACACCACCAGTGATGTGCACTTCTGTTACAGGTTGTCCATCGTATTTTTTTATGATGTTTAAAATATCATCGATAGAATATTCCCACCCTTGCTCGCGATGTTTTATCAATTTGGAATATGAACAAAACTTGCAAGTATATACACAAATATTAGTTGGCTCCACATGAAAATTTCTGTTGAAATACGTATTGTCGCCATGCTTCTTGTTACGAATATAATTTGCCAAAGTACCAACAAAACCGAGTTCACCTTTTTCATACAACAACACACCTTCATCAAACGAAATGCGTTCGTTGTTCAGTACTTTCTCAGCTATTTTTTTGAGTGAAGCATCGATGTTTAAATGTTGAATAAGTGCTTCGATGGAATCTGTAGTTGATATCATAATAGAGTAACAATTAATTGTAAATGTTGTTTCAAAATTACATAATTGCTTGTTAATAATGGATTAAGTTAATTGAATTACCTTTGCATCGTGAAAAACGAAAAATTCATACTTTATCTAATTACGTTCATGTGGTTTTGCGCTATCGTGGATTTTTTGTTGATGTTGCCACTTGGTACGGCATTTATGAAACTCTACAAAATAACGCCTCAGCAATATAGTTTATTGATAGCAGCGTTTTCATTGGCTGGGTTTTTATCATCATTTGGTGCTTCATTTTATATTGATAAATTTGACAGAAAAACAGTTTATCTAAGTGCTTTTGGTTTATTTGCAGTTGGCACCACTTTATGTTCTTTTGCAACTACTTTTGAGTTGATGTTGTTTTCAAGATTTTTCACTGGTTTGTTTGGTGGATTGCTTGGTGGTGTTTCTACGGCAATTATCAGCGATATTGTGCCTTATGAAAGACGAGGCAAAGCAATGGGAATTTTGAATTTAGGATTTGGTGTTGCATCCATTGTTGGCATTCCATTTTCTATCTTTATTTACAAACATTCTGATATTTTTTGGCCGTTTAGATTGGTAGGAATATTATCGTTTATTACTTTAATTCCAGCATATTATTTTTTACCAAACTTAACAGGACACATCAATAAAGAAACCAAAACGTTTAATGAAATCACTGAAATTTTAAAGAATAGAAATTTGCAAAAAGCTTTGTTGTTTGCATTTTTATTAGTGCTTGGACATTTTATGTTTATCTCTTTCATAAATCCGTACCTGATAGATAATTTAGGTTTTAAAGAAGAAGATACCATGTGGATGTATATTGTTGGTGGAATTTCAGTATCGCTAACTTCACCAAGAATAGGAAAATTTATTGATACATTAGGTAAACTAAAATCATTTAGGATTTTAATTTTATTATCGTTCATTCCTATTTTAGTAATTTCTCATTTGCAAGAAGCATCCATTATGTTGGCATTGCTTATCTGTGCATTTATGTTTATATTTAATAGTGGTAGAATGATTGCTGCGATGACTTTAATTACTGGTGCACCAACAGAAGAACAGCGCGGAAAATTTTTAGTAATTCGCTCATCGCTCATAGAATTAAGTGAAGGTGCTGCTGCTTTAATTGGTGGTATGATTTTGACGCAAGATGCCGTGACACATCGTTTGTCTAACTACAATGTTGTTGGTTATGTTGCGGTTGGCATTGGAATTATCTGTATTTATTTGGCACAGAAAATTGAAGTGAATGAAGAGTAAAATAAATTATATTATTTTATTTTCTTAGGAATTCTGAAATTAAACTGAGTGGTAATTCCTAATTGGTAACTTACGGGAACACCTTTTTTAAAGGATGTACCAAAACCAGTTCTTGCGCCAATGGTTAAGTACATATATCGCATCATGTATAAATCAAAATCAATTCCAGCAGCCAAACCTGTTTCTACTTTGCTGTACCCTTGATTACAAGGAATAGATTGTTTGTTTAATAAAGTTTCTTTTTTAAGTAAAAAACCCATTTGTGGGCCGAATAAGAAACTCATAACAATTGGTTTTGAGTTGTAATTATTGATAAAACTTTGTTTGTATTTTACCATTAACGGAAACTTCAAATAATTTAGATTTATTTCTTTTATGGCATTCATGCTTACTGAAGTTTCAGAGTATTTTTGACCTTGTTCTGCATACTGAGCTTCTAACTCAATGCCCCAATGATCGTTGTAATCATAGCCAATATTTAATCCGTAAGATTTACCAAAATCAATTTTTGGTTTAATACTAGATACATTTTCACTACAGCTAAAACTTTTGTTTGACAACCAAATATTATTAATTGAAATAAATGCACCAATGTGAAATCCTTGATTAATATTATAGCCAGCAAACTGTTTCAAGTTACGCATCATTTTTTCTTTGTTTGGATTTAAATCTTCGACGCCAACAGCGGCATTAAAATCTAAAGTTTCTAGTTTATTGGGTTCAATTAATGAACGTAAAACATCACGACTTTTTAATGGTGTAGTATTTAATTTTAACGGTGTGATAGATACTAATAATTCTTCAGATTCTTTCACTTGAATTGGTTCTACAATTGGTGAAATATCCGTTGCAAAATCAGATGTATTTTCATTTGTTGTAGATAATTCATTTACTAAAATATCCATTTCTGCTGTAGTTAATTTTGATGGAATATAAACTGTTGCTTCTTCTGTAGTTGTTTCTTTTACTGATTTTTTTTGATTTATTTTTTTAGGATTTTTTTTCGATGCATTATTATAATCTGAACCTGCAACAAAATTATTTTGTGAATTATTATTTTCGCTTAATTCATTTCCGACATTATTCTTTAATTTATTAGATTTTATTGTTGACTTAACAGCAATTATATTTGAACTATAATCAGCAGTTGTTGTATTAGTTGATGCAGTTGAATTAGCAACATTTGTTGTATTTAAACCATTGTTCTTTTTTGTATCAAAACGATTAATGCGTTTATTTCGTTTTTCTAAAGCAGTAGTTGTAGCATCCGTTTTGGATTTCTTAGTTGTTGAATTGTCTGATTTTTGATTTTGATAAAATGAACTCACAGAAGCTGCATCTGTATTTTTTGGATTATTAATTTTAGATAACGTATTAGGTTGGATATTATCCAGTTTATCATTATTATTAGTGTTTTGTGTGGTACTTGTTGCATTAGATACCTTATTCAATACATCTACAGTTTGCTCGCTCGATGAATGATTTAATGCATATGTGTTAATACCGTCACCTTTGATATATTTATATGTCACTACACTCGTTGCTGAAACAAAACTTAACAATAGCAACAATAATAAATATTTGTATTTACTATACCAAGGTAAAACAGGCGGCAATTGTCGCTCAATTTTGTCCCAGATAAACGCAGGTGCTTCCACACTCGCATTTTCGAGTTTACCTTTTACAAATTGGTCAAAATTTTTATTTTGCGAATGCTTCACCTTTGTTTTCTACTTTTACATTTTCTGATTTCTTAACCATTTCCATCAAAATATATCTTGCTCTAGCAAGTTGCGATTTTGAAGTTCCTTCATTGATTTCAAGCATCTCACCTATTTCTTTATGCGAATAACCTTCAACGACATACATATTAAAAATGGTCTTGTAACCTGGCGAAAGTTTATTAATCATGTTCGTCAAATCTTCGAGTTGTAAATCATCACCTGTATCTATCCAAGGTATATCCATATTAATATCGTCAACATTAACGATGGAATACATTTTAGTAGATTTTCTGTAATGTTCAACTGCGGTATTCACAATTATTCTGCGGACCCAACCTTCAAATGAACCTTCACTTCTAAATTTTTCAATATTATTAAAGACCTTGACAAAACCTTCCTGCAATAAATCTTCTGCAGCTTCACGATTTTTAGCATATCGCAAACAAACTGCAAACATTTTGCCTGAAAGCAAATTGTAGAGTTCATACTGCGCATCGCGACGATTATTTATGCAACCATCGATTAGCTTACTATAAAGTGCTGTTTTATCGTCGGTTGGTTGCATTCGAAGTTAGTAAATAGTACATATTTTTAATAGATAAGTGTAAGTATCTTAAATTTAATGATTTATGTCAAGAAACGCAATTAATTGTTTTACTGCCTTTGCACGGTGAGAAATTCGTGATTTTTCGTCTAGCATTAGTTCAGCCATTGATCTTCCATCGTTTAAAACAAAAATAGGATCATAGCCAAATCCATACAATCCTCGTTTTTCTGTTCCAATCGTGCCTTCTAAAGTTCCAGTAAATTGATGTTGTATTCCATTTAAAACCAACGTAATCACTGTTTTAAAATTGGCTTTTCTGTTTTCTTTTCCTTTCATTTTTTCTAAAACTAAATTCATATTCGCATTGGCATCTCGCGTACCAGCATAATGCGCACTGTCAACACCTGGTTCGCCGTTCAGTATATCAATTTCCAAGCCAGAATCTTCAGAAAAACAATCAATTTTATAAGTTGAATACACGTAATTAGCTTTTTCTGCTGAATTTTCTTCAATAGTATGATGTGTTTCAGGCAGCTCTTCGTTGCATCCAATATCAATTAATTTTTTAATATGATATTTGCTTGATAACAAAATTTCTATTTCTTTGATTTTGTTTGAGTTATTAGTAGCGAATACGATTTCCTGCATTATTATATATTAAATAGTTTTTTCAACTCATTCCAAAATTTGGTTTTCAAAGCAGCATTTTTATCTAAAATTTCTGCAATATCTGCTTTTAAAAACTGAACATTGTTTATTGACTGTATGTGGTATTTTTTTAAGGTAAAATTCAATCCAATTTCTGTTTCAATATCACCAAAAAAAATACATTTGTCAATTTTAGTGATTTTTTGTAACTGGTTCAATCTAATTTTTTGTTCATTGATATCAATAATCAAGACATTTTCTAACTTTAATTTCAATCCATTTTCAATTAGTTTTTCTATCAAACTCAATTGTGCTGTCGCAACTAAATCTTCTTTAGATTTTGCGTAAAAAAACACATTTCCTAAAAATCCATCTGATATTTCAACTTCTTTTTCTCTATTTATCACAAAAAACTGTTCCATATTATCAACTTAATCTTAAATTATTAATCGTTTGTAAATTTAAACACCTTTTTTCGTTACTTTGCATATAAATACAATTTTATGTCAGCACACGTTTTAGAACCAGAAAATCTAGTCATTGAAGTTGAAACAGTAACTAAAAGTAAGTTGCCAGAAATTGATTTTAATAACTTGCCTTTTGGTAAAACTTTTTCAGATCACATGATGATTTGCGAATATTATGATGGCAAATGGCAATCTGCAAAAATTCAACCTTATCAAAATATTTCAGTAAGTCCAGCGTGTAATGTTTTTCATTATGGACAAGCCGTTTTTGAAGGAATGAAAGCATATTACAAACAAGATGAAAGTGGTATAGTTTTATTTCGACCAGAAAAAAATTTAGAACGTTTAAATAAATCGGCAGTTCGTATGTCGATGTCAGAAGTTCCTGAATATTTATTTATGGAAGGCATTAAAAAATTAGTAGAATTAGATAAAGATTTTATTCCTAAAAAAGCTGGAAGTTCATTATACATCCGACCATTTATTATTGGAACCGAGCCGTTTATTGGCGTACGTACTTCTGATAGATATTTATTTTGCATTATTATTGGACCAACTGGACCTTATTATGGTGAACCAATTTCTGTCTTAGTGTATGATACTTATGTACGTTCAACTAAAGGTGGTTATGGCAACGCAAAAGCTGCAGGAAATTATGCTGGCACGTTATATCCAAGAGAATTAGCTACAAAAATGGGTTACAAAGATATCTTATGGTTAGATGGTGAACATAAGAAGTATGCAAATGAAGTTGGAACGATGAATATCTTTTTTGTGATAGATGGAAAATTAGTGACACCAGAAACGGATGGAACTATTTTAGAAGGTATTACGCGCGATAGTGTTATTAAGATTGCAAAAGATTTTGGCTATGCTGTAGAAGAAAGACCAATTTCTATAGATGAAATTGTTGCTGCACACGAAAGTGGAAAATTAACAGAAATGTTTGGAACTGGCACGGCTGCTGTGATTAATGTTGTCAATCGTTTTGGTTACAAAGGAAAAGATTATTTGTTGGATGAAAAAACATTTGTGATTGCACAACAACTTAAAGAAGAATTAGAAGGCATTCAAAAATGTACTATTAATGACAAATTTGGTTGGGTTGTTGATGTGTTATAATTGATCAATTCTCAACTTTTTGTCCTTACATGAAATTACTCAATCAAATAAAACTTCTCTTACCTAAAAGATACAAACGACTTATTCAAAAGTTGTACCTTTTGCCCAAACATGCAGGTTTTGCTTATATTCCAGGTGATAGTTATGATTCCTTAGTAAAAAAAATCAATAGCTATTACACAAAATTTCCTGCAAAAAAAACAACGTACGAATCTGAAATAAAACATCTAAATACACTTAGCACAGATGATGGTTACGCGTATGTTTTTCCTTATGATTTTGTCACAAAATATCAACAACAACATATTGAAGTAACAAAAGATGCAGACAATAATTTATTTTATGTTTTACATCATGGAAAAAAATTATACTACAATGCATCTTACGACACTATTGAAAAAGTGCAGTATGCTTACAATTGCACGTCGATAGAACAAGATGCAAAATCACCACATTGCTATACCAATACTGAGTTTAAAGTTTTAACAAATGATACTGTTTTAGATGTTGGTGCTGCAGAAGGAAATTTTGCATTGGAAATTATTGAAGATATCCAGCATTTATATTTGTTCGAGCCAGATTCCAAATGGATTCCTGCGCTAGAAGCAACCTATAAACCTTGGAAAGAAAAAGTTACTATTATTAACAAATACGTTTCAAATTATAATGATGAAAATTGCATTTCATTAGATGCATTTTTAAAAGACACAAAAGTAGATTTTATAAAAATGGATGTTGAAGGTTACGAACGTTCTATTTTAGATGGCGCACATCAACTGTTAAAACAAAATAAAATAAAACTTTCTATTTGCACTTATCATCATAATGAAGACTATGATTTACTGCAACAATTATTAGAAAAGTACCATTACAACTGTACTTCATCTGATGGTTATATGTTATTAGTATATGCGCCATTAACACCACCATTTTTCAGAAAAGGATTGTTGCGCGCTCAATTATAACATTCCTATCTATTTTATCAAAAAAATATTTTTGTAACTTGTGGTATAATTCTTTAGAATGAAAACCATTAAAACTAATTTGAAATCTAATCTATCGTGTCATAGTAATCAACGCAAGATGATTATTCTTTTTATTTTATGTAATTCTTATTTTCTATTTCCATGCTTGTTAAAAGCGCAAGAAACCACCTGTGCAAATGAAATCATCAACACCAATCAATTAAAAGATACTACTTTTTTAAATTATCTAAAATCTATAAGTTTACTTTCTTCTACTCAACATAAGATGCAAGGAAATGTACTAGAAATACCTATTGTAGTGCATGTTTTACATACTGGTGAACCAATTGGAACTGGCACAAATATTTCAGACGAACAAATTTTTGAAGCTGTACGTGGTGCCAATGAACGTTGGCGAAATCTATCTTCGGATGGTGTAGATATGGAAGTTCAATTTTGTTTAGCACAGTTTGATCCTGCTGGAAATCCAAGTAATGGAATAAACCGAAAAGATGCTAGTGGACTTGCAAACTATGTTGAGAAAGGAATTGGTTATATTGAAGGTACTTTGGTTGGTGAAATTGGTTCTGATGAAACACAAACAAAAAACTTAAGCAATTGGCCACATGATTATGTTTACAATATTTGGGTCGTTAATAAAATTGCAGGAAATTGGGGTGGCTTTGCTATGTTTCCACTTTGGTATCAATTTTCAAATGATGGAACGGTGATAATTGCAAATGCAATGCGTTATTCGTCTTCTACTTTGGCACACGAAATTGGACATGGTTTAGGATTGTTTCATACGTTTCAAGCGAGTACTGAAACAACTTGTCCTGCAAACGCAAACTGCTCTTTGCAAGGCGATCAAGTGTGCGATACACCACCGCACAAGAAATCAGATTGCACATCAAGCACTTGCAATAACAGTCCGGACAGCGCATTGTCGTTTAAAAATATTATGAGTTATTGTGGTGGTCGCGGAATATTTACTCAAGGTCAAAAAACACGTATGAGTAATACTATTACAACCTCTACAAGAAGATTTTTATTGAATTCAACAGCTTGCACTGGATTGCCTTGTGATACTACAAAAGCAAATTTTTCTTTTTTAGTTGGAAGTAATAATACTGTAACTTTTACTAATACATCTTCAAATTCAACTAATTTTAATTGGAATTTTGGCGATGATTCTATTTCTACGCAAGCATCACTAACACATCAATATTTGCAAGCTGGAACTTATGTAGTTTCTTTGGTTTCACAAAACAGTTGCAATATTGATAGCATAAAAAAAACAATACTAATTCCAATTACAACTGCCGTAAAATATAAGCAATCAGCTTCTACTCTACTCATTTATCCAAATCCAACTACTGGAAATTTCAATTTAAAATATGATGTAAATAGCAATGAAATAGTGCATCTTGAAGTTATAAACTCGTTAGGACAATTGGTTCAGCAGCAAATTTTATCATTTGGGAAAGAGCATTTTATTTCATTCAACAATAAATTACCAATTGGAATTTATCAAATTCAAGTAAAGAAAAATAACGAAATTATTGGTTCAAGTCCAATTAGTATTTATTAAACTATTTCAACAAAGTAATCACACCTTTATATTCTTTAGTAGTGTTGTCTGGTAAAATTGCTCTGATAAAGTATGTATAACTATCTACTTCTTGTTCTGTGTTTTTTAATTCACCATTCCATCCAAAAGTTTTGTCATTTGGAGCAAAATTATACGATTCGAAAACTCGTTGATTCCAGCGATTAAATATCACGAATCGTTCAATGATGACACCTTTTATTTTAGTTAACGGAAATAAAATATCATTTATACCATCGTTGTTTGGTGAAAAAGCATTTGGCATATATACGGTATAATCACAAACTTTTTTGATATTGGCACTATCCGAATTTTTACAATTATTGGTATCAATAACTTGCACTGAATAAATTCCACCATCTTTTACAAAAATAGTATTTACAGAATCGTTTGTATTCCATAATATGGAAGAAAAAATTCCTTTTGCAATGGTAAGTTCTACGCTGTCACAAAATTCTCTATCATTTCCTATACTGACTATCGGCAATGGATTTTGTTTAATGTCAATTGTATCAGAAATAGCACCGCAAGCATTTGTAATCGTAGCAATATATTTGCCACCTTTATTTATTGTAATTTGAGCTGCAGTAACATTGGTATTCCATTTTGTTATAGAATTGCCAGTTGCTAAAATTTGAGAGAAAGTACCACAATAGGTAGTATCATTTCCTAAAGAATTAATGGTTGGTTTTTGTATATCAACTACCTCAACAGTATCGCTTCCTTTACAACTATTTTTAGTTACATCAACAAAATATCTTCCTGCATTTATAACAGATATTGTTTGAGTTAGTGCACTTGTACTCCAAACATATGAAGTAAAACCTGCACCAGCATTTAGAACTACTGAAGTACCAGTACATTTTGTAATAGTATCTCCAATATTTACCAATAATTTGCTGCCATTTTTAATTTCAATAGTATCCGTAAATGAACCACAAGAATTGGTTATAGTTGCCCAATATTTTCCTATTTGCGATATGGTGTATTGAGGTGCAGTAACAGAAGGTAATCCAACATTATTATTCCAAACAGTTGCATTATTTCCAGTTGAAACTGTTTTTATAAACGAACCACATACGGAAGAATCATTTCCTAAGTTGAATGCTGTTGGACTAAATTTTTGAAATAACTCAATGGTATCAGTAACTGAACCACAAGAGTTGGCAATGGTTGCCCAATATTTTCCAGCTTTAGTTGCTGTAATTTGAGTACCATTTGAACTTGGAACATTTGCATTATTATTCCAAACTGTATTATTTGAAGTAGTACTTAACTGTCGTGAAAATGCATCACAATAAGTGGTATCGTTTCCTAAAAAGAAAACAGTTGGTTTTGCAATTTGTGTTACAATAATGGTATCGTTTCCTTTGCAACCATTTTTGAACACATCAACCCAATATTTTCCTGGTGAAGAAACAACAATTGATTGTGAATTTGAAGCTGTATTCCAAATGTAAGAATCATAACCAGAACCAGCATCTAAGGTTGTATTGCTACCTTGACAAACAGAAGTATTTCCGCCAAAAGAAAATGGCAAACCAGGTGATTGTACAATATTAATAGTATCTGTAACAGAACCACAAGATCCGTTTATGGTTGCCCAATATTTTCCTGCTTGTGTTACTGTAATTTGCGCGGCAGTTGTAGAAGGAATTCCAATATTATTATTCCAAATCGTAGCTGCATTTCCTGTAGATAAATTTCTGGAAAATGTTCCGCAGTATGATGTGTCATTACCAATGTTTATTGGTGTTGGCGTATTTATTTGAGTGATATTTAACGTATCTGAAACAGTACCACAACTGTTCGTTACTTTTGCAATGTATTGTCCAAATTGAGTAGCCGTAATAGCTGCAGCAGTTGTGATAAAACTACCATCTAAAGTCCAAGTTGTAGCTGGATTTCCAGATGATAAATTTTTAGAAACTGCACCGCAAATTGCTGTATCATTTCCTAAAGAAAATGGTGTTGGTTTTGCTATTTGTGTTACTGTAATTGAATCGCTTCCTTTGCAACCATTTTTGAATACATCAACCCAATATTTGCCAGGTGTAGAAATAACAATTGCTTGTGAATTAGCAGTTGTATTCCAAATATACGTATCAAAGCCAGAACCAGCATCTAAAGTAGTTGTACTACCTTGACAAACAGAAGTATTTCCACCAAATGAGAAAGTTAAACCTGCAGATTGAACAATGTTTATAGTATCAGAAACAGAACCACAACTTCCTGAAATAGTTGCCCAATATTTTCCTGGTTGCGATACAGTGATTTGAGATGCAGTTACAGATGGTGATCCAATATTATTATTCCAAACTGTAGAGGCGTTTCCTGTAGAAAGATTTCTACTAAATGAGCCACAATATGTTGTATCGTTTCCAATGTTTGGTATCGATACTGAATTATTTTTAACAACTACTTTTACACTAGTTGTTTTAGTGCAACCAGCGTCGTTTGCAGTAATTGTATAGATTAAACTATCTCTAGTCGCACCATTATAGATTAATGTTTGGTTGATGGAATTTCCATTACCAGCACTTGCACCAGTAATGGCTGCACCACCAGAAACAGTCCAGCTAAAAGTAGCATTTGCATCTGTGCTTGAAATAGAAAATGGTGCAGTTTGTCCGCTGCAAATTTCTTGTCGTGATATATTCGTAGCAACATCTAAACAAACTAATTTATATTGAATGGTATTTGAGGTAACCTGTGGTGTTCCTGGATTTAGAATAGCTTTTATATAATGAAAACCTGTATTACAAAATGCAGGAGGTATTACAAATTTAAAAGTGGTATCCGAACTTTTTACAATTTGAGAATAATCTAAGCCATCAGTAGTAAAATTGATACCTTCGCATGAATTACCTGGATTATTTTTAATACCTCCATTCGCAACGCTTAAAGTATCAACACCAGGCAAATTAACAACATATGTTCCGTCTCCAAACCCAGTTTGCGAATGGCATCTGTCATACACTAAGCTATCATAACATCCTGTTGCTAAGTTTCTAACCACATAATGTCGGTAACGGTTGGAATCTGTATTACAATTTTGCGATGTATTACTTATATTACTAAAAGCACCAGCGTCTCTTCTACATTCATTTTGTAAAACATAAATAGGAAAACCTTTCGCACATAAACTACTCATATTATAGCTTGACCTTACGTCGTCACTTGTAAATAATAAAATAATAGCGTTTGGTGGTATAGAATCTGTTGGACCTGCAGCAATAATATTAACAGCACTACAAGGTGCATTTGCACGCAAATCTGCCATGAGTGCTGCTTGTGGCGTTGGTTTAAATGTACAAGGTGATACACCAAAATTTATATCCTTATTAAGTGCAAATGTACCTTGATTATTATTTGATTTACCAAAATCAATAGCTAAATTACTTACTTTTATTCCTGCACCTGATGAAATAGTCATATATTCATTTTGACCTTCGTCGCCACCGCCATCTAAACATGCATCAATAAATAAACCTAACATTTTAATACAGCCATCTGGTTGTTTTAAAGAATCACCTCTAATACCAGAAATACTATCACCTTGGCCTAAATATGGATTAAATCCAGCAATTGTACTTTCATAAACTACTATGTTTGCATTTGCAGGGATATTACTTCCTGTTACTTTATAACTAAATGTATCAGTGCTTCCATTTCCACAAATAACATTTGGTGAAGCAGATGTAATAGTTAATGTTTGTGCGTTTGAAACGCAAGCAATCAAAAAACTAAATACAATTAAAATTATCTTTTTCATAAAAAAAATCTATCCTATTTCATCTATAATATCTTCTACTTCACTACTGTAACATTTCCTTTCAATATTTGTTTTTCACCATTTTTAAATTTTGCAACTACATAATAACCATAAACTTCAAATGGCACATCTGCTCCTTTGTAGGTTCCATTCCAGCCAGTTGTTTTATCATTAGGCAAAATATTATTTGCTTCAAATACTTTGTTGCCCCAACGATTGTAGATTAACATTTTTTCGATAGTGGTATTTTGCGGATTTCCACGAACCATGAATACATCATTTACACCATCATTATTTGGCGAAAATGCATTTGGAATCCAAATATCATTTAAACAATTAGAAGTAATAGTTATTGAATCTGAATTAGAACAATTGTTTCCATCTGTAATTTTAACAGAATAGGTTCCTTCTTGAGTAACTGTTATAGATTGTCCAGTAGAACCATTATTCCAAATGTATGAACGCATTTCAGATGGTGCACTTAATAATAATTCGCCATCACAAAAAGCAGTGTCATTTCCAATAAATACGGATGGAATAGAATTTTGAGTAATAACAATCGTATCAGAAACTGTATTACAATTATTTGAAATAGTTGCAATAATTTGTCCTGCTTGAGTAACAGTGATTTGCGCAGCCGTTACATCAGTACTCCAAACTGTTGTTTGATTTCCTGTAGACAATACTTTAGAAAAATTACCACAAAATGCAGTATCATTTCCTAAACTAAACGGATTTAAAGAAGGTGTTTGAACTACGGTTACAGCATTACTTGAAGAGCAATTTCCTTTTTTAACAGTCACAGTATATGTTCCGGGTTGACTTGCTACAATTGTTTGTGTTATTTCTCCATTTGGTTGCCATGCGTAACTATCATAATTTGCACCTGCATCTAATGTTGTTGATTGCTGCTGGCAAATAGATAGATTTCCTGTAATCGTTGGTTTGCTGATTGATTTTCCAAGTACTACAACACTGTCCGTAAACAAACCGCAATTTGGTGTTTGATAAGAAATAAGATATCTACCTGGTTGAGTGAATGAAAAAGTATCTACAGGTGAAGATCCTAAATCACCTGCTGATAAAATAAATTTAGCTGTATCACCAGTACAAATGGAATCTAATTTTTTATCTAAGAAATAATCTATACTTATACGTGCTACATTGTATGATGCAGTTCCAGAACAACCACTGCTATTACTGTATGCAGTAACACTATACGTTCCTGATTGTGTAATATTAATAGAAGTTGTAGTTGCATTGGTATTCCAACGAACTGAATCAAAAGTACCTATGGCAGTTAAAGTACCTGTTGTGCCTCCACAAAGTACATTATCACCTGAGATGGAAACATTTAAAATTCCTGCTGTAACATCTACATTTGCAGAACCAGAACAACCTTTATTATATACTGTAACTGAAAAGTTTCCAGCTTGTGTAACCGTAATAGATGTTGTAGTAGCATTTGTTGACCAACGCACAGAATCGTATTGACCATTTACTGTCAGAATGGTGGAACCACCATTACAGAATGATGTATTTCCAGAAATTGTTGGCGTTGGTAATGGATTTGAAATTACTTGTACTGAATCTTTTCCTGTACAACTTTGACCTGTCACATTTACTATAAATTTTCCAGTTGTTTTAACTACAATTGTTTGAGTTATTGCACCTGTATTCCATAAATAAGAAGTAAAGCCAGTACCTGCATCTAAAATTATGGAATCGCCTTGGCAAAATTCTTTATTTCCAGTAATCGTTGGATTGCAAATTTGTTGCTGACATTGTGTTACACGAACTGTAGTTGCTGCATTACAACCATTTAAATAGGCAAATGCTGTATAATCACCAGCAACAGTCACTGTATTTTGATTACCTAAAGTGCCATTGCTCCAACGAACAGAGTCGAATTGGCCATTGGCAATTAAGGTAACAGAACTTCCGTTACATACTTCACCACTACCAGAAACAGATAATTGAAGATTTGGTGTTACAAATGAAACCGTATCTTTTTTCGCACCACAAAAACCAGTTGAAGTAACAATGTAGTCGCCTTCTTGTGCTGGTGAATTAAATTTAATAGATACTCTTGGTTGATTTGCAGTGAAACCATTTGGACCAGTCCAAGAATAAGTTGTATTAGCATCTACGTTTGCTACAGATAAACGAATAGAATCTGTAGCACATGAGATTTGATTGATGCGTGCATCTGGTTTTGGATTATTGATTACTACAATTTCTTGACAAGTTGATAACTCAGTTGGTAAATTCTTGTCTATTGTTAAAGATACCGTAATTGTACCTAAAGAATCTGCTGTAAAAACAGGTGGATTGAATTGTGTTGAAGATGAAATACCAATTGAACTACAAACCGGCTCAATATTTATTCTACTTATAGTACTATTATTAGCATTTGTAATAAATACATATTTCTGTCCGTTTTCAATTAAGACATGTGAAAAACTACCTGGACTGTTTAAAGAACCAATATTTCCAAAAGAAGTTGCACTTAGGTTATTTGAAGTAATTCCGTTAGGTAATTGGAAACTAATTAAATCATTTGGAGTAGAACCATAATTTGCACCTAATAATTTTAATGACTCGCAATCATTATATAATAATAAGTCTGAAACTCTGTTCATTTTACCACTTGGATTTCCTAAACTAACTACAGTTGGAGTGTTTAGTAACGATGTACCGAAATCTAATCTGTATAATTTGTCATTCGTTGGATTATTTGGATAACCATCATTTGCGGCAAAACCATACCAATTATCTCTATTTTCTATAAATTTAATTGTATTTAATCTTGTGAATACTCCAAAATTGCCGAGTGCTTCTTTGGTCGGATTTAGATTTGTTATAGATGTTCCAAAATTAATTCTATAAATATTACCACTATTTGCCACGCCTTCAAAAGTAGAAACTATCGCAATTACATTATTTCCAGATTTTTCTAAGCTAACTCCTGACATGGATTCATTACCACCAATTAAACCACCTAAATTTCCTAAATCTTTATATAACGTAGGTGTATTTAATAAACTATTCCCAAAAAACAATATTGCACAACCTTGATAATTACTAGCATTGTTATCTCTTCCTGAGATAACAATTGCATACCAATCTGTTCCTTCTTTAATAAAACGTATAATACGCGGTATAGCTAATTGATTAAATGTAGGCAATGAAGTTGCAGTTGGTATATTGTTTAAACTTGTTCCAAAATTTAATCTTCTTAGTGGTGTACCTGGTAGTGGTGCGTCATTACCAACAAACCCTATCCAATTAACACCTTCTTTAAATATTTGAATAGAAACTGGTCGAGTTGGCATTCCAGTAATTGCACCTAAATTATTACCTGTTGCACCTTGAATTAATTCTTGCTTACAAAAATTCCAGTCATATGATGCACCACAAGTTGTAAGATTATTAATTGTTACACTTGTTCCTAAACATACTGTATCTGGTGCTGTAAAATTTGGAACACAGACAGTACATTTATTTACTACTACTTTTACACTCGTTGTTTTTGTGCAACCTGCATCGTTTGAAGTGATGTTGTAGATTAAGCTGTCTTTTGTAGTTCCAGAATAGGTTAGTAACTGTTTGATCGTATTTCCTGTGCCACTTGCTTGTCCAGTAATGCCAGTTCCACCAAAAGTTGTCCAACTAAACGTTGCATTTGGATCAGTTGATGAAATGCCTATTTTTACTGAATCGCCACTGCAAATATTGGTTGTAGTTGATGTAGCTCTTACATCATTACAAATTAATTGATAACTGAATGAATTTGAAATCGGTTGTGTTCCGTTTGGATGTGTAATAGCTTTAATAAAATGCTTTCCTGTGTTACATTGACTTTGCGGAATAGCATATTTTAAGATTTTTGTTTTAATGATGGTATCTAACACAATACCATTACATCTGTCTGCTGCATTGTTTTGAATTCCACCATTGGCAACCGATGACGTATCCGTATTTTGCAATCTGATGACATAGTTTCCGTCGTTTGCATTTGGATTTGCGCCATCAAACTCATTTAAACCACATCTGTCATAAGTCAATTCATCAAAACAGTTTCTGTTCGATAAAGTAGTCGTTCTGTATCTTGTTCCTGCTGCTGCACCAGAGCATGTTGTTCCAGCTGCATCATTATTTACGAAAGCACCAGAACCATTGGTACATGAATTTTGTAAAATGTATACTTTTTGACCCGTTTGGCAAAATCTGCTTAAATTATACGGATAATCTGTTCCTGCGCCAGTAAAAACAATTACTAATGCATTTGGTGGAATAGAATCTGCCTGGCTAGCAGCAATTAAATTTGAGCTATTGCAAAAGCCAGTTCTTAATAAAGTCATCAATGCATTTGAAGGCGTGCCAAAAGAACATGGATTTGAACCTGTGTTGATGTCTCTAAGATTGGTATTTGGTAAATCAATTTTTAAGTTGGCAGCTCTGAAACCTTGTCCAGATGTAATGACCATATATTCATTTGCTGGTTCTAATCGTCCGCTATCATTACATGCATCTATAAAAATACCTAATATCTTTGGACAAGTAGAAGTAATTTGCGAAGATGATGCTGTATCGCCTTGTACGTAACCTATGCTGTCACCTTGACCTAAATAAGGATTGAACGTACTATCTGTACTTTGATAAACTACCACATTTGTATTTGGTGGAATAGATGAAGAAGACACAGAATAAACCAAAGTATCTGTTCCATCAGAGCAAATAACGGATGGCGAAAGCGGATTAATAGTTATAGAAGGATCAATTAAAAATACAATTGCGGAAACTGTGAATCCAATACAACTAAACAAAAATAAACTCAAAAACTTCTTCATAAAATAGAATTAATTATAGCTTAGAAAGATACGGACATTTTGCGTAAAAATTTATATTGTGGAAATCAAACAACAGATTGTTAATTTAAGGAAAACATTTGGATGGTATTTACGAAAATTTACCTACTAATTTCACTATACCTACAGATTCGATGAGAGCGATAGCAGCAGTTTCCGAGCTGGTTACAGATGCGATAGACGTTTATGCAGCTGTTTCCGAACTGATTACAGTGCTTTTTGATTTGGTTACAGTTGGTTCTGAATTACTTACAGACGCTTCCGAACTGTATACCTATTAAACCGAACTACATACATCTGCCGCCGAATTGGTTACAGACTTGACAGAACTACTGACAGAATTCACCGAATTACTTACAGGAGCTTCCAAACTGGTTACAGATGCTTCCGAATTTGTTACAGGCGCTTCCGAGCAGTCTACATATTAAACCGAATTACATACATTCGGGTCTGAATTGGTTACAATTTTGACCGAATTGGTTACAAAAGTCACCGAATTGATTACAATTTTGTTTCTACTGATTGATTTTGTGATAGTTAGGTGTGACGATGGTGTGATATTGAATGGGACGGACTTTTTGACAGGAATTTAATTAGTGAATTGGTTAATTAGCGAATTGCTTAATTAGCGAATTAGCGGATGGGTTAATTAGCTGATTTGTTTGTCTGAATCAGGATTGATAGATTTCAATAATTATCGCAGAGGTGCATGGAGTTTTCACAGAGATTCATAAATTCTATCCAATTATAGACTGGCTTAATCAGTAAACACTTTTGATTCTAAGGAACACAAGACAAGAGCATCATACATACATACGTCCGTTCATGTTGATGAGGTCTACTTGTGGTACATGCTCGTGTGCGGTGTAGCCGC